>JALOQX010000418.1 GCA_025459265.1 Pirellulaceae bacterium | reverse complement strand
CTAGAAGGTCGCCCTCGTCACGGGCGATCGTGCGACGCGCAGCGGCGGTCTGGCCGCGTGCCGGCCCGTCTACAATGCGCGGCGCGCCACAACGCTGCAGGAGGCCGGCGGCATGAAAGCTCTGTCCCTTGTGCTGGGCACGTTGTTGTTGTTGTCCGGTGCCGGCGTGGTGGGCGACGCGCTGGCCGGTGACCGAGGCAAGTCGGCCGAGGTGAATCCGCAGCAGCTGCGCGACCAGCTGGTCAATGGACTCAAGGCCACGCGGGAGAACGAGCGGCTCTATATCGATCTGGTCGTCAAGCTGGTGGTGGAAAAGAAGATTCCCGTGTCCATGGTCTACGCCTGCTTCGACTACGCCCGCAAGCGGTACCCGCCGTACCCGTTTCCGTACTTCCAGTACAGCCTGAAGACGCTGGCCAAACGCAAGAACATCGAGCTTTAGCTCAGGCGGCGCTGCCAGTATCCGCCCAGCGCGTGATCGAATTGGACTTCGCGGCCGGTGTGCGACTCGTCGAACCGGCCCTCCCGAAAGACTTCCTGGCCCAGCACCCACGTGCGGACAGGCCAACCGGTGAGTGTCGTACCGTGCCAGGGACTCCAGCGGCACTTGGTCTCCTGGTGCTCGTCGCGGATTTCCGCCTGTTTGTGCAGATCGACCAGCACCAGGTCGGCATCGTAGCCGCGCATGATCGCGCCTTTGTTGAGCACGTCCCAGACGCGCGCCGGCGCCTCGCACATCCAGTGTACGACCTGCTCGAGCGCGCAGCGGCCCAGGTTGACCTGATTGAGCAGCAGGGCCAGGGCGTTCTCGACCGCAGGCAGGCCTGAGGGCGACTGCGGGTACGGCCGCTGCTTTTCCTCGAGCGTATGCGGTGCGTGGTCGGTGGCGATCACCTGGATCTGCCCTTGCAGCAGCGCCTGCCAGAGCTGCCGGTTGTCTTGCGCGGTCTTGACCGACGGGTTGACCTGGATGCGTGAGCCGAGGCGCGGGTAGTGGTCGACGTTGAAGAACAGGTGGTGCGGGCAGACTTCGGCCGTGATCAGCTGGTGGTGATGGCGCACCAGTTCGATCTCGGCCCCGGTCGACATGTGCAGCACATGGAATCGATGGCGGTGGCGCAGGGCCAGCTCGACTGCGCGCTGCGTGGCGATCACCGCGGCGGCCTCGTCCCGCACGCGCGAATGATCGGCGACCCGTCCCGTCCCGCCCCAGCGCGCCAGGTTCCGCTGGAACGTGGACTCGTCTTCGCAGTGGGCGCAGATCGGTAGCGTGGTCTGGCCGAAGATCCGCTCCAACGCCTCCTGGTCGTCCACCAGCAGTTCGCCCGTGCTGGAACCGATGAAGACCTTGATGCCCGGTGTCCGCTCGGCCTGCTGCAGCTCGGGCAGATTCTCCGGCGTGGCGCCGATATAGAAGCCGTAGTTGACCAGACTCAGGGATGACGCGAGCGCGAGTTTGTCAGCCAACAGCTGGCAGGAGATCGTGCTGGGGCGCGTGTTGGGCATCTCGAAGAACGTCGTCACGCCGCCTTTGGCACACGCACGCGAGGCGTGGCGGAGATCCTCCTTGTGCGTCAGGCCGGGCTGGCGGAAATGGACCTGGTCGTCGATCACACCCGGCAGCAGGTACAGACCCGACGCGTCGACCGACTCGTCGACCGCCAGCTGGACTGCCGGATCAATGTCCCCGATGCGGGCCCCATCGATCAGGACCGATGTGCGACAGCAGCCTTCGGGCAATACAACGGTCGCGTTTCGGATGAGTGTCTTCATGCCGTCATACCGTTGGTGAGGACGCGGGCCGGGCATCACAGCCCGGCAGGTCGTCATCGTAGTGGATTCGCTCGGTGTTGGGGAATTCCCGGGTGGCTGGGGACGAACGGAGCGATCCCGGGTGGCTGGGGACGAACGGAGCGATCCCGGGTGGCTGGGGACGAACGCAGCGAGCCCGGGTGGCTGGGGACGAACGCAGCGAGCCCCCAGCGCTCTCGGGTGGCTGGGGACGAGCGCGGCGAGCCCGGGTGCCTGGGGACGAGCGCAGCGAGCCCCCAGCGCTCGCGTTGCTTGCCAGCCCCCCACCCCTTGGCTAGGATGGGAAGTGTACCAGGAAAGGGTGACCCAGCATGAAGACAGAGCCAAATCGAATCGCGACGGTCGAGTCCGAGACATCGCAGCCGGTGACCGGGCAGCCGTGGTTGGCGGTTGTGGAGCAGGTCCGCCGAGATGCGGTCGACGAGAGCCAGCGATACCTGGACGAAACCACAGTCCCCCACGGTGGCGAATAGCGTGCCCACTCTTGACCGATTGGTCGGACTGGAAACGGAGTACGCCATCCGTTTCCGTCCCGCTGAGGGGCTTGCCGATCCGCCCACTCGGTACCAACTGTACCAGGCGCTTGTTGCCCGCTTGAAACGGCACGTTCCCACCGCGCCGGCGCGGCACTTCAAGGAGGGGTTGTTTCTGGCCAATGGGGGCGCGGTGTGGTTTGAGGGCGAGCGGCCGGCGGCGGGCAGCGGTTTGATTGAAGGTTCGACGCCGGAGTGTCGCGGGCCGCTCGAGGCCGTCCGGTATCAGCGCGCGATGGATCAGTTATTGAGCCAATGTGCGCGGATGGCGGAAGTCGACGGGCTGGTCTCGCTGGTCAAGAACGATCGCGACGGACGGGGTCACGTCTACGGTGCCCAGGAGAATTACGAAGCGGTCCTGGGGTCGGCCTGGTCCTTGTGGGTGTGGCGTGTGGGGCTGGTGCTGCTGGCGCCGCTGCTGCTGCTGGCCTGGGCCGGCGTCGCACTGATGATCGTGACCTGCCTGTTGTATCTGGCGGTGGCAGGGTTGATCTATCTGCCGCTGCGCTGGCTGGCGCGACCTTCGCACCGCGTGGCCGTCGCGTTGTTTGGCCGGGATCTGGCGGAAGGCCGTGAGACCGGGATGCCCACGCCGGTCTGGATGGAGACGCTGTCGCTGGGTTTGACCCGCTTGATCTACGCGCCGCTGGCGATGTGCCTATGGGCCCTGATCGCGCTGACGGCGTTTCGCCGCACGCGTCGCCAGCTGGTGCCGTTTCTGGTCAGCCGCTGCCTGGTGGCCGGTGCGGGCTTGTTGGATGACCAAGGTCGTTTTCATCTGGCTGACAAAGCGCCGGCCGTCAACTGCCTGCTGGGCCTGGGCGGATTCTGGCGTGACCGACCGGTGTTCACCTGCGGGCACTTCTTCAAGTCCTTGTGCGTGGATGCGTGGTTCGCGCCGGGCGATCTCCGGCACTTGTGGCGTGCGCGCCAGCGGCTGCAGATCGGCCTGGGCGACTCGAACATGTGCGAGACGGCCGAGTTCCTGCGCGTGGGAACGACGGCACTGGTCCTGGATGTGATTGAGGCGGGCGAGCTGCCGCCGCTGGCCCTTCTCGCGCGGCCGATCGACGCCCTGCACGGTTTCTGCGCCGACCAGAGTCTGACGCAGCGTGCCCGGCTGGTCGACGGTCGCGAGGTCACCGCGCTGGAGCTGCAGCGATTCTACTGGAGTGCCTGTCAGCAGTATGTGGCGCGTCATCCGGATGTCCCTGAGGAAGCGCACGAAGTAATTGACGCCTGGGACGAGGTGCTGGGCGCACTGGAACAGTATCAGTTGTCCGGAGAAGTGCCGACCCAGCTGGTCGGTGCCGTCGACTGGGTGACCAAACGGCAGTTGCTCGACGAGGCCGGCGGCGACGCCAGCTGGGAAGCGCGGAAGAAGATCGACATCTGCTACCACGAACTGTCGCCGTTGGGCTATTTCCAGATGCTGCAGGCGGCCGGACTGGCCGCCGTGTTGAACCAGCCGCAGGAGCTCGAACGCGCCACACGTACTCCGCCGGCCAATACGCCCGCGACGATGCGAGGACACTACATCCGCGAATTCTCGTCAGAGAGTGAACCGCTGTCGGTCAGCTGGCACCGCGTGGTGATGGGCCGCGGCTGGGGCAGCAAGTCGGTCCGCCTGGTCCGCTACGAGCGCGCCGCGGCCGCACAGACCCGCCGCCGGCGCCTCGGGAGCCGTGACGCGGGCCAGCGGTGAAGCACGACAACACGTACTCGTCACATCAGCATCCCAGGTGAGTGACGACGCCGGCAAATACCCATCTTGCCACGTCTCCCGCGGCAAATGTCCCTGTCCCATTTGCCTCAGAACCACGAGTCCGGGCTGCGGAAGAGCGCGCGGATGTCGTCACGCGACAGGTTGCCGCTGTCGCGGCGGATTTCCTCCCCCGCAGCG
>JALOQX010000417.1 GCA_025459265.1 Pirellulaceae bacterium | reverse complement strand
CGTGGTCCTGCTCATCGTCCTGACCTTGTTGACGCTGCTGGTGGTGGTCGGCCTGACGTTTACCGTCTTGTCGGGGCAGTTCCGGCGCGCGGCCGAGTCCAGTGCGCGCAAGGAACGCTACGGCGTGCCGCCCGACAAGCTGCTCGATCGGGCGATGAGCAGGACGGGGACGCGACCGCGGAGGCGAACGGCCAGTTCGTGCGGTTCGTCGCCCGGCTGCAGGGTGTCAACACGGTGAGCGACGCCAGCCAGGGACTGCGGTCCGCCGGGTTCCTCAACGGCTGCGTGCTGACGTTTGTCAACGGACCGCTGGCCAACATCAGCACGCGGATCGTGGGCTACTCGCTGGACGTGACCCCGCCGATCCCGCTGGCCACGTTTCGCGTGCTGCTGCCCAACCGTGATGACCTGAACATTCCGGTCTCGCTGCATCAGAACCAGTTCGTGATCAATGGCCGCGCGTTCAGCGGGACAGGAGCCGGCTATGTGGCCGACGGCAGCCTGCCGGAGTATGGCCAGTTGCGGCAGGAGATCACGATCAACGGCGTGTCCTTTCCGCACGCCCTCTTGCCCAATCGCTTCGGTGAAGCGCCCGCATTGACGAACACAAACTACCTGCTCGGCGGGCTGAACGAGAGCTACGATGCGGCGGACTATCAGAATGTCGCCCTGGCGGCGCTGGTGCCGGATCCCAACAACCCCGGCCAACCGCTGGTGCTGCCGAGTTTCCATCCGGTGTCGCTGATCAATTATTGGTCCAACCACAGTTCGGGCATGTGGGACCCCACCAACGCCGCGTGCCCGGATCCGCAGCGCTATCGCGAGTTCCGGCGGGCGGTGGTCTTTCGCCCGATGCCCTGGGACCATCCGCATTTCGACGGCGGCAACCTGGCGCTGATGGCCGGCAGCTGGCTGCCCGGCCCCGATGGCGTGCCCGACACGGCGGACGACGTGTTGGACAATGACGTCGCCTTGACCAGTGCGTTGATCAATGGGCCGTGGGACGTGGACTGCGACGGGGACGGGACGCGCGACGCGATGTGGCTCGACCTGGGCGCACCCATCCAGACCGATCCCACCGGGCGCCGCTACAAGCCGTTGTATGCCATCCTGTGTACGGACATGGACGGCAAGCTGAATCTGAATGCACATGGAAACTTGTCGCACCTGACGATGTTGCCTCCGGCGACACAGACGGAGCCGTTGCCGGTCGTCTTGCCCATCGCCGCGGGTTCGACGCTCTCGAACATTGTGCCCTATGGGCAAGGGTATGGGCCGCCGGAAATCAGTCTGGCGCCGCTGTTTGCGAGCCTGGCGGACGAGTATCGCTGGCTGCTGCAGGGAAACCCGGCCAATGGCCTGCCCGGCCGCTACGGATTCAACGCGCTGCCGGGTGACGACGCGATTCAGCCGTTAGCGCAGCTCAAGATGCTTGATTTCCCGCCTGCCTGGCCGTTGGCAGCGCCGACCAATTACTTCTATCCGACCACCCCGCTGGCCGCATTTTCGAGCCCGTACGATCTGCGCGGCGAGTTCGCGTTCGGCCTGGATTATCGCGGGATGCCGCTGTGGGAACGCTCCACCGAGCCGAACCTGCTGGTCAACACCGCCTACGAGCTGAATCTCTCGGCCAACGCGCCGCGCGGCATGACGACCGCGCGACTCCCCGAAGCCCTGCCCAACACGATGCTTGCACCAACGGCCGACACGGCGTTTTCCACAGGGGAGCTGGAACGGCTGCTGCGGCCGCACGACGTGGATGCGCCGAGTCTCCCCGACCGCTTATGGCATCTGGTCGACGTGTTCCGGAACAATCCGACCGCGCGGCGCGGCGTGACCACCGACAGCTACGATCCACCCTCGCCCGGCACGTTGCCGTGGCCGGAACTGCGTGCGGCGTTTGCCGCACTCGGGATCGATCGGCCGCGGCACATCCTGGATGTCGTCCGCACGCGGCTGATCGCCGAACGTGGACTCTCGCTCGCGCAACTCGAGGATCCAGTGCAGATCGCGCGGCTCAATAGTGATCTGGCGCTGCTGCTCTCGCCCGAGGTGGTCCTGGGCGTGCGCATGGACGTGAATCGACCATTCGGCAATGGCCAGGAGGAGCCCAGCCCGGTGGCGGGCGGGAACAATCGGATTGTGGACGATCACGGCGTTCGCGAGGCAGGCTTTGGTGGCGGCGCGTTCCGCGGCGAGGAAGCGAGCAATGAGACCATCTGGGGCGGCATTCCGTTTGACCACGACAACGACGGTGATGTCGGTGCCGCCGACAACGATGCGTTCCGCGCCCGGCACCTCTTCGCCAAGCACCTGTACGTGCTGATGATGGCCATCAAGCCGGCCAACGTGCAGATTGATTTTGACGGGACCCCTCCCGCCAACCCGGCGGAGGCGCAGAAGGAGACCGCCTACGGCATCGCCCAGTGGGCCATCAACGTCGCGGATTTCCGCGACTCGGACTCGATCATGACGCCGTTCGAGTTTGACCTCAATCCGTTCAACTACGACGCGTCGAGCGGGTCGCACAACAACAACGGCTGGGACGTGGACGGTGTGCTCGGCACGGCCGATGACGCGCATCTGGAGCGCGGCCTCGTGTGGGGATGCGAGCGGCCGGAGTTGCTGATTACGGAGGCTATCGCGTTCCACGATCGGCGCACGGAGGACTTGAGCGTGGGGGGCGGCACACAGCAGGACGACCCAAACGAAGATTTCGACCAGCGGCTGCGCCCACGCGGTTCGTTCTTCGTGGAACTCTACAACCCCTGGGCAGGCGATGAACGTGCGCCGGGCGAGTTTTACTACAACGGCAACTGGGCCGGGGGGGTCATGCTCAACCAGGTGACCGAAGGTCCGCACGTCCGGTTTCCCGTGTGGCGGTTGATCGTCGTGAAGGGCTCCGACCAGGGACGCGATCCGGACCACTGGAACCCGGCGGAGCGGATGCCGGTGAGCGCGATCGAGCGGAGCGTCTATTTCACGCCGTTTCCGGGTCCCGTCAGCGGTGTCGAGACGCCGTACTTCACGAATCTGCCGGTGGCGCCCATCCTGCCGGGGCGCTACGCATTGATCGGGTCCGCTGGTCAAAGCAAAGACTACAGTGGCGGGGGGTTCGATTCCAACAACAACGGGACATTCACGTTTCCTAACGGCACGCCCTGGGAGGGCCTACCGACGGACTATGTGACCACGCTGGGTCGGCGAACTAACGCCCAAGAGGACGGTGCAGGGGGGCTGCTTTACAACAGTACGCGCCGGATCGTGCTTGAACCCAACCTCGACGCAAATCAGCACCAGGCGCAGGTGTGGCATAATTCGAACCTCAATCCGGTTCCACTAGCACCTGAGCCGAATCCAAATGACATCCAGCCGGCTGTGGCTGTCGTGATTAATCGGCCGCGCTCCTTAAGCGTGTCGGAACCGGTGGGTGGTTATCCCGACCACGGGATCGCTCCCAATCCGCCGGGACCAGGCGGGGCCGTCTGGGACCCGGCCGGCGCGGATTACGAGGGCGAGTACACGCCGGCGCTGGATGAACCGCTTGACACCGATCCCGAACTGATGCAGGACGGTACGACCGATGATTACTGCGTAGTTCACCTGCAGCGACTGGCCAGTCCGGTCCTGCCCTACGATCCGGTCCTCAACCCGTACCGCACGATCGACACGATGTCGTGCGATCTGTCGGCGTTCAACGGCGTCACGTCCGATGTCGACAGCAACGCGGGCTCCGAGGAGCCGCGGATGACGACGCGCGAGCGCGGCCGCAAGTGGATCGCCACCGACGAGCCGCGGGCGCTGTGGAAGCATGAGCCGGCAGTTTTCGAAACGGGCGTCCAGTCGCCCCCCAGCGATCCGGAATCCGTTGCGACGCACTATGCCGATCAGGTGCTTCGCAACACGTTCGGCTACCTGAACGAATCGTACGGGATGGGGTACAGCACTTCGACCGGCTATCCACCCATCACACCGTTTCCGGCGCCATTGCAGTCTCGGCCGGCCGACTTCTACAAGGGTGCGCCATTTCTGGACCCCGATCCAACGAGCCCCGGAGCGAATCCTTTCCCCTGGCTCACATGGAACAACCGGCCATTCGTAAGCCAATATGAGCTCATGTTGGTGCCGAAATCACGGTCGTCGCGTCTGCCCTACGAGTACGCGATTACGCCTCCCGTTGATCCCACCTACGCGCCGGGCGCGCCCGCGCGGTTCGGTCATCTGCTGAACTTCTTCCAGACAAGCGACAACGAGACCGACCTGTACTTCAATCCGACACTCTTCACGGCCAATCCGGATCCCAGCACGACGTTCTTCCGGCCGCCGTTTAACCGCATCTCGAATTACCGCGATCCGGGACGGATCAACCTGAATACGATTTACGACGAAGGCATCTGGGCCGGCCTTCTGGCGGGTCACCCCGGTCCGACTTGGGAACGGTTTATCAGCAGTCGACGCGGATACGACAACGACACGACACCAGACGACGATATTTTCCAGCCGAATGACAGCTTCCCGTCGTTCTTTGCCAATCCGTTCCGGCCAGTCGGCGCAGGCCGGCTCGTGCCGCCGCCCTTATCGGGTCCGAACCGGCTGGATCGGCTGGAAGTCGAAACCACGCTCTTGCGCAGTAACGCGGTCGGCTACGACGCAAACCCCAGTGTCCCCTGGCTGGCCAACAACTCCAACGAGCCGTACAACAGCACGGATCGCAACCCGTACTTCCAGTATCAAGGTATTGATCGGCTGGGCAATTTGGTCACGACGCGGTCCAACGTCTACGCCGTGTGGATCACTGTCGGGTTCTTCGAAGTCGAACCGAGTCCGGACGCTAACACACCGCACGGACTGTTGGCGCACCCGGACGGATTCCGCCTTGGCAAGGAGCTCGGGTCGGATGCCGGCACGGCCAAACGCCATCGCGCGTTTTACCTGATCGATCGCACGATTCCGGTCGCGTTCGAACCGGG
>JALOQX010000416.1 GCA_025459265.1 Pirellulaceae bacterium | reverse complement strand
CCACCGGCACAGGGCCGGATGGGGAGCGGGAAATCGCGCACGCCTTCGCCGACGCAAAGCAGCACCGCAATTTCTGCCGACTTCATGGCCGAAGCCTGCGTCGCGCCGTCGCGGAAGTCGGCCTGCTCGTCTTGGCCCAAAACACCCTGACGCTCCACCGCCCTCGCCAGAACGCTGCTAAGTCCAATAGCAACACCACTTAAAAGTGAGACGATCTCACAAGCACCGGGGGGCCGACTCCGCTCCCCCAGCGGATTGCCCGATGGGGAACCCCGATCGTCAACTACGCACCCCGCCTGAGTGCGCTGATCAGCTCGATGCGATGGATACACACCTGCACGAGGACCAGCGGCAGGAGCATGCCGGCAGCGTCCGTGAAGCGGCCCAGCGGCGGGGTCGTGAGAATCACAAACAGGACTTTGGCCAGCGCAAAAGACAAAGCGACCAGCGCCAGCGTGTTGAACTCCCAGAAACTGCGGTCAGGTAATGATCGCATCACCGGGGTTGGTGACCTCTTTAATTGCACAACCATCACGGCCTGGACCGCGCACAACAGGAGCATGACGGTCAGGTAGATCGGGTTCATGATCAGTTCCGACACGATCATGTACCACCCGCGCACGAACGCCTTGGCCAGCCAGTTCGCGTACGCCCCCGGCCGGCAGCGGATCACCGCGGCCGAGTACTCCAGCAGACTCCGATTGATCTCAGGCCAGCCCGCACCACAGTGTTCGCGAGCGGCCGGAACGCACACTTCCCACGCCGCTGCGTCGAACTGACCCTCGATCACCATGTAACTGCTGGTCGGCTGCGCGGGAAAATCGGGCGACACTGCGGCGCGTGCCTGACGCAGGATGCCAATCGCCCCCGCCAGCGGCTGCACTGCCGCGGGCATCCGGTCCACGTCTTTCAGCGTCACGAAACTCGACACGACGCCAGCCACACTGATTCCGCCAAAGGCCACCGGCCCGAACTGGCCGACGACCCAAAAACGCAGCAGGGAAAACGCCAGGAGCGGCACGAGGCACACCGCACCCAACGCCAGCAGCAGTGCCGCACTGCGCACAATCCGACGTGGAACCTCGGCTCTAAGCCAATACAGCCCGCCACCCAACACCGGAACCAACACGGGCACGAACAGGTACGCCGGCCGCAGCTGATACGTACCGAGCACCGTCACGGTAAGCAAGATCCAATAGCGCACACGCCGCGGGCGGGCCACCACCAACAGCAGACTGCCGACGGCCGCGATCGCGCAGGAAGCTGCCAGACAATCCGGGGCCAGCGCCTGGACGTAGCGCAAGAACACATTCGCGTACAGCAGACTGCTGGCCACCATCATGCCCGACGACGTCGACCAGCCCAGCGCGACCAACGCGCGCCAGACCACGCAGACGGCCAATCCGTGCAGCAAAACATGCCCTGCCGGCGCCAGGCGCTGGGCGTCGTCGAGCCACCCCGTCAGCTGCAGATAGAGCGGGTAGCCGAGCGTGCGCTGTGCCGAGAGCGCGTCGTGCCACGACACGAACGAAAACTCCTCGTACGACGCCGTGTCCGGCACACGCTCGGGTGCCAGCCGTCCGCTGTACCAAAGCGCCATCCCCAGCACCGCGCACTGCAGCAGGAACCACGCCAGGGGGCGACGGACCGACCGCGCGATCATCGGGCTACTTCCTCTTCTTCATCGTGACCCCGACACCCGTGCCTTCCTTCAGCAGGATCAGCGTCTCCAGTTCGGGATCCGTCGTGACCGCCTTGACGAACGCGGGATCCGACTGACGCATGTTCATATTGTGGGCGATGATCAACCCACCCGGCCGCACGAGCGGTCGCAGCTTTTCGAGGTAATCGATGTAACCTTCCTTGTCCGCGTCCAGAAACAGGATGTCGATCGGGTCTTTATGCTGTTTGACCGTCTCGTGCGCGTCGCCCAGGATGATCGTGATCAGATCGTCGACGCCCGCCTTGCGGAAATTTTCCTGTGCGACCTTGGCTCGGCCTTCGTCGATCTCGTGAGTGTAGAGGTGGCCGCCGGTTGACCGAAGCGCCAGCGCGAACCAGGTGCCGGATTCGCCGGTCGAGGTGCCGATCTCCACGACGACCTGCGCATTGATCGACTCGGCGAGCATCCGCAGCAGGCGGCCGTCGGTTGGCGAGACGTTCGCGAAGCGCGGTCCCTGCCGCATCTCCTCGAGTGCGGTGAGGACCCGCTGCTCAGCGTCGTTGCGGGCCACCGGGGCCGCGTCGGGCAATTGCCCGCCACCGCCCGGGCCACGGCCGCCTGGCCGTTGGGCCCAGGCCGAACTGCTGATACCGGCCAGTACTGCCGCACTTAGCAGCATCGACACTGTCAATTTCGCCCTCAATTTCATTACTTTTCTCCGGCGAGGAAAACAACCAATTCATCGGAATGGAATTGCCGGATGCCGGGAATGCTTGATCCTGGGGTGGCCGGGGGCGAGCGCAGCCATCCGCCGGAACGCACAACGCTGGGGGCTCACTTCGTTCGTCCCCAGCCACCCGGGACTTCCCGGAATCACGCAATTCCGTGTAGCGTACGCTACGCGTCCCACTTAAACCACCTCGGACGGCCTCAGGTTCCGCCCAACCCCGCGACCGTGGATTGAGGTTGGCCGACTCGGAGGTGATAATGGGAACGTCCTGCGACTGCCGGCCGTGCGCGGGCTCGTTGACCCCCGCCGCACGGTGCCGGCGCGTCCTGCCACCGACAACCTCACCGTTTCCTCGTTTTCCAGGGAGCACCCCCACCATGACCAACCTCCGTCGCCCGGACCCGTCCCGTCGTGAGTTCCTCCAGCAGGCGGGCGTCGCCGCGGCCGCCACCGCCGCGCTGAGTTTCGCGGTGCCTCACGTTCACGCGCACGAGGACAATACGCTTCGCCTGGCGCTGGTCGGATGCGGAGGCCGCGGCACGGGGGCCGTGGCCAACGCCGTCAATGCGAAGGGAGGACCGGTGAAGCTGGTGGCGATGGCTGACGTGTTTGAAGACCGGCTGGCGACCAGTTACGAAGGCCTGCAGGGCCAGGTGGCCAATCGCATGGACGTACCTCCCGAGCGCCGGTTCGTCGGTTTCGACGCCTACAAACAGGCCATGGATTGCCTGCGGCCGGGTGACGTGGTGATCATGGCCACTCCGCCCGCCTTTCGCTGGGTGCACTTCGCCTACGCGATCGACAAAGGGCTGCACGTCTTCATGGAGAAGCCGGTCACGGTCGACGGTCCTTCGACGCGGAAGATGCTGGCGTTGGCCGAAGCGTCGATTGCCAAGAACCTCAAGGTCGGCGTCGGACTCATGTGGCGACACTGCCGGGCCCGGCGCGCGCTGCACGAGCGGATTCAGGCCGGGGAGATCGGCGACATCGTGACGCTGCGTGCGTACCGCATGCACGGCCCGATCGGTTCCTTCCTTTCCCCCCCCAAGCCGCCGGAGCAGTCGGATCTGCTGTACCAGATCCGGCGGTTCCACAGTTTCCTCTGGGCCAGCGGCGGCTGCTACAGCGATTTCTACATCCACAACATCGACGAGTGCTGCTGGATGAAAGGTGCCTGGCCGGTCGAGGCGCAGGCCACCGGCGGGCGCCACTATCGGGGCGACGATGTCGACCAGAACTTCGATAACTACTCGGTCGAATACACGTTCGAGGACGGCACCAAGCTGTTCCTCTACGGCCGCTGCATTGCCGGGTGTCACGACCAGTTCGGCAGCTATGTGCACGGGAGCAAACGCCAGGCAGTCATCTCGATCGACGCCGGTATGCCGTCCCGCAGCGCGATCTACAAGCAGCAGCGCATCGCGCGCCCTGAACTGATCTGGTCCTTCCCGCGCGATCAGGAGCCGAATCCCTACGACGTGGAATGGGACGACCTGCTGGAAGCCATCCGCCAGGATCAGCCCTACAACGAGGTCCAGCGCGGCGCGGAGGCGAGCCTGGTGAGCTCCATGGGCCGCATGGCCGCCCACACCGGACAGGTCATCACCTACCAGCAGATGCTCGACCACGAGCACGAGTTCGCGCCCGATGTCGACAAGCTCACCTTGGATTCGCCCGCGCCGCTCCTCCCAGGGCCTGACGGCAAGTACCCGGTGCCCCAACCCGGCATCGTGAAGGATCGCGAGTACTGAGCGTCCGGGGACTGGTGGCCGTCTCGTTTAACCCGCAGCCGCAGGCGAGGACTGCGCCGCAGGCGAGGACTGCGCCGCAGGCGAGGACTGCGCCGCAGGCGAGGACTGCGCCCGCAGGCGAGGACTGCGCCGCAGGCGAGGACTGCGCCGCAGGCGAGGACTGCGCCGCAGGCGAGGACTGCGCCGCAGGCGAGGACTGCGCCGCAGGCGCCGGTCACGCCTGTGCCAGGACCTCCAGGAACTTCGGCATGAAGTACGGGAGGTCGGGCCAGCCGCGCGACGTGACCAGCTTGCGGTCCACGACGACCGGTTCGTCCACGAACGTCGCGCCGGCGGCCTCGATGTCTGCGCGAATCCCCGGATACGCGGCGATCCGGCGGCCTTTCATCGGCCGCGCCGCGTACACCAGTTGCGGGCCGTGGCACATGGCGCCCAGTGGCAAATCCTTGTCAATGAAGTGCCGCGTGATCTCCAGCGCCTCGGCGTACTGCCGCGCCTCTTCCGGGCCGCGTCCGCCAGGCACGAGGAACCCGTCGTAATCGGCCGGGTTGACGTCGCGGTAGGCGATATCCGTCTGGATGAAGTAGCCGAGCTTCTCCGTGTAGTTGGAGTACTGCGGGTCGAAGTCGTGGACCACCGTCTGCAACAGCTTGACTTCCCTGGCGGCCACGACCGGCTTGATTCCCTCTTCGACCAGCCGGTAGACCATGTAATAGGTTTCCATCCCCTCGCTGAAGTCACCGATGGCCACCAGCACCTTCTTGCCCTGCAGTCCGCCGGCACGCGGCGCGGCGGCCAACGCCGGTGCCGCGGCCAGCGCGGCCAGGCTGGTTGCGCCGAGTGTCGAAGTCAACATGTTGCGACGAGTCACCGACTGGGCCAGCTTGTCAGTTTTCATGTCATCTCTCCCACCAGGAGAACCTGTCGTTGCACGTTTCACGCGAACCGATAGATGCCGGGCATCGCGACGGGCGGCGCCGGATACGGACCGAACTGGTACTCCTCGGGTCCCAATCGCAGCGACGACTGCGAGACGTCGTCCCAGGTCACTTCCTGACCGCTGTAGACGGCCTCGCGCCCCATGATGCCGGTGAGGGTGCTTTCCGCCACCGCCTGGGCGTCATTGATCGGATTGCCGGCCTGGATACTGGCGATCAGGTTCAGATGCTCCTGCGTGTAGGGATCATCGCGCAGCTCATCCTTCTTCCGCTTCGACACGGTCCAGGGCTCACCCTTCGTCGGCCCGATATAGTCGCAGCAGTTACTCACACCACCGGTACCCTGGACGAACTCCTGGACCTTGTTCAAGCAGCCGTTGATCTGCCGGCACTGGCTGAACATCGACACGCCGCCGGGGTATTCGAACTCGACGGCAAAATGGTCGAAGATGTTGCCGTACTTCTCATCGGTGCGGACCTGGCGCCCCCCGAGTCCGGAAACGGCCTTGACCGGGTGCGTGCCGAGGACCCAGTTCATCACGTCGAGATTATGGACGTGCTGTTCGACGATATGATCGCCCGAGAGCCACGTGAAGTAATTCCAGTTCCGCAGCTGCCACTCCATGTCACTCCAGAGGGGCTCCTTCTCGATCACCCAGATCTCCCCGCCGTTCCAATAGCACTTGGCGTACACGATGTCCCCGATCGCTCC
>JALOQX010000131.1 GCA_025459265.1 Pirellulaceae bacterium | reverse complement strand
ATTCTGGTGCACGGCCACGACGTCGAGGTCACCATCGCCATCCAGGTCAGCCAGGCCGACTCGTGCCGCATGGCTACCCAGGTTGGCCGCCGCCGGCAGCGTCAAACGGATCGGCTGAAGAAATGAGCCGTTCCCATTCCCGGACAGAACCACCGCCGTGCCAAACATGGCCACCACGAGGTCCACGTGGCCGTCGCCGTTGAGGTCGCCCGCGGCAATCTCGTGGGGATCCGACGACCGACCGATGTCCGCGTTGAACACCGGTGGAACGTATGTGAACAACCGCTGGTTGGAAAAGGTCCCGTCGCCACTGCCGAACAGCAGCGCGCGTCCTGCGACCACGTCGGCTCGACCATCGCCATTGAAGTCGTCAATGGTCACTGCAATCGGGCCACCGAGCAGGCCATCGCCGGAGGTCGCGTAATTGAGTGCCGGCTGAAAAGTCCCGTTCCTGTTGCCAAGCAGGATCGCCGTGTCGCCGGACCCATTCACGACAGCAAGATCGTCAATACCGTCGGCGTTCAAGTCACCGGCGGCGATCGCTCGTGGATTGGCCCCAATGGTGGCGTAGTTGACGGCCGTTTGAAACGTTCCGTCTGGATTGCCGAGGAGGATGCCCACCAGGCCGCTCTCTGTCGTGCCGTTGTTGACGTTGGCCGAGGCGATGTCGAGCCGGCCGTCCCCATTGAAATCTCCCAACGTCATCGCGGTGGGGCGAGCGCGGTCGGAGTAGGTCACGGCGTCCTGGAAGGTGAAGTCGCCATTGCCCAGCAGTACGCTCAGACCTCCTCCCTCGATAAAGAAGTTGGCGTGCGTCTGTGATGATACAACGAAGTCCAGCTTGCCATCGGCATTGAAGTCGCCAACGGCTACCTCGTGGCCAAACGTGAGACCACCGTCCGGACCCGTGGTGGTGGTGAACGTTATCCCCGTGCCGAATGAGCCGTCGCCGTTGCCAGGCAGCACCCGTCCGCTGCCGTCATGACCGAGCACAACCAGATCAAGCCGACCGTCACTGTTGAAGTCACCGGTCTTGAGGGCTTGCGCCACAATGCCTGAAGTAGGTTGGACGACGGTCCCCACGGGGATGTTGAGCGCGGGCGCGAACGTGCCGTCCGCGTTGCCCAGCAATACGCTCACGGTGCGCGAGCTCCCATTCGCGACGGCCAGATCGAGCCGCGAATCGCCGTTGAAGTCGCCTGTGACAATCGACCGCGCTCCGCTGCCGGTCGCGTAATGGAGCCCATCTTGATACGCTGGAAACGTCCCATCCGCGTTGGCCAGATAGACGCTCACGTCCCTGCCAAAGCCCTGAACGTTGGCCGTCGCCAGGTCCAGCCGGCCATCGTGATTGAAATCGCCCTGCACGACCGCGGTGCCTCCAGCCCATTCGGCGCGACTCAGTGGAAAGGCGCCATCGCCCTCTCCGAACAGGATCCCGATACCCGATCCGAGTGGGGCAGCCAGATCGAGCCGACCATCGTTGTTGAAGTCGGCCAGCACGGGAGTCCGATGGGACCCAAGGCCCACATCGCCGGTCACGATGGATTGAAACGTCCCATCGCCGTTGCCCAGCTGCGTGATGATGGGGCCGTTCGACGTCAACAGGACCGCATCCACGTGGGAGTCCCCGTTTACGTCGGCGGTTAAGACGCCTTGCGGACGGATGACACCCGACGGATCGACGATTCCCGACGCATAGCGGACGGCGGAAGCGAAAGTGCCGTCACCGATGCCGGGCAACACGCTGATCACCGTAGAGGTCCCTGAAGTGGCGAGATCGATGTGGCCGTCTCGGTCGAAATCGGCAGCCGCGATGTGGGAGGGGTACGTGATCCCTTCATAGGCGACACCGTCCGCGACATTTCCGGCGCCATCGTTGATGAAGACCCGGACACTGCCGACGCTGCCGGGAAGTTGCTGGATCGCCGCCAGGTCCGGCCGGCCATCGCCGTTGAAATCGGCGGCGACGACGGCCGAGCTCTGGGGCGCGGGAATCTGCAGCGGCGCATCGAAGGTACCATCGCCGCGGCCCCGAAGGATATTCAGGTTGACACCGTCGACAGCCGCCACATCGCGCACGCCGTCACCGTCGAGGTCTTCGAGCGCGGGCGAGTTGGAGTAGGCTCCCAAGGCGACGCCGACCGACGCCTCGAAGCTGCCGTCACCCACGCCTCGAAGGAACTCCAACGAGGAGAAGCTGGACAGCACGATGTCGGGCACCGCGTCACCGTCCATGTCGGCCGTGGAGATATGGCAACTGAAACCGCCCTGGATGGCCGCCGAAGTCGGTGTCCCGAAGTCGCCACTGCCGTTGCCCAGTGCAATCTTGAGTGTGTTGCTGCCGGTGTGTTGCGTGGGCGCAAACGACTCGGTGTAGGCCAGGTCTATGTGGCCATCCCGATTGAAATCGGCGGCGGCGATACTGCCAGGGTTTCGCAGCTCGGCGAGTTGGATCGAAGGCTGCAACGTGCCGTCCCCATTGCCGAGCAGTAATTCGACCACGCTCTCGGCGCGGTTCCAGATAGCGGCCGCCACATCGAGCTTGCCGTCATTGTTGAAGTCAGAGACGGCAATTTCGATCGCGCTGTTGCCGGAAGGTTGGAATCCTCCCAGTTCAAAGGAGCCATCGCCACGACCCAGCAGGATCCCTACGCCACGACCCGGGATAGTCGGGTTGGGCCAGAAGCCTCCCACCGCCACGTCCAGGATGCCGTCACCGTTGAAATCCCCGCTCACGGGCCGTGAGTTGGGCGGAGACTGAATACTCCCCCAGTCATTATTGAACAGTTGCGCGGCGAGAATGCTGCGCCCCGTGGCGCTCTCAGCGGCCAGGCCGTCGGGTTCGACCACTGTCACCGCCAGGGCATAGGAGCCGACGGTCTGATACACATGCGCGCCGGATACGGTGAAGTTGCCATGGCTGCCGGAGATGCCACCGACCGTGACCGGCGAGCCATCGCCCCAATCGATCGTGGCGCTGAACTCGGCAGCGGTCTCCCGCGGATTGCCACTGGTGAACGTGGCGACGGGGCCATTGAACTCCAGCCCCTCTTGGATTGTGACTGGCGCCAGCGCCACGTTGATCCGCCCATTCGTCACCGTGGCGCGGCCGCTCGCCGCAACCGTCACCGCCGCTCCCGAGGACTCGGCGCGCGTCGAACCATCGGGTGCCAGGTGCACACGCAGGATGCTCGCGGTAGCATCGGCGCTCAGCAGCGGCGCGACACCGTTGGCGTCCAGGAGCTGCAGCGCAAACACATCGGCGAAGTTGCCCGCACTGGGTTGCGAGAGGCCGGGCCCGGTGAATCCCAGATCAAACTCGATACGCGGCCCCAGCGCCACGTTCTCGACGAGCCGATTGAGCGCGGTCGACGGCCTGAGGATGAATTCGCTGCTCGAGACTTGCGAGACGTCGCCAGCGGTCGCGCTCCCTCCGACTGCACCGCCGAAGAGGTTCAACGCGGTGATCCGCGCCTCGGCGTCGGGCGATCCGGGAACTGCGCCAGGGTTGAATTGAAAGCTCAACAGACCCTGTGTTCCGACCCACGTCGCCGTGTCGATGGCAACATGATAGAGCACGTGTTCTTCCGCTGCCGCAGTCACAGCGCCTGTGCTCGTCGCGGTCACGATCCGGCCAAGCGAATCGCGCAGTGTCACGAAGACGTCATAGGCGCCCACGTCGGAGTAGACGTGGTTGCCAAGGATCTGAAAGCCGTCGCGAGAATTGCCGGCGATGGTGCCAGCGCTGCTCACACCATCGCCCCAGTCGATGATCGCCGAGAACTGGTCGGCGGTTTCCGAGCCGTTGGTGGCGAAGAAGGCCACCAGTCCGTTGTACGGGCTGCCTTCCACCGCGGTCAACGGCCGGTTGTGCAACGTGATCGTACCGGCGTCGTCCGACAGCAGGCGGACGATGAACGCGTCCGCCTGGATGCCGAGCAGGCGCGACTGGGCCGAATTCCTGGTCAGTAGATCCGGCGAATTGGTCACGCCAACAAAGCTCGCGTTCCCTCGGGGATCAACGGCCACGCCGCGCACTTCATCGAAGCCGCCGCCACCCAAGTAGGTCAGGTAGGTGAAAGCTCCGCCATCTGCCGCGATCGACGCGGCAAAGCCATCCGGATAGACGAAGGAACCATCCTGGTGGCGCGGTCCGCCGCCAAAGGCCGGTTGATGGGCACGCACGGTCGGCAGATCCACGGTGCCTGTCGCCCCGCTCACATACGTCCGTCCCTGGGCGTCGACGCCGACTCCCGTCAGCGAGTCCTGGCCGCCGCCACCGACGTAGGTGCCGTACAGCAGGCTGCTGCCGTCATTGGCCAGCCTGATCAGGAAGCCGTCCTGGGTGCCTCCCAGGGACGTGTCGAGTCCGCCGGGCACTGGCAGGTCGTCGGATTCCGTTTGGCCGACGATGTGGATCACGCCGGCGCGATCGACCGCAATGTCACGGACGGCGTCCGCGAACTGGCCCCCCAGGTAGGTCGCAAACAGCACATCGCCGTCGAAGGACAGTTTCATCACAAATGCATCGGCGGACGTCACCTCCTCGCCGAATTCGTTGAACCTGCGGTTGTGCAGTTCCGGGAACAGGGCGTTCTTCGTCGGGAATGCCGGGGAGTCAGTAAACCCAGCCACATAGGCTTGTCCGACACTATCGATGGCGATACCACGGGCAACTCCGAATACTGGTGCGACGTACCGAAGCGTGTTTGTCGCGGAATCGAGCTTCAGCGCGAACCCGATACCCGTCGCATAGACGTCCCCGGCATCGTCGACGGCGAGGTCAAGTGGCGTAGACCGGATCAGCGCGGAATAGAGAATCGACGAACCGTCCGCGGACAATTTGGTGAGGAATCCGGCGCCGGCACTTGAAGCGGGCTCAAACCCGCTGGGGGCGCTCGTCGTCGTGGGAAACCACGACGACTGCGTGCTTCCTCCGATCCAGGCTTGCCCGGCCGAATCGACCGCGATGGATTGCCCGATCGTCTCGCGGACATCGCCCGCCACCGTTGATCCGCCTCCCAGGTAACTCGAATACACCAGTACGCCCTGAGGATCGAACTTCGCGACAAAGGCGTCGAAGCTCAACCAGAAAGGAGACGTCTCCGGCTGGTTCAGCTCGGGATCAAACGGCTTGACGGTGAAGAAGTCGGGCGAGCCGGTTTCTCCCGTGACATAGGTGTTGCCCGCTGCGTCGACGGCGACCGCGGCGGCCGTCTCCCCGCCGCTGCCGCCCAAGTAGGTCGAGTAGACGAGCACCGGGTCGATCACGAGTGCCCGCGTCGGGTCGTACGCGCCGAGCGCAAATCCGATCGTACCGTCTGCCCGCACTTCGTACGCAGAGGCGACCTCAATTTGCGCGCCGGCGACGATCTGGTACGCGACCGGCGCACGCTGCACCAGCTCACCGCCAGGGACCTGCAATCGCAGGTTGCCAGCGCGGTCCATGACCAGGCTGTCCACGCCAACAAAACGCAGGGCGATGTTGTCCGGATCCGCACCCGGACGAACGATCCAATCGTATTCCAGCAGGCCGTCTTGGCCGTAGTACTCGACATCGATCCCGGCGTACACCTCCGCATAGCGAACGCGGCCGTAGTGCGGCACGGCGGTGATGGACGTGTTGCCCGAGAAGTAGTTGCTGACGCCGGGCTGGGGGTCCAGCGCCACACCGAGGGGAGACGGATTGGCACCGACGATTTCCATCAAGGCTGCTGCACCCGCCTGCCTGGCACTGCCGCTCAGCACCAGCGACGCATTTCCTGCAGTCAATCCGATGGCGTAGCCCTGGCCGCGCGCGATGAACGAGACCGCGTCGCTCGCCTGACCGTGATTGGGTTCAAAGACAAGACTCGCCCCACCCACGGGCTCGGGCCGCAGACCATCGAAGACCTGGACCGTATAGCTGATCGGCACGCGGCCGGGATTGCTGAACTCGAGCGCAATGGGGGGCAGACTTGCACCTGCGGCGAGCCGGCTTTGATCAGCTTTGTAGACGGGGTCTCCCGCGCCGGTCACGACGGCGATGTTCTCGAGCACGACGCCGGCCGGCAGGTCGTGGAACACCACGTAGAGCGGTCCGTCGATGTCAACGTTGCTGGTATTCGTGACGGTCAATTCACCCACGAACCGCTCGGAGACCGGGTCGTACACGAGGCCCGACCCGACGGTGCTCACCAAGCTGGTTACATCAGGCTCCACGATGGCGATGAGTTGGACCGAGAACGACCCGCCGCTGTCGTCCACCAGCGTCACCGACGGATAGTATTCGCCGGCGGTCGCATAGGTGTGCTGGCCGACGACTGTGACATCTTCGCTCGTCATGAAGGGAATGATGTTCGCGTCCACCTGGCCGTCGCCCCAGTTGATCGTGGCGATGTAGGCGCCGACGTGGGTGTCCAGCGGCACTTCGACGTCGTCCGCGCGCTCGAACGTAACCAGCACCAGATCGCCGGTATTGATGCCTTCCAACGCTTCGATGTCGAGAAAGAACTCATTGACCTCGAGCGGCGGATCGCCACTGATGAGATCGCCTGTTCGGGCAAGCGTCTCTCCGCTCGGCCGTTCCAGCAGGGAGACGTTGATCGAGAAGGTGCGCTCGGATAGATACTTGTGCGTACCGGTGATGTTGAATGTATTGGGCGCGCCGTCTTGTCCGCTGCCAGGCTGCAGTGCGAGCGTGGCGACGGAAGACGAACCGTCGCCCCACTCGATGGTGACGATGAAGTCGGCAGCGGTGCCGTGCCGATTCAAATCGGACAGCGTCGCAACGACCTGGGTGAATTCCAGCTCGCGCACGACACGCAGGTTGTCTGCGATCAGGAGATCCAGCGGCGCATTCTCGATCACGGCCGTCGCGGTACCTTCGCCCTCCGTCTGCGGGCCGGTGATCACAACGCGCATCGAGTACCGGCCGGACTTCTCATATTCGTGCGTGCCAAGCACGCTGAAGCTCCCGTCCGGGTTCTGTTCCACCGTTCCGTGATCGGGTTCGCTCCCGTCGCCCCACTCGATCGTCGCCTTGTAGTCGCCAGCCGAGCCGGTGCCATCCGGGTCGGTAAAGGAAGCTACACGCTGCGTGAACTCGTTGCCTTCGCGATCCTCCATGTCGAAAGTCTGGGCGACCAGCGGCGCGCGCGTCACGTGGGCCACGGCGATCCGCGCGTTGACCAGATCGAAGCTGCGGGGATCCGGAACGCTATCCAGTTCGAGACTGTTGTCGGCCCAAATCGGCTGTAAGGTGCCGGCCACGAACGACAGTCCGGTGTAGTCCCCGTATTGAAACCGCTGTCCACCCAGGTCGATCGAACTGTCCGTGGCGTCGGATTCGCCGGGGCTGACCAGATACGCGATGCGATTCCACGTCGAGCCGCCGTCGTCACTCAAGGTCGCAGTGAAACGCGTCAGCACGTTCGCTGCGCCGACGGCCGTATACCACGCGACGCCGACGTTGCCGCTTGATTGATCCACGGCGACGCTCGGCAGGAACTGGCTGTTCGGATCCGCATCGTTGATCTGGATCGGCTCGGACCAGTGCTGGCCGTTGTCGTCGGAATAGCGGCTGTAGATGTCTGTGTTGAAGTCGCCCACGGCGGGAGAATCTGTATAGACGAGATAGACTCGCCCGCGATGTTCACCGTCGCTCACATCCCACGCGAGGTTCCCCTCGGCGTCAATCGGTCGCTGCGCTGAGGCAGGGATCGGCAAGTGCGAACCCACCTGTATGTCGGCTGCAATGGTGGGGGGGCCGAAAGGCACGGAACCCAGGCCGTCAGGGTCCAGGTGGACTGCGATCTGCGCCGGCCCAAGCGGGCTGCCGCCGAGGACTGCCTGGGTATAAGTCAACAGCACCTGCCCGTCAGGACCGACCGCAATGTCACCGAAATTGCGGCTGGCTCCGTCGGCCGAGAGCGGGGCGACGAGCCACTGGTTGAACGCGCCCACCGCTCCAAGGCCCGTGACCGGCGCCCCGGCCGCCATGATCACATTGAACGGCTGATCGCCGCGCTCCCACGTCAGCCAGACGCTGCCGTCTGCTCCGCCTGCGCCGGGCCCCACCGCGATCGAGGGTTGATCGGCCTTGTCCACATCCGTGAAAGTGGCCAGCACCGAGAAGTCTTCGCCGCCGTTCGTGCTCAAGAGCACCACGATATGCCGCTCGGGACTCGGCGTAAGATACGTCACGAATAGATTACCGAATTGGTCGAACACGGCCCGCGTGTCACCGAGCGCGGGCGGCAGGACATCGGTGCCGTCGGCCAGCGTGCCGGACAGCCACGTCACACCGCCGTCCAGGCTGCCGGCGACCGGAATACCCAGCGGGAACTGGACGTTGACGTGCACGCCGGCTGCGAACACGCGATCGGGATTGCTCGGGTCGATGGCGATCGTCGGTTCGGCCTGCGATCCTTGTTGCGCTGTGATATTGCTGATCGGCTCGGTATCGAGATTGTTGGCGATATCATGCACGCGCACCCACAGCGGGTACCCGCCGGTTTCCGCGTACATGTGCTTGCCAAAGACCTGGAACGACGTCCCGGGTCCTTCAGGCTGCAGGACCAGACCGGGAGATTCGCCGCCGTCGCCCCACTGAATCGTCGCCTCGAAGTTACCTGGCTGCAGGCTGCTGTCGGCAGACGTGAACGTGGCGACAAGGCCGTCGAACAATTCTCCTTTCACCGCCTGAATGGGCAGCGGTTTCAAAGCCACAGGCGGCACATGGACCGTGACGACGCCGACAATGGCTGTCGCCACTTCAAACTGCGGCTCAAAGTTGTTCTCCAGTGCTAAGGCACTATTGTCGGACCACAACGGATACAGGCGGCCGTTCACGAAAGCCATGCCGGGCGACGCGCCGTATCCTCGTTCCAGGTTCGCTGGGCTGAGGTCGGGATTCAAGGCGTTGGACGTCTCGACGCTCGCCCGTTGCGCGTTGGAGAAAGTCACACCATCCAGACTGGTGGCAACATAGAAGTCCGCCGTGCTGGCCGATTCGCCCAGCGACCCGCGTGTGCCGTACCACCCCACGGCCATGGCTCCGGTCGCCGGATCCACGGCTATCGACGGCAGAAACATGCTCTGCCACGACGGGTCGAGCGACACGCGACGAGGTGTGCTCCAGTCGGTGGCGCTCCCATCCGCCAACGTGACGAACAGTGCCGGCTCGTCGGGCCCTTGCGCCAGGTCCTCCGCCATGTCGACGAAGGCGGCGTACAGACGTCCGCGGTGCGGGCCATCGCTGTTGTCCCAGGCCAACGTCACGCCCAACGGAACAGACTCCTGCTGCGCCTCAACGGCCAGCTCACCGGTCGTGCTGCTCGTCGCGACGGTCGTTGGTGTTGAGAACGCTCGAGGACCGGTCCCATCCGGATCGACACTCGACAAAATGCTCGCCGAACCACTCGCGGGAGCGGTCTGCCACGCAACCGCAACGCTGCCGTCGGGACCGACTGCGATGTCGCTGAAGAGTCCTCCGGTCGAGCCGGTGACGGGCTGCGTATGGAAACTGCCGACTTCGCCCAAGCCGCCCACGCCCGCAACCGCCACAAGAATGCGATCACTGACGACATCCTCAAACGTCACCCAGACTTCATTATTGAACTCGCTGAAGGCGAGCTTCGGGCTGCCGACCGAAGATACGCCGGGTCCGGCCACTGTGCCTTCGGGAACCAACTCATGAACATGTTCCGCGTCAAAAGACCTTCCGCCGTCTGTGCTCCAGGCCACGACGATGTTGTTGCCGTCCGAGCCCTCGTACGCCAGGAACAGGTTGCCGAACTTGTCGAACAACACGTCTGGGTTCTGCTTCGCAGGCGGCAATTTCGTATCGGTCGCATCACCGACCATGCGCGGGGACCATGTTGCGCCGGCATCGAGACTGGTCGCCACGAGCATGCCGCCATCCTGGCTGGATGCCGCGCGGGCTGCTCCCTGTTGATCGGTCATCGCGGCGAACAGCCGGTTGGGATGCGCCAAATCGACGGCGATGGAACCACCCGTCTGACCGTCTTCCCAATGCGAAATGTCGATATTGGAGATCGGAGACTGGCCATCCGAAGCGTGATCCTCCACGTGCACCACGACGGGATACACGCCTGGAGCGCCGTACGCGTGAACGCCCTCGACCAGAAAGACGAAGCTGGTGGAATCGCGGCGCCGGACGTGCCCGTTGGAAGTCGTGCCATCACCCCAGTCGATCGTGGCCGTGAAGTCGCCGGGACTGGCATCTTGCCGAAAACTGGTGAACCCGGCGACGATGTGATTGAACTCGCGCCCCTGCGTGGTGCTGAACCCACGACCGGCCAGCGTGCCGCGCTGATGGATCGCCAGAACGACAGCATCCGACGCTCCCGCACCGTCCCAAAAGAAGCTCGTCGGATGGCCTCCGCCGAAATCTGGCTGCGCGGCATTCCATCGCGGAAAATCGTCCGTCGACACCGGCGTACCACTGCCGTACTCCCGAACGTCACCCTTCGAGGTACCTGCGACGTGCAGGGTACCGTTTGGATCTACCGAGAGCCGTGGGCCGGTCCGATTCCACGTGAAAAACGGATCGACTGAGAAAGCCTCACTGTCCTGTCCGCTGCCACCGAAGTATGTCGAGAACTCCAACGTGGACAGATGGGCATCCAGTTTGGCAATCACGAAATCATAAAACGGAGGTGAGTACGTGCTCAGCGATGGGCCTGGCGTGTAGGCCGGCAACAGTGGATTCGCCACAGGAAAATCCAGCGCATTGGTCTCTCCCACCACGTAGACATGGCCGACTTGATCGAGCGCGATGTCACTCAACAGATCCTGGCCGTACCCTCCCGACACCGCCGTGCGACGGTCAATGCTTCCTCCGAGAAACGTCGACGCGACAAGTTCCATCTTGACGAGATCCAGCACGGTAATGAACCCGTCATATACGACATCCGTCTCGACCTCCGAGTTGTTCAGTTGCGGCTGCAGCGGATCTTTCGTCGGAAAGTCCGGCGACTGTGTTCCGCCGGCCAGGTAGACGACGCTCGGCTGCTGCGGGTTCACGGCAATGCCGCCGGCGAGATCGATGAATTTGCCCCCCAAGTAAGTGCCCGCCAGCAGGCTCGAGGCGGTTGGATCCAGCATCGCCACGTACAAATCCATATCGAAGTCAGTCGAAAACGGGTGGTCCTTCCTCTGCGGCTGAAACGCATGGTCGGAAACCGGCAGATCTTCCAGGTTGGTTGTCGCCGTGAGATAGATGTTGTGCGCGGCGTCTACCGCGATTGCACGGGGCAAGACGGGCAGCGGTTTCGTGAATTCGCTGTTCCCGTCAGCATCCAGTTTCGTGATGAAATAGTCAGTTTCAGGGAAGCCCGCGTAACCGTCCTCGGTCCGGATCGAACGCAACGCCTGATACGTCACGTAGGCGTTGCCGGCATCGTCCACCGCGAAGCCCCCGGCACCCAGGAAGTGCGGTGGCAAATGACCAAACGGCGCCGTCGCGGTGACCTCGTCCGGTACTGGCACGAGCGTGTCAAAGACGGGAATGCCTGCGGCGTTGAGTTTGGAGACGTGCAGTTGGAGCGTGCTGGTGTAGGTGAGGAACTCGCCCTCAACGGTCAGGAACACCACGTAGGGCAACCTGTCCGGCCCAATCGCTACAGCCTCGCCATATGACTGCGCAAAACCGTTCGCGTCAGTTCTAGCCGCTGGACCGAGCGCCGTGACGTACGCGATCTGTCCGTCCGGCTTGAACTTCGCCACAAATGTGCCGGGCCCCGTCTCCTGACCAGCGAGCGTTTCCGATCCTGTCGTGCCGATGACATAGGTGTTCCCTTCGGCATCGGAGGCAACATCGGCCGCCGCTTCGTTCGAGCTGCCACCCAGATAGGTGGAGTAACTCAGCACGGGATCGATCACGAGCGTGTATTGCGGATCGTATTCTCCGAGTGCAAACCCGACCGCGCCCGCTTCGCCCAGGAGATAGCGGCCCGCGACCTGCCGCTGCTGCCCCGCAATGACCTGATACACGAACGGCGCCTGCTGGACCAATGCCTGGCTCGCGGCAGTGATGACGAGGTTACCATCGGCGTCGAGCGACAAGTCATCCATGCCCGCGTACACCATCGTGATCTGGGATGGATCCACGTGCGGCGCAACAATCCAGTCAAACTCGATATCTCCGGCGCGTCCGTAGAATTCCAGGTCGATGCCGTCGTAGACTTCGTCGTACCGGACGCGCTCGAAGCTGGCGATGCCCGTGTGCCACGCCGACGGGTCGTCACCCCACACATAGTTCGTGACGCCCGGCTGTTGGTTCAACCCTTCGACGGTCGCTGCCTCCCGGCCATTGAGCCAACTCATCTGCACGAGTAACTCGGTGGTCGTGCCGTCGGCGAATTGATCGCGGGATCGACTTGGCGTTTGACCGGGACCTCCACCGGCGCGTGCTCCGGTGGCCAGCGCGGACCCGCCGAGTCCCAGGACGACACCGTTGTTCGTCACAAGCAGGTTGAAATCCGCACCACGTGCGGCATACGCCACGTCCGCGGCCAGCTGACCCTCGTTGCGCTCAAATGCCAGCGGCGACAGGTCATACGGTCTCGCGGCGAGTGCAGCCAGCAGCGTGCGCTGTTCCAACGTCTCGACCGTCGGCTGGAAGAAATGGTGCTGCGCCCTGCGATGGCCACTCCTGTGACGGTGACTCCCACCAACCGGACGCGCCCCTTTTCCCGACCCAACCCCGGATGCCACGGTTTCATTGAATCGCATGCGTGACTTTCTGTGCCCATCAGGCACAAGAACAGCCGGCGTGACCGACCTCGCAGCGAAATCCGGCGACGTCGGCCAATTGGTCAACGAGCTGCCCGGGCGCGTCGAGCTGCTCCACCTCGAGTCATCCCGCCATGGATATTGCGGGAAATGTCGCTCCCATCGACCACATCGCAACAAACGGCTCGTGTTTATAGGGACTCGACCGCGGAAAGCAAGGAATCAGGCCGACTTGCCGCCGGTCGAGCAGATGCGTTCGCCAGGAAGTGGTCGCCGCCCGTTGGCCCGGCTGGAGCGATAAGATGTAACGGCTATAGGGCTTGTTCCGGGCGGGACCCCCAGAAGTCGTGGGTGGGGTGCTGAACCGCCTACTGCAACCGGACGCTGGGAGACGATGATTCCCGTAGGCCAAGTGCGGACGTGGCAACAGGATATCTGGGCTGACTCACCATCTGGGGATAGGTCGGGATGAGTGTCTCTGCCGCAAAACGCGTGTTTGCCCTCATATTGGCGATTGTCGTGGGAGCGACGCATGTCCACGGACAGGGCGTTCCGGCCGCGACAGACGCCTGGCGCGAAAACACCCCCTCCAGGCTCATGAATTCTCCACGGTGCGAAGGTGCCGCGAACAATTTTGGCTGTCAGGTAGCCCGGGAGGACGCGCGGTGGACGGTTACGGCCGACGCACTGTTCCTCGCAAGGCGCGATCCCGCTGCGGTGGTATGGGCCTACAACACGGCGAATCCAGCCCAGCAGGTCGACGCGGCGGACTTCGATTTCGGCTATCACGCTGGATTCGACGTGTCGGTCGCGCGCCGCTTGGGCTGCGAGAACGCGATCGAGTTTCGTTATTTCGGCATCGACCATTGGAACGCCACGTCCAACACGACGACTGCGCCTGGCGACCTGCTGCGCTTCAATGCAGCCGTTCCGGTCTTCACGTTTTCCGGGGATGCCATCGATGCCGCCTATGCTTCGCAATTGCACAATGCGGAAATCAATGGCTGCCACCAGCTCACCGAGCGGCTGAGTTTGCTGGCCGGCTTCCGGTACGTCGAACTGGATGAGCGTGCTGCCGCGAACCTCGTCAACTCGGCGGTTCCCTTCAACTACGACAGCGCGACGCGAAACCGCCTGTTGGGGTTCCAACTGGGCGGCCAGACCTCGCTTTGGGACCGTGGCGGTCCGTTCATATTGGACGCCGTCGGCAAGGCCGGCATCTTCAACAATTCGGCCGCCCAGCACAGCACGTACAGCACTGGACTGGTCACGTTGCCGGCCACGGGAAGTGGCGACCGCACCGCATTCCTCGGAGAAGTCGGCGTAACGGGTACGTGTCAACTGACGGACCGTCTCGCCCTGCGCGGCGGTTATCGGTTGCTGTGGGTCGACGGTGTCGCACTGGCGAGCGATCAATTGTCCGTGAGCGACTTCGCGAACGACGCCGGCTTCAACGGCAGCGGCGATGCCTTCTATCATGGAGCGTTCGCCGGGCTGGAGTACGCCTGGTAGACGCGCGTCGTCAGATGCTGCACCAGGCACCGGTTGTTGCGCGCGCAGTGTGCTGTGTCGCCCGTCCGGGTCGCCGCAACGCGCGGGCTACATGTGTTCCAGGGATGTACGCCATTGGCTGAAGACTCCATCGACTAACTCGGCATGGCGGTGGTTCCCATCTGTCAGGCGTACGCCGGCGGCCAACGTCTCGGCC
>JALOQX010000415.1 GCA_025459265.1 Pirellulaceae bacterium | reverse complement strand
CGACATCCTGGTCGTGGCGTTTCAGACCGATACCACGCGGGTGGCGACGCTCAAACTCAACAACGACCACAGCGCGCAGCGTTTCCCGAATCTCGCCAGTGTCGAACAGGTCGGGCACGGCATCGACTACATGATCCACCACCTGCTGTCGCACAGCGACGGAGCCGACTGGTTGAGGGTGAACCAGTTTTTCCTGGAACAGGTGGCCTATCTGGCGCGGAAACTCGACTCGATCCAGGAAGGCCCGCGCACGCTGCTCGACAACACCATGCTGATGCACTGTTCGAGCATGATGGCCGGTGCGTTGCACAACAACGACCAGCTCCCCGTGATTCTGCTGGGCGGGGCGGGAGGTCAGTTGCAGGGTGGTCGTGTCCTCGACTACAGCGACAAGTCCGAGCGGCAGCTCTGCCGGCTGTTCCTCTCGATGATGGACAAGGTGAACGTCCGCCTCGAGCAGTTCGGCGACGCGGCAAGCAGGCTCGAAGAAGTGTGAGGAAGGAGTAAGCATGGCAAGCGAACTGCAACAGCGATTGTACGCCGCGCTGGATGAGCTGGTCCTGATCGATCCCCACACGCACATCGATCCGCGTCAGCCGGCCGCCCGCAATCTGGCGGAACTGCTCGGTTATCATTACTACACGGAGCTGGTTCACGCGGCTGGCCTGCCGAAGGAGCGGATCGAGGATCCGGCGCTCTCACCCCGCGAGCAGGTCCGTCTGCTGGTCGAGCATCTGGCACCGCTGGAGAACACGATTCAGTACAGCTGGCTGATCGAGCTCGCGCGGGAATTTCTCGACTTCCCGGACCCACACCTCACGGCGGCCAACTGGGAAGCCGTCTACGACGCGGCTCAGCAGCGTATGGGCACGGCGGACTGGGCCGATCACGTCCTGCGGGCCAGCCGGCTGGAGGCGGTGTTTCTCACCAACGACTTCGACGACGCGTTGGGCGGTTGGGACCTGAACCGTTACGTGCCGTGCCTGCGCACGGACGACCTCGTGTTTCGACTCGACGATTCCCACGTCCGGACCCGCCTGGCCGCCGCCGCCAACTCGTCTCTCACCTCGCTCAGCGACCTGCGGCGGGCGATCGGTCGACTATTTGAGCATTTCGTCGCCCACCAGGCCCGCGCTTGCGCCATCTCGCTGCCGCCGGACTTCGCGCCGGCGCCCGTGCCCGAGGGGCGTGCCGAGACGGCCTGGCACAACGTCGGCACGGCTCTGGGACCGGTCGATCCGCGCGACCGGCTCGCGCTGTCGCACTTCGTCTTCTGGACGCTTGCCGAGTTTTGCGCGGATTTTCGACTCCCCTTCGACCTGATGGTGGGCGTGCAGCGCGGCGTGTACGTCGCGGGTGTCCACCAGGGTCGGGACCTGTACGACAGCCGCGTGTCGCTGAGCCAGTACGCCGCGCTCTTCAACGCCTTTCCCCAGGTTACGTTTCCCGTGTCCGTGTTGGCCAGCGTGACCAACCAGGAGTTGACCAGTTACGCCTGGATCTTCCCGAACGTGGTGACCTGCGGCCACTGGTGGTATTCCAACACGCCGGCTTTTATCGAGCGGGATCTGGCGGCCCGGCTGGAAGCCGTCCCCCAGACGAAACAGATCGGCTATTACAGCGACATGTACAAGCTCGAATTCGGGCTGCCCAAGTTCCGGATGTACAAGCGTGTGTTGGCCAAGGTGCTGGCCGAGCGGTTTGTGCTCGACCGCGGCTGGCCCGAGGAGCGGGCGGTGGCCCTGGGGCGGCGGGTGCTGCGGGGGAACGTCGAGCAGGTCTTCTACGCGGTCGCGCCGGCCGGCTGAACCGGCCCGCGGGGCCCGTCACCCGGGAATTTTTCCGGTGCGCGGGGAATTTTCGCGAACCTTCTGGGTCAAGCGTGCATCAGAGTAGTTGACGGCAGTCTACTTCTTTGTCGTTCGGTCTCTCGAACTGCGCGGCAGGCGCAGGGGAGGATGGTTCCATGCGAAGCAACACCACGAAATCCGCGTTGTCGATGGCTCTCGGCACCAGCCGGGGGCAAGTTCACACGTCGATGGAGGGTCTGTTGTTCGCGGGAATCCTCCCGTGCTGCGACCGCGCTATCGCGTCACGCGTGTGGGAAGCCCCCAGGGCCGGTACGGGACGACATCTGGTGTGTTGCGCCAGATCTGCGTACCAGAGTCCGGTCCGGTCCGGCGTCCGGCGCGCGTATCCAAGTGCGCGGCGATCCCAATCCGCGACAGCCTGCAGGCGTTGGCACATACCGGCCTGCTGATGTCGGGAAGGGAGCCCGTGCCCGCCCGGGCACCGGCGGTCGCGTCAGGGAATGCACCGTGCGCTGGGTCGTCGTGTCCGGGGATGCGCTCATCTCTCCGGCACATCGCGGCCCAGGGCCAGACACCAGGAGTGAGGTGTTACTTTCGAGAGACAACGTATGGCTACCGTCATGACGCGAGTGGCAGACAAGGAGCAGCTGGCCGCCTGGGCCCGGGCTGCGCAGCGCGGCGATCGCGAGGCGTTCGGCGCCTTGTGCGAGCACTACGCGCGGCAGGTCCTGGCGATTGGCTTGCGGCGACTGGGGAATTACGGCGAGGCCCAGGAGCTGTGCCAGGACGTCTTCGTCCAGGCGTTGCAGAAGCTGGACCAACTGCGGGCCCCCGAGGCCTTCGGCGGCTGGCTCCGCGCGATCGCCAAGCGGATGGCGATCAACCGGGCCACGCGACGCGGTCCGGGCGTGGCCACCGACCCGAGCACGCTGGACGCGGTGCACGGGGACGAGCCGACGCCGCTGTGCCGGCTGCTGGCCATCGAGCGCCGGGCGCACGTCCGGGGGGGCTTGGCGCAGCTGCGTGCCCTGGATCGGCGGACGCTCGAGGCGTTCTATGTCGACGGCCGATCGCTCCAGGAGATGTCGGGCGACTTCCAGGCACCGCTGGGCACCATCAAGCGCCGACTGCACGTGGCGCGCAAGCGTCTGGCGCGCGCCGTCGACGCATTGATGGCCGTCTGAGCGCCGTGTACGGGCGCAAAACGCCAGCCGCGCAAAACGCCAGCCGCCGACCTGCCCAAACAGGTCGGCGGCTGGTCAATCGAACGTCAGGCACACCGACGGTCACTGAGAACTGTCGAACCCGGTTTGCGCGAGTTCTTCCTCTTCCTGGATGATGATGCGGGGGGTGACCATCATCATCAGGCTTTGCGTTTCCCGCCCAATCCCGACGTTCTTGAACAGACGGTTGAGGTAGGGGATCTTGCTGAGCATCGGGACACCGACTTCGTTGCGTCCTTCGCTCAACCGCTTGATGCCGCCCAGAAGCACCGTGCCGCCGTCCGGCACGCTGACCGTGGTGGACACGGTCGTGAAGATGAACGTCGGCAGCTGGACCGTCGTCCCTTCCCGCTCCTCGAGCTCGTTGTCCCGGTCAATCTCCTCGCCTTCCGGATCGGTCACCGTGGTTCCCGAATCGCTGGACGAACGCCCATCGAAGGTGAACGTGTCCACCGGTCCGATCCGGCTGAAGAAGGGCACGAGCGTCAGCCGCACGAAGCGCCGGTCCGAAGACACGACCGCCTGCACGTTGAGCTGGGTACCCTCGTTGAGCACCACAATGACGGGCTGCTGCGCGGCGGCGAAGTCACCCACCACTGGGATGATGCTCGTCACGAACGGCCGCTGCGACTGATCCTGAACCGTCGCGGTCTGGCCGTTGAACAGCGTCACCTTCGGCGCCTGGAGCACGTTCGTGCGTTGATCGCCTTCGGCCGCCTGCAGCAGGAAGAAGACTTCCAGGTCGCTGAGGATGGCGAACCCGAAGTTGGCGGCGGTCAACGCGTCATAGTTGCCGAATTGGGGCACTGCCGAGTTGAAGCTGCCCTGCGTGAACTCCAGGTCCAGCGTCTGGGTCGGCCCATCCGTGTTCAGCCCGATCACGGCGCTGGGACCACTGTCGTCGCCCCGGCCCCCGGACTGGCTCGAACCACGAATCTGGTTGACGTCGACGTTGTCATCGATGGAGAAGTCGAAGTCGATGCCGATCCGTTCAAAGAAGTTGTCATTGAGCGTGATGAAGCGGACTTCGATGGTGACCTGCAGGTCCTGCAAGCGGCGGAGTTGATCGAGCAGGTCTGCGATCTGCTCATGCACATCCTGGGTCTGGCTGATGACCAGGCTCAGGTTGATCGGGAACGGTTCGATCGCCCCGGCCCCGCCGACCTCATCCCACGAGTCGGGTGCAATCGTGCTGGTGATCAGCTCGATCAGCGTATCGAAGTCGGCCATGGCCGCGCCACCCATGCCACCCGGGCCGTACCCGAGCGGTGGCGAGGGCTGGCTGCCGAGCGAGGAGAGCATGCCGCTGGCGCCCATCTGTGCGAGCACCGACGTGTTACTGGTCGCGGCCGGATCGTTGGCGGCGACGGTCAGCGGCACGCGTCCCAGCGGCGACAAATTGTTGCCGTAGCCGAGCATGGCGTGCGCGTGTTGAATCGCGCCCGCCAGCCCGGTGTTGTAGCCCGGAATGAAGTTCGGGATGGGAATCACCAGGTCCGCCACGTTGTAGACCTCGTGATACACGTTCGCGTTGCGCGTCTGTTCGCTCGTGACCCGCAGCACTTCGTCCTGAATCACGTAGCTCAGGCGGAGTGGCGCGAGGACGAGGTTGAGGGCGCTGCGCAGCGAGATCTGCTGGTTGAGCCGAATGGTGACGGGCGTGTCGCTCGTGACCCCTTCGGCGGCCATGCCGACGGGATCGAGCACGATCGGGACCCCGGACAGTTCGCTCAGCACATCCATCACGTCGGCCAGCGGCCGTTCGTTGAACTTGACGTCCACCTTGTTGCTCAAGGACTTCTGGATCTCCGCCTCGGCCTTGCTCAGCCGCTGTTGCTGCTGTTCCAGCCGCTTGGCGCGGCTCATCGACAGATCCTTCCAGTCCTTGACCGTGCCGAAACGCAGCGGATCGCGATCGTCGAAGGGCTCGGAGGATTCCATGACCGCCGACTGCGCGTCATAGAATCCCTGCTCTTTGCGATCGTTGATGGCCATCTGTTCCCGCATCCGGCGCAGGAAGCGGGCCTGCCAGGTGAGGTTCTGGACCACTTCAGCGTCCGGATCGAGTTCGCGGGCCTGCTTCGCGATCCGATCGGCCTCGGCATACCGCTGCTCCTCGATCAGCTGGTTGAACTCTTCGACGAGACTGGCCAGCTTGTTCTGGATTTCCTGTTTGCGGCGGGCGTCCAGCTGGACGCCGTCGGTGACCGCTCGATTGCGTTCGTTGAGCGCAATCTCCGACTTGTTCATCTCGATGTACTGCTCGAGACTCTCCATGCTGCGGTCGACGAGCGTCAGGAGCTGTTTTTTCGAGCCGGGATCGACCTCGGAATCGTTGACGCGGTTGCGCAGCAGCTGGAGTCGTTCCAGGGCCGCCTTGGGATCACTGGCACTCATCCGCTCCGCCTCCGCTGTCTCGCTGGTGATTTCGCGATACAGCTTCTGGCGCAGCAGCTGCTGCTTGGCGTCGACCGCTTCGAGGGGCGACGCCTGGCCTTCACCGGTCGCGGCCGCGGGGGCACCCCCGTTCTGCAGCAGGATCAGCTTGTCCTGCAGTTGTTGACGCGTCGTCGGATCCAACTCACGTTCATACTGCCAGGCTTCGCGGAACAGCCGCAACGCCGTCTCGCGGTCGTGGCCCTCCAGCGCGGCGCGTCCCTGTTGGTAGAGCTGCTGGCCGGGCGAGGTGGGCGGTGGGCCCCCTTCCTGGCCGGCCGGAGTCGGCTGCAGCGACTGCGCCGCGACGTTGCGGGACGCGTCCGTGTCGGGATTGTAGAGACCTTGCGCGACGGGATAGGCGCCGCCCGACCCGTCGGTGGCCAGCGCCTGCTGGGACTCGAAATTCCCTGCGGGCACCACCATGCCGCGGCGTGTGAGTTCCTTGTTGATCTCCAGCAGCACCATCCAGGGGCGCGTTTCGTCCGGCCCGTAGGCCGTGTCGGGAACGAGGCTCTGAGCCTGTTCCGCCGCCTGCTTGGCGCCCAGGAGGTCGCCCCGATCCAACAGCGCGCGCGCCTGGGCGGTCAGTCGCAGGGCCACGGCCTTCTGGGACTCGGGCCCAGCGCCGCCTTCACCCTCCGGCGCCGGCAGCCGGCGGGGCATGCCGGCCGTGTCGGCCAGGTTCATCGTGCCGCTCCCCGCCGCAGGCGCGGCAGGATCACCCAGTATCTGCCGGCGCGCAGCCACGATCTGGCCGAGCACCTGATCGGGTGTTCGATCGAATTGGCCGAAGCGAGCACCCAGACTCTGTGCCTGCTGGGCGAGCTGTTGGGCATCTTCCAGATCCCCATACGGGACCAAGCCCAGGGCCTGATTGAGCAGAAAATCGGCGAACTCGCGCGTGTACGTCGCCGGGTCCGCGCCGGGGGCGGGCCCCTGAGAAAACCGATTGGCTTGTTGCACGAGTCCGTCCACCGCGTCGGGCGAATCCGCCTGGGGCGCGAACGTGAGCCCCATCTGACGCACCTGGGCAGACAGCAGCGCGGCGCGCTGGGCGTCGCCTTTGGCCAGTGCCAACCGTGCCTCACGGAGCATCTCCACACTGCGGAATTCACGGTCCGCGCTCCCCATGTCCGCCAGCGACAGGACCGCACCAGTCGCGTTGCCGCCCCCTTGCTCGCTGGCCGTACTGGTCTGCGGAAGGCGCGCGAGGTTGGAGCCGGCCGGTTGCGCCGGGGTCGTCGTGCCACTACCGGTGGCGGCCGCGGGGGTCGGCGCCGTCGTCAGGTGGCGGGTGTAGGGGTCGGCAGCCGGCTGGGACGCCTGACTCTTCGGGAAGAGCTTGGACAGCGGTCCGGGCAGGCCGGGCTTGGGCCTGCTCGACTCGTTGCGCATCTCTTCCAAGTCCTGGCGGACCTTGGCCGGCGTGTCCCGGAAGGGAGTCAGCAGCGCGGAGGCCGGCTTCCCCTGGACCTTCTCGGCCTGCTGGACGCAGTACTCGGCAACCTCCAGGTTGCCGTATTTCATGGCCTCCCGCGCCTGCCGCAGCCACTTCTCGGCACTCTGGCGGCTTTCCGCTGCGCTCGCCTGGCCGGTTTGGCCGAGGGCCAGGAAGCCGAGTTGTGTGCCGCTGAGCATCCCGTGGGGAGCGGCCAGCACAGTTGATACTCCTAGCGTGAGCCCACAGGCCACGCACCAACCCAGTTGTCTCGCAGTCGCACTCAACGCGCTTCTCCTTCCTCGAGATGCACGAAACCCCCGCACGTGGGCGGAACCGATCCGACACCGCGTGTACAGCCGTCGCGCTTCCATGCGCAAGGCGTTGAGCTCAACGCGCACCGGCGCT
>JALOQX010000414.1 GCA_025459265.1 Pirellulaceae bacterium | reverse complement strand
AGCACCCATCGCGTCGAACGGGCCATGGTCAACTCGGGCTTTCAGCGCCCCTTCGACCGCGTGGTGATCAACCTCGCCCCGGCCGAGCTTCCCAAACAGGCGGCGTCGTTCGACCTGCCCATCACGTTGGGCGTGCTGGCCGGCAGCGGCCAGCTGGCGTCCGAGCGGTTTGACGAGTATGCGGTCGTCGGCGAGTTGTCGCTTGAGGGGCGCACGCGGCCCGCCAAGGGGGCGCTGTCGATGGCCATGAGCGCCGCGCGGCAGAAGGGCCTGCGCGGGATCGTGGTACCCGACACCAACGCCGCCGAGGCGGCCGTGGTCGAGCAGCTGGAAGTGATTCCCGTCTCGTCGCTGGCCGAGGCCGCCGCCTTCTTCGCCGGACACCTCGCCGATGTGCGCGGTCAGGAGTCGGCCAAGCGGGCCCTGGTCATCGCCGCCGCGGGGGCCCACAACCTCCTGATGATCGGCCCGCCCGGCTCCGGCAAAAGAGTGTACATTCCACGACACCGTACTCTCGATCCTGCCGCGCCACTTCAGCGGGACATTCCACTTCAGCGGGACATGCTGTTTCGACGCGGGAATGCTCCTTTCTCGGCTATCGATCCCGCATTGTTTCTGCTCGTCGCGTGCGCGCTGGTGTGCGGATTTCCTGATTCACCTCATAGGAGAACCCTGGCCCGCGTCGCGGATTGCCGACGCGGGCAGGCTATTCCTCCGGGGGGTTGCAGCTGGTTCTCGATCCAGAGTTCCTGCAGGCCGCGGCGAGCGACGGACTTGCTTGCTTGTGTTCTTTCCCCCGGCCGCGCACCGAACCAGCGGGACGGCAGGCTGGCGCGGTAAACAGCTCTCTGCCGCTCGCCCGATCCCGGTCTCAGGCAAGTGGCGCTGGTGCATTTGCCACAAACAGCTGATTCTGATTTACAACGGATTTGCACGGGGATCTCACACGACAGTCCGCACATTAGGGAGCTCGCCTTGAAGCCGGCAACAGCCGGGGATCAAAATTCCTATCAGTCACTGTATGCCAAGGGGATGACCACCCGTGACATCCAAGACATCCTTCGCGACTTGTACGGCGTGGAAGTATCGCCCACGTTGATCTCGGAAATCACGGCGGATCTCGATGCGGAAGTCACTGCGTGGCGGACGCGGCCGCTGGATGGCGTCTGGCCGATTGTGTACTTCGACGGCATCGTCGTGCATGTGCGGGGCGCGAACGGACACGTGACGCAGCACACGGTCTATGTGGCCCTAGGCGTGAATCTCGAGGGACACAAAGAGCTGCTCGGCTTGTGGCTGGCGCAGAGCGAAGGTGCCAAGTTCTGGCTCAGTTGCCTGACGGATCTGAAGAACCGCGGGTTGCGGGACATCTTCGTGGCGTGCATCGACGGATTATCCGGTTTTGCCGAAGCGATCCATGCCGCCTATCCGCAGACGAAAGTGCAGTTGTGCATCGTGCACCTGGTGCGTGCGGCGCTGCGTTACGTGAGCACGCAGGACAGCAAGGCGGTGATTGTTGACCTGAAAAAGATCTATCAGGCGTCGACCGTGCTCGAGGCGGAACAAGCCCTGGAGGATTTTGCTCAAGCTTGGGACGCGAAGTATCCGACAATCGCAAAGATGTGGCGTGCCAAGTGGAAGGACATCATCACGCTGTTCGACTTTCCGCCGGCGATCCGCAAGGCGATCTACACAACGAACGCCATCGAATCGGTCAACAGTGTGATCCGCAAGTTCACTCGGAACCGGAAGATCTACCCCAACGAGGAGTCGGCCTTGAAGATCGTGTACATGGCGATCCACGAGGCATCCCAGAAGTGGACGATGTCGATACGGAACTGGAAACAGGCGCTCAATCACTTCGCGATCATGTTTGAGGGCCGCATGCCAGAGTCAAGCAGCAAATAACGTGCCCTGACTGCCTGACACAAGAATCCTTACAGGCCCCAGTTAGTCCAATTCCGAGCAATCAGCGTGAAGTGCCTAATTGCCTGCGGACGATGTCTTTGTCTTTCCGCGTGTTATGCAGCTCCTGCTCAACAGTCACTACGATCACGGCGACTGGATCCAGTCTAGGTCACCGGCGAATACTTCGTCCTTGAGATCGGTAGCACGGTCCCGTTCTTGGTCAAAGAAGAACCAGTCCAAGCCGGAGGAACCGGTGATCCCGTCACGCTCCCAGTCGAGAAGGACGGTATCCACGTTCAGCCTGACCGTCGCGTCACGACGGGTGCCCATGGTCAGGATCGCGATTCGATCCGCGTAAGTAGTATCCAGCCGCGTCCACTCGTCCATGATCGCACACAGGGCCGACTCGTCATCGTCGTATAACGTAACGCCGCTTATGAGGATGTCATCGTCGGCGTTTCCTACAATGCGGTCGGCTCCCGTACCGCCGATCAACAGGTCGCGGCCATCGCCGCCCACGAGGAGGTCGTCGCCGTCCTCGCCCAACAGGACATCGTGCCTCGCGCCTCCTTTGAGCCGGTCGTCGCCCGCCCCACCGTACAACCAGGCAGCGACTTGGATGCTGGCAGCCACCTGAATATCGTCGTCACCCCCAAGCCCGCAGGCGACCAGTCGTGTGGGGGCGCTGAATGTTCCGAGCGATACGCCGTTCAAAGTGGCGACGACCTCGCCGCGATTGTTCCCTGGCGTGAACTGGATACGATCGGGCCCTTCCGTTCCCGTGATAACGGCTTCGGTGCTCCCGCGCACCGCCAACGGCACGACCGATGAGACGGCAATCGTGACTTGGTCGTCGCCGCCCCGCGTGTCGATGGTGAGACTTTCCAACGTGCGGCTCAGAATAATTCTCTGGGCGGCAGTCCCACCACAGGTAATGGTTTGTCCGTCCACAGTTATCAGGTCGCTGCCCGTTGTTCCGTAAACGGCGAGCGAATCGGACCCTGTCGTCCCGGTATCCGAGACGGTGACCGGGCCGCCCAGGCCACCGAACAAGATCGAATACGTGTCGGAGCCGTCTTCGCCGTCGACAAAGACTCCTTCTTCCAGCGCGGCAGCAACAGTGATCGTATCGTCGTCCGCCCCTCCCAGAATCGTCGTGTGACCTGCGAGCTTACGGATCTTGTCTTGTCCAGGCCCGCCCTTGATCTTGACATCTTCGATACCCGTGTAACTGATGTGTTCAACTACGGGGTCTCCCCTAGTGATCTGTCCCTCGGTCTCCACGATCACGTCATCACCGTCAGTGCCGTTTACGGTGAGGCTATCCTTCTCCACGGTATTGGTTCCTGTGTCGTTTACCGTGACAGGTCCGGCCAGATCTCCGAAGTTGACGATGTAGCTGTCCGAGCCGCCTTGGCCGTTCATCGTCAAACCACTCAGACCGGTGGCACCGATGGTCACGGTGTCGCTGCCGCCCGAGCCGAAAACCTGGACCTGTCCGGCAACTGTGCAGGTCCTTCGGAGATCGGCGTTGACAACTACTTGGACAATGCCCGCGCTGCTTGCCGAATTGACGGTGATCGTGTCATTGCCCGAGCTGCCGCACACGGCGAGGTTGGCGGTTTGCTGGGTAGCCGTCAGTTCACCGTCACCTACTTCGACAATCGCTTTGCCCATCCAAGCAGATGTCCACGTGTAACTGCCGATTGGATTGCTCGACCAGTCCGTATCCCATGTGCCATCGCCGTCGAAGTCCCAGCGGTACTGGAGAGGGTCACCATCGGCATCTTCGGACCCTGAGGCGTCGAACTGGATACTGTTTCCACCGTCACCTTCCAACGGCCCATCGACGTAGGCTTCCGGGCGCGTGTTCACTCTCTTGGCTGCTGAGCATTCCGATGTGTTGCCGGCCGGCTGGCCAGTGAGTGGATGCACGATGGTGAGCTCCTCGGTAGCCGTGGCAGTGATGAAGTTGCCGGCGGCAATCGCGCGTGGCAGAACTTTGTCGAAGTCCGCGTGGCCGGCAGAATCCGTGGTCACCACAAAGGCATCGAGCCACTGCTCGCCCTCTCCGTACCCGCTGGAGTCAGTGGCGATATTCGCGTAAAGGTCGATGGTGAAGGTGGTGTCGGGCAGGCTGTCCAGAGTTCCGACCACTCGGGTTGCACCGAAGAGAGCCTCAGCCAGCCGGACCACAGGAAAGTTCTGGAGGTCATTCGGGCCGACGTCGACGTCACCGTCGTCGTTCGGCGTGACACCATCGTTAGACAAGTCGATTCCCAAACCGCCGTTCGAGTGGATCGAATTGCCCTGGACACGATTGCCGCCGCCAGCAGTGTTCGCCAAGGCGACGCCGGCTTCCGCATTGTAAGCAATCGTGTTACCCAGCGCCAGAGAGCCGCCGACATGGTTGCCTTTGGCACCACCGAAGATGACCGCGCCGGATCGAAGATTGCCCAGGGGTGCCATGCCGGTCACATCAGTGCCAATGTGATTGCCGGCTATCAGATTCCCCGTCGTCGCAGGATCGCGAATGTACACGCCGTGTGCGAAGTTGCCGGAGATGACATTGCGTTCGTCTTCATCCGGGATGCCATCTTCTTTTGTACCGATGATGTTCGCGTTTGCTCCATCCCATAGACCTATTCCGCTGGCAGAATTGCCCAAGCCAACTTTGCCGGAGAAGTCCGTGCCGATATAGTTTCCCGACACTGTGTTGTTCGTGGTGCCATTGCCGAGAATAGCCAGTCCCCAGTTGTTTCCGGAGATCACGTTCCTGG
>JALOQX010000413.1 GCA_025459265.1 Pirellulaceae bacterium | reverse complement strand
CCGCCTGGATGAAGTCTTCGCGCGTCCCGAGGACTTCTTCACGCAGTCCCTGGCGCGGATGGCCGAACAGCGGCTGCTGGGCATCAACGCCATTCGCTCAAACCCGCACGTCATCGGCCACAGCCTGACCGGCACGCTGGACCAGGGCATGACGGCCGAGGGCGTCTGGACGACGTTCCGGGAGCTCAAGCCCGGCGCGACCGACGCACTGTTCGATGCCTGGGCTCCCTTGCGATGGTGCCTCTTCGCCGAACCGGTCAGCGTCTACCGTCGGACGCCCGTCCATGTGGAGGCGGTCCTCGCCAACGAAGATGTGCTTGCGCCGGGTGATTACGCCGTGCGGCTGCAGATCGTCGGACCGCAGCTCACGCGGGTGTTCGAAGAGACGGTCACAGTAGCGATTGCGGATCCGCACGGTACGCCGGAGCCGCCGATGGTGCTGCCGGTGTTCGCGCGGGACATCGTCGTCGACGGTCCGCCGGGCGTATACCGGTTCCTGGCGACCTTCGAGCAGGGTGCCGCGCCCTGCGGCGAGGAGATCCGCTTCTTCGTTTATCCGGCGCCCGAGGATCTGCCGCCGGTGGACACCGAGGTTGTGCTGTGCGGTGACGATTCGGAGCTGGCCGGTTGGCTCACCGAGCGCGGCATCCGCGTGCGCAGCGGCACCGCGTCCGCACAGACCGCGCGTGAGGTGCTGCTCGTCGCAGGCCGTCCCACGGGCGACCCGGCGCAGTTCTTCCGCGACCTGGCACGGCGTATCGCACGCGGCTCGACCGCCGTCTTCCTGACCACCGACACGTATGCCAAGGGGAGTGATTCCACCGGTTGGCTGCCGCTGTCGAGCAAAGGGCGCGTGGCCCCGATCGCCCGCTGGCTCTACCACAGCGATGAGTGGGCCAAGTGCCACCCGGTTTTCGACGGACTGCCGGCCGGCGGCCTGCTGGACTACGCCGTCTATCGCGAGCTGATTCCGGATGTGGTCGTGATGGGCCAGGAGCCGTGCGGCGCAGCGATCGCCGGAGGGATCAACGCGTCGTGGGGATATCAGTCGGGGTTGATGGTGTCCGTGCACCCACTGGGCGGTGGTGAACTTGTACTCAATACGCTGCGCATCCGCGAACACCTGGGGCGGCAGCCGGTGGCGGACCGATTGCTGGTCAACCTGCTGCGCTATGCCGGGCGCCACGCCACCGCACCGTTGGTGGACTTGCCGCCGGATTTTGACGCGCAGCTGCAGGCGATGGGTCTCTGAGGCGGAGGCGGCTCAGAGTGCACATCAACTGGAGCGAGCCTGGCTATCCACCGCGCCACCATGACGCGGTGCGCAGCGCGACAGCCTACGCCGTGAGGGCGATCGCTCTGACGGTCTGCGTCTTCTGTGTTTTGTTGCTGGGTACGGTGTTCGCATCCGTGCCGCCGGTCCTGGCCGCGCTGGCCGGTGCGGTGTTTCTGCTCTTTGGGCTGCTGAGCGGCATTGGCGGGCTGTACGACACGCGTCGCTTCGTGCGGGTCATTCCGTACTTCCAGCGGAAAGTGGGCGGCATCTGCACGTTCGCGGCTGGCCAATCGCTGGCGCGCTGCCTCAGGCAACTCGACGCTGTCGCCGCCGAGCTCCAAGTGACGCCGCTGTCGGCTTTCGGATTCCACGACGATTTGCGGGGTGAATCCTTGACGTGGCACGCCCCGGACGAGGGGCTGCACACGGTGACCACGCTGCTGAGCGAACTCCAGGTGCTGGCGGAACAAGAGGGCATCCCGGCGGGTGTGCTGCGAGACCTGCGCGCCTGGAAACATGCCCTCGAACGGGCCACGGCACAAGGCATCTCATTCTGTATACTGTTGCGGCACGGAAATGCGACCAGTGCCCAGGAATGGGACGTGCGTCAAGGAACGGCGTTCTGAGTCGCGGAGAGAAGTGCTGGCTCATGTCTGCTCGACATCCACTCGCTGGAAACCGTAATAGTGTCTGATCCTTCAGTTCCTGACGCGCAGAACACCTCTACCGCCTGGCAGAGCGGCGAAGCGGTGGGCCAGGTGGTGCTCAAGGCGCGCAAGACGCGGCCGTTTCTGGCGCGGCATCCCTGGGTGCTCAGCTCCGCGGTGGCGTCCGTCACGGGCACCGTGGCGGACGGTGATGTCGTTGATGTGCTATCGGAGCAAGGCGGTTTCATTGCGCGGGGCGTTTTCAACCGGCGCAGCCATGTCCGGGTGCGACTCTACACCTGGGACGCGCAGGAGCCCCTCAATGCCACGTTCTGGGATCGGCAGCTGGCGCGCGCCATCGGCTGGCGGCGACGGCTGGGGCTGTTGGACTCGGACAGCGCCGCCCGGCTTGTGTTCAGCGAAGCGGACGGCTTGAGCGGCATGGTGCTCGATCGCTTCGGCCCGCATCTGGTGCTGCAAGTCAATTCCCTGGCCGTCGCGATTCGGTTGCCCATGTTGATTCCGCTTATTGCGCAGCTGGCCGGCCCGGAGAGCATCACGGTGCGTAGTGAAGCCGGGCTGGCCAAGGTGGAAGGACTGGAAGTGCGAGCTGAATGTGCGTGGGGGACCGCTCCGGACGGGCCGGTGCGGATTGCCGAGCATGGCATCCGCTTCGCGGTGGATCTGGCGGCGGGACAGAAAACGGGCTTCTATCTGGACCAACGCGAGAATCGCCGCGCGGCGGCCAGCTACATGCGCGATCGCCGCGTGCTGGACTTGTTCTGCTATAGCGGGGGCTTCGCGCTGGCGGCCGCCGTGCTGGGTGGCGCGCGGGACGTGTTGGGAGTTGATTCGAGTGAGAGTGCGATTGGCTGGGCACAGACGAACGCGGAGCTCAATGGCGTAAGCAACGTGCGGTTCGTGCAGCGGGAATGTTTTGAAATGCTGGACGAACTGCGTGAAGCGGGCGAACAGTTCGACGCCGTGGTGCTCGATCCACCCCGTTTCGCCCGGAATCGCTTTCATGTGGCCGAAGCGCTCCGCGCCTATCACCGCATCAACCGCGTCGCGGTCGATTTGCTCGCGCCGGACGGCATCCTGGTCACCTGCAGTTGCTCGGGGAGCGTATCGCGGCAGGACTTTCTCGACATGTTGACAGGAGTCGCCGCCAAGTCGCGCCGCACGATTCACCTGCTCGAACAGCGCGGGCACGCGAGCGACCATCCGGTCAGCCTGGCCTGCCCCGAGAACGAGTATCTCAAGTGCCTGATCTGCCGCGTGCTGTGAGGGTCTAGTCCAGGAAGGCCACGTGTCGGCTGGCGGCGGACTGCGACTCGGTGTTCATCAGCACCTCGTGCCACCCCGCCAGGATGATGGTCTTGTGATCGCGATGCCGGATCTTGCCTCGCACGAAGACTCGGGCGTTGCGGCGGCGTGTGGTCCACCTCCGGCGGCGCAGATCCGGTCGATGATGCAGCAGATCGCGATAGTCCCACTCATTCAAACCATCCGGAAAATCGCCGCAGACATAGACCAGTTCGCCCCCCTGCCGCACCAGTTCCTCGCAGATGTGCGGCTTGCCGCCGCCCCGCGAAATGGGTTCGTGGCGAAAGATCACGCGCGTATCGATGTGCTCAGATGCCGGCACGGGCACGAAGAACCACTCCCCCTGTCGGACGAACGCCGCGTTGCGCCGGCGGTAACGATGACGCGGCTTCACCTGGAGGTCCGCTTCACGTCGCCGCACGTTGTCCGGCTTGAGGGCATCGAAAGCGTCCCGGACGGTCGTCACCCGCGCCCGTTCAGGCACGGCGGCCACGAACCAATGGCGCTCGTCGTGTCCGCACAGGAACTTGTGCCGGCCGGCGGGCTGAGTGCACATCAGCACCAGGTGCCGCAGCGCGGGTTGGATGTCAATCGCACGCATGTCAGCCGTCGCCGTGCGCGGCAAGGCCAGATCGAAATACTCACCAGCGCGATCCCGGCCGATATTCACCGTCACCGCGACTGACCGGCTCCAAAAGCTGCCGGGATGCACCTTGACGCGCGCGCCGATCTGGGCGAAATGCCGCTCCAGCAGACTCGTGTCCAGCGTTTCCATGGCGTTTGCCTACTGCCTTGCCACACCGGTTCTAAACCTCGCCACGTGGCTCACGCGCCGTCCCCACTCGTGACAGCTGCGCCAGTGGCCGTGCCAGAATCTGGAGACACGGCCGAGAGAAGGTGGTTCGCGCAAGCCGACCGCTGGCAGCCGTTGCGGGCCGAGCCGGACGACAGAGCTTACTTCTGCGGCTGCTGCACCTGGAGCGGGCCAACCTTCAGCTCCGCGACGCCGGGCAAGGCCGGGAATCGGGCGTGCGGCTCCGTCTGGTACCAGTACGCCACGCTGGC
>JALOQX010000412.1 GCA_025459265.1 Pirellulaceae bacterium | reverse complement strand
GATCAACTTGACAGGGTGATCCACCCCCAGCTGCTCTCCGAGGGCCAGCCATTCTGGCGACTGGTCGTCCCAGAGTGGATCAGCAAATCGGCACCCCGCGTTGCGAGTTTCGCATGGTCTCCTACCGTCTTTGTAGCCTCCATGACTGGGTGGGCGGTTGTTGAAAGCCATAGTTTGCCCAAGAAGCCCACATCACGAGAGGCCAATTTTCTTACTCATTCACCCTCGACGACCAACAAGCCGGACGGTCTGTTTACGCGGGGGCTTCTGGGGCGCGCGTGGCGCCGGGTGCGTAGGGTGAAGGTGAACCTCCCCCGCGTAAACGCGGGGGCTTCCAGCGCGCGCGGCGCGGGCTGACGTAGGGTGAAGGTGAATCTCCCCCGCGTGAACGCGGGGGCTTCTGGGGCGCGCGCGGCGCGGGCTGACGTAGCCGATGATCTGGGCTCCCCATCGCTCGCCTGCCCATCACGCGGGCGGATCCGCGGCGGCCGACTGCACCACGGCGAGTATCTCCCGGCCATACAGCTGCAGTTTCTTCGGTCCGATACCCTTGATTCGCGCCAACTCATCCAAGGTGGCAGGACGCACCTGGGCGATGGCGCCCAACAGCGTGTCGGCGGCCACAATGTACGCAGGGACTTGGTCCGCCTGAGACCGCTCGCGGCGCCACGCCCGCAGGGCCTCCATAACCCGACCGACCTCCGGCGCGGGATCGTCCTGGGGACTGAGCGGCAAGCTTGCCGTCGACGCGCGCGGCACAACGTTCCCGCCGCGTGCCGCTGGACGCGCTGTCGCCTCGGACAACTCGCGCACGAACGACGACGGCCGAGACGCGTCGGACAACACGACCACCTGCTGGCGACAACGCGTGATGGCCACGTGCATGACCCGACGCTCCTCCTCCCGGTCCTCTGCCAGGCGATGCGGGAAAACGCCCTCCGCCACGCCGGCCACAATGACGCGATCCCACTCCATGCCCTTGACGCGATGCACGGTCGACAACATCACGCCCCGGTGATCGCCACGCCGCGCCAGCAAGCCGCGCAGCCAGGACTCGAACGTCACCGGATCGGGATGCAGATCGGAAACTTGGATCAGCGCATCCAGATCGTCCACCTGCGATTCGCTCTGGCCTCCTTTCGAATGGTCGAGCAGCGTTAAGGCGCGGCCCAGTCCCACGGTATCGGCAATCACGCTGAGCACCTGGCGCGTCGTCCCCATACGCACCGTGTCGGCCACCAGTTGGAGGTCGTCGGCGAACCGTGCGAGCTTGTCGCTGACTCGGAAGTCAGTAATGCGGTCCGCCGTCGACCGCAGCTCGTCAATGGACATTTCCGATTGCAGCCACTTCGTGATCCACTTCGGAAACCCGCGACTCGGACGGTTCCGCACGTCGCACAGATCGTCCGGCTGCAGCCGATCCGGTGAGGCACCCAGGCGGATGTAAGCCAGCGCTGCCCGCACGCCCGTGCGTTCGAGCATGTCCGGCGAGACGGCCGTAATCACCGGCACACCGGCTTCGACGAGCGCTACATACGGAGCCAGGAGCAAGGAATTCACGCGCGTTAACACCGCGATCTCGGAAGCCGGCACGCCCGCTTTGAGCCAGTCCTGGACGATGCCGACAACCGCTGCTGCACCGGACTCGGAACCGTGCTGCTGCACGGCCATGGCCGTGGCGTCCGGCAGAGCCGCCGGCCCGGGCTGAATCTCCTTCGGCACGCGAAAGTGGTTGTGGGACAACAGCGAGCGGGCCGCCTCCACGACGGCGATCGGGCAACGGTAGTTCACCTTGAGCGGATGCGAGGCAGCGCCTGGAAACAGCCGTTCGAAGTCGATCAGGAACGCGGGGTCCGCCCCGGCGTGGCCATAAATCACCTGGTCGTCATCCCCCACTCCGAACACCTGCAGGCCCGGCGACGCGATCAGGCGCAGAAGCAGCACATGCGCCGCGGTCAGATCCTGGAATTCGTCCACCAGCAGATGGCGGCAACGGGCCTGCACGCGACGACGAAACGATCCGTCCCGCAACAGCACCTCAATGGCACGGTAGATCTGCTCATCAAAGTCCACCGCGCCCTGGTCGGCCAGGGCGCGGCGATAAGGCACGAAGATGTCCGCCAACCCGGGTACATCCGCGCGCTCCGCCTCCACGTCGTCTGGACTCCGCAGCCCCAGGCGCACGGCGCTGAGCGCCTCCAGATACGGGGCCAAGGGGTCGACGTTCGGCCGATGCGGTACGCTCGGCAAGAGCCCGTCAATGACGCGCCGAACTTCGCGCTCCTTCAGCACGCTCGGCGCTCGGCCCGCGTGCCTCTTGAGCAGTTGATACCCCAGGGAATTGAGTGTGCTGACGCGCGGGAGAAAGTCGGCCGTGCGCTGCTGCATTTCCAGCTGCGCCTTCTTGTTGTAGGCCACGGCCACTACGTGCTCGCGCTCGAAACCGCGATCGAGCATCAGGTGCCGCAGTCGCTCGGTCAGCACGCGCGTCTTGCCCGATCCGGCCGGCGCGATGATGCGCGCCGGACCGGAACCGTGGGAGACGGCCGCCAGCTGGTCCGGCGCCAACACCGAGCGGACGACGACCGGCTCGGGAGCCGGCACCAACCGCCCCAGCTCCACGGACTCCGCATGCACGACCACCGCACCCAGCGCGGCACGCGCAAACGGCCCGCGCGGTCCACCATCGATCCACGCAGCCGTCCCGTCCGGGAGCAGGACATCACCACACCGGCCATCCGGGATTTCCCGTGCGCCGACCTGCCCGGCCTTGTGCGACCACCACCACTTCGCCTGCCTCCCTCCCCGCGCATCGTAGTTGTTCGCCCAGACCAGGAAATGAAGCCGGTCCAGCCACACCTCGAAACACGCGTCCAGTCGCCAGGGTTCTGCGTCGAACGACATCGGATCTCGAAACCGCGCCGGGTCCACAGCCAGCACGACCGCCACCGGTCGCCGCGTCACCCAGGCGTGATGCAACGCCGCAACGACCCGCCCGGGCACCCCCAGCACGGACTCCGTGATCTGCACGACCTCGGCGCCCGCCCACGCCGCCGGTACACCGTCGCCCTGCCGCAGCACGACGCCCCGACCAAGCACCGCCGGACCAGGTACAGATGGCCAGACCAACATCGATCGCCCCTCCGTGAAACAAGAGCCATCCATGGTAGCGGGAACCACCCGGAGCGGGCAGACGCGGGGTGCGGCTGGCATCGCGGAATCGATACCCCGTCCACCGCAGTAGATCCGCCGATCAATCGCTCGACCTGATCATCCTGTCCATCCTGTCTTCAAACAGGGGCAGACCCCCAGACGCGCAGACCATCGTGCCGCCATCATCACCGCGCCGGTCCCGGGCCCCATTCACGTCTTGCCGCCCTTGAGCAGGACAAGTTTGCCGAGCCCGCCGGGCCCGGGCGCGCTGCCGTAGGACTCCACTCGGGTCACGCGGCCCAGATCCGCATAAAACGCCTTGACGGCGGCTTCATCCGCCAGGCGTACGGCCGAGCCGTCAGGGAGAAATGCGGTCGCGCTGCCGCGGTAGCCAGCGAACTGGTCCTGCGCGCCGTGCAGAAACCGTTCCTCCTTCAGGGCGTCGTTGAGCGTTTTGCGCACGTCACGAACGATGGGGGCTTCGACGTTTTTCAGGGCGACCGCGCCCTGGCCGGCGACTTTTTCACTGGCCGCCAGCGCCACGTTCTGACCCGGGCTGGCCAACGGTGCGACCCCCATCAGATCGTAATCACCCACATACGGCTTGAGCGACTTGCCGTCAAGCACCTGGCCCTTCTCCACCATCCAGAACCGGTTCTTGATCTGCACTTCCTCGAAGAGGTGCGGCTTCCCATCCCGGCCCAGGACCGGTCGGCCATGTCGCATCAGCGGACGCCGGGCGATCCCGCGCGCGTCGACCACGTAATGCCCCATGGCGTAGACCTGCTGGATCTCGGCCTCGGTCGTGGCTGTGACGACTCCGGTCCGCCCCGTATGCAGAAAACTCATCGACGGCGGCTTGCCGGGACAGCCCGCCGCAATCAACTTCGTGGACGCCGTATTCGTGTCGCGGACGATTACGATCACCGGCTTCCCCTTCTCGGCCATCAACTTCACGGCGTCGCGCACCGTGTCGAAATGCTTGGCGGTCATCCCCGATTCCTTGATGAACACCCGCACTGGCGACCATTTTCCCAGCAACTTGCTCAACAGTTTGGCCCCGGTGGCCGTCGAAGCCACCGACAGAGCCGCCCGCGTCACTGCGGCCTTGGCCGTAATACGTGCGATGGAGAGCACGCCCTTGGCGCCGATCAGCCAGTC
>JALOQX010000411.1 GCA_025459265.1 Pirellulaceae bacterium | reverse complement strand
TCCCGGTAAGCGCAGACCGCTATCTTTCTTCCGCGCGGTGGCGCACGAGACGGCGATCGCCACCGTAACGGAAAGAAACGTTGTGCTCTCTGGAACAGGAGGCAACGGAGCGTTGTCTCCTCCGTTTCCTCTGTTACCTCCTGTTTCTCAACGCCGCCGTGCTTTCTGTCATCCTTTGCGTCTCAAGCAGTTTGCCGTTAACTGTCCATGTGCGATGAGGGTGGTGATTGACGCTGCGCGTGATCCCGACGACAATGCCGGTCGCCCTGCCGATTAGTTCCGTTCAGACCGCTTGAAACAAGGGAGACTGACCATGCGACGCATTCTGATGACTTCCATGCTGGCTTCGATCGTACTGCTCGCTGGTACGGTCAGCTTCGCACAGGAAAAGCAGTCCGACACGGGCGGCGCCCAAGCTGCTTCGCCGGACATGTGGGAAGCGTACAAGAAGATGTGGGAAGGGAAATGGGAAACCGCGATCACTACACCCGAGGGCGAACAGGTTACTGCCACAATGACTGCTGAACTGATCCTGGACGGCAAAGCCGTGTTGACAAGTGCCACGTGGTCATTCCGCGGCGGTTCGTTCGATATCAAGTCGCTTGACACGTGGTGCCCCAAGCGGAAGGCAATCGTTTCCCACTCTGCCAATTCATTGGGTGGCCGTGCAGAGGCCGTGTTCACATTAGTCAACGGGGAAGAACGCGGCTCTACGACATACTTCGATCCCGATGGCACGGAAGATAGCAACAAGTCGGTCAGCAACTTGACTGACCCGGACGCCATCAACGTAAAATTCGTGGAAGGTCGTTTTGCGGGTGCTGAATTCACCTGGAAGCGGAAGAAGAATTGAGGACGCAAACGGAACGATGAACCGATGTACTCAATGGCTGGCCGCTGCGATCATGGCAGTCTGTCAGGGCCTGCTGGCTGCTGAGCTGTACGTGTCGACGGACGCGCGACCAGCCGTTCGCGACGCTCCAACGGGCGCGCGAGGAAATGCGCAAGCTCACGCAGGGTGGATCGCTGACGGATCCGATCACGGTCTTCGTGCGCGGCGGCACGTATCGCATCACGACAACGTTCACGCTCGGCGCGGAAGACTCCGGTACGCCGGCCGCGCCAATCGTCTGGCAGGCGGCACCGGGCGAGGAGGTGCGGCTGTGCGGCGGCGTGGTCGTCCCGCCGGAGGCCCTGCAGCCTGTGCGGGAAGAGCACGTTCTCGGGCGGCTTGTCCCGGAAGCACGCGCCTCGGTCGTGCAGGCGGACGTGCGTCAGCTCGGCATCACGGAGCTCGCCCGCTATGCGGACACCTTTCGCGGCGCGCCCGCTGTACCGGAACTGTTCTTCAACGACCAGCGCATGACGCCGGCTCGCTGGCCCAACGAAGGCTGGGCGACCATCGCCACAATCATCGACTCGGGTTCCGTCCCGCGCGAGGGCGACTCATCGGATCGCCCGGGCACGTTCGAGTACAGCGGCGACCGGCCGGCTCGGTGGAACGTCGAGGCCGGCATCTGGCTGCTGGGCTATTGGTGCTTCGACTGGTATGAGGAGGCGATCCGAGTCCAGGCAATCGACCTCGAGAAGCGTCACATCACACTGGCTCGGCCGACGCTCTACGGCATCAACCAGGGCAATCCCTCGCCGCGGCGATACCGTGCCATCAACCTGCTGGAGGAACTCGATGCGCCCGGCGAGTTTTATCTGGATGCCCCAGCCGGCCAGCTCTACTTCTGGCCGCCGGCCGATCTAAATGGAGCGCGCGTGGTGCTGTCTACGCTCAACGCGCCGCTGGTCGCGTTCCAGGACGTTTCGCATGTGACGTGGCGCGGCTGCGTGCTCGAGGCGTCCCTGGGCGACGGAATAGAAGTGTCGGGTGGTAGCCATAATCGGATCGAGGCGTGCGAAGTCCGCAACACGCGTCAGCTGGGCATTCGTGTCACCGGCGGCACGCGGCACTGTGTCGAAGGCTGCCACATCCACCATACCGGCACGGGCGGACTGTGGCTGGAGGGCGGTGATCGCAAGACGCTCACGCCCGCCGGTCATCAGGCAGTGAACAACCACATCTGGCGGTTTTCCGAACATCAACTCAGCTATGCCTGCGGCATCACCCTCAGCGGCGTGGGGAACCGCGCGGCACACAACCTGCTGCACGACGCGCCGCACATCGCGATCGGGATCCATGGCAACGACCACGTGTTCGAGTTCAACATCGTGCGCGACATCTGTACGGCATCGGACGATGCGAGCGCCCTGTACAAGGGTCGGAACCCATCCTGTCGCGGCAACGTGATTCGCTACAACTACTGGCGCGACATCGGCAGCCCCATGGGGCACGGCACGGCGGCCGTCTATTTTGACGACGGCGACGGCGGCGACACGGTCTTCGGCAACATTTTCTTGCGTTGCGGCTATCCGGGCCGAGGCAGTTTCGGCACCGTCTTCTCACACGGCGGGCACGACAACACGGCAGAGAACAACATTTTCATCGAGTGCCAGCGTGCGCTCGGCTCGGCACCGTGGGACGACGCGCGCTGGAAAGACGCCGTGCAGGGGGGACAGGGCTGTGAGTGGCAGACGCGGCTGCTCCAGGAAGTCGACATCACCCAGCCGCCCTTTACGACACGCTACCCGGCGCTGGTCGGCTTCCTGCACCCCCAACCCGGCCAGCCGAGAGTGAACCGCGCGAAGCACAATGTCCTGGTGCGCTGCGCGGAGGTCAGCAGCGGCAACTGGACGTATGGGCCGGACGAGATCTGGTCGACCGACGGCGATCCCGGCTTCGTGGACGCCGCTGGGGCGAATTTCCTGCTCCGGGCCGACGCCGAGGTGTTCCAGCGCCTGCCCGGTTTCCACCCGATCCCCTTCGACCAGATCGGCCCCCAGACCGCGGATACCACCCGGTGACCGCGTGTGGGCAATTCGCTCCAGTCCGACCATCCGCTCAGGCTTGTCCACCAGGATGCCCGACGGGCCATTCGTGGCTCGTCTGTTGTGGGGCGGTGACCACGAAGAGCAACGGCAGGCACCGACTGGACGGCCATGTGCAGCAGTCCGGGTCAGTCGAGTCAGCTTGTAGCCGCCGACAGAGTCACATTACCATTGGAGGCGGCCAATTCGTTCACGCGAAGGAGAAACTGATGCCTCGCCGACTGTTCCCGTTTACCCTGATGACGCTTGTATTGCTGCACACGCGCACCTTCGCCCAACTGCCGCTGGGCAATCCGCTGGCAGGGTTGGAGAATCTGAAGACCTTCGATTCGCGGCGTGCGTCGTCGTCCGATGTGAATTGGCGCAGCGGAAACGCCGATGCGCGGCCCATTGCGCCGGGTGGCACACTCACGCTGGCCGAGCTTGATGGTCCGGGCGTGATCACTCATATCTGGTGCACGATCGCCCACGCCGATCCCTACTACGCCAACCAACTTACGTTGCGGATTCATTGGGATGGCGAACATCAGCCCAGCGTGGAATCGCCGATCGGCGATTTCTTCGGCATCGGACACGGCATCGACAAGTCGTTCGCCTCATTGCCGATTCGTGTCAGCTCGAATGGACGTGCGAGAAACTGTTATTGGCCGATGCCGTTTGCCAAGTCCGCAAGGTTCACGGTGACGAACGAAAGCAGCGAGCCGTGTCATGCGTTCTATTTCTACATCGACTGGCAGAAGCATGAACACTTGCCGGCGGAAACGGCCTACTTTCATGCCATGTACCGCCAGGAGTTCCCGTGCGTCATGGGACGCAACTATCTGCTGGCTGATATCGAGGGCCGCGGGCATTACGTGGGCACCGTGCAGAGCGTCTATCATATCTCAGGCGGCTGGTACGGCGAGGGGGATGATTTCTTTTTCATTGATGGGGCGACCGAACCACAATTGCGCGGAACGGGCACCGAGGACTACTTCTGTGACGCGTGGGGGTTCCGCGAGCAGGACGGACCGTTCTACGGCACGCCCTTGTGGGAAGGCTACAGCGCGGGCGACCGCAGCAGCGCTTACCGTTGGCACATTCCGGATCCTGTCACCTTCCAGCAGTCGCTGCGTGCGGAAATCGAGCACAAAGGATCACAGACGTTGCCGGACGGTTCGGTCAATGGTTTCATTGAACGTGACGATTTGATGTCGAGCGTGGCGTTTTGGTATCAGGTCGAACCGCACAAGCCATGGCCTGCTTTACCCCCGGGCAACCACCGAAGGCCCTTCCAGGAACTCACATTGCTGGTCGGCTACAAGGCCATTCCCGAAGCCAAGCACTCGGAAGCGCCGCTGGAGGAGCAGGCGTCTGCCACCGCGACGGACGGCAAGCAGTTATGGTTCCGACCGGCGGACGACCAGGCGTGGCTTGAGCTTCCGTTTACCGTGAACGATGAGTTGACGGCAGAGCTCTGGGTCAAGACGCTGCACTCCTGGGATTACGGCACCTGGCGGATTCGCGTCGACGGCCAGGATGCGGGCACGTTTGATCTGCACAACGCGAACATCACGGCGACACCTCATCGGATCGGCCTGCATCACCTGACCGCCGGTCCGCACACTCTGCGGTTCGAGTCGACGGGCAAGTCAAGTGCATCGACCGGCTACCTGCTGGGATTCGATGCACTCGTCGCTCGAGTGCCGGTCTACCAACGCCCGGCCGGATTCGACCTGCGGGATATCCAGCTCCCGGCAAGCCGGTAAGGGGCCAACTGCGAGGACCGACATGACACGGAATGACCGGTCGCGGCGAGGTTCTTCTGGGTGTGGTTGCAGATGGGACGGCGCTTGGGTGGTCCGGCGCGGTCGGCACCGCAACGGGACGGTCCGATTCACCAGCACGACCGGCGTCGCAGCGCAGCGGCACATGCGCTGAAACTCCCAAGGCAATGGTGATATAATCAGCCCCAGGCATCCTCTCGTTCCTGAGCCTCCGCATGTCCGATGCCCCGCGCATCGTGGGCGCATGGGTGAATGTGCAAAGACTGGCCACCGTCAGGGAGAAGCAGACATGTGTCCAGGAGACAAGCCGAAGTGCCGGATTTGCGCGAACGGAGTAAGCCGGCGTGGGTTCTTTCAGGCTGCCACGGGTGTCGCCGCGTGGGCGATGGGATCGGACTTGCTGGACGACGTCCTGAGCTACGCCGCCGAATCGACCGGACCCGTGGACACGGGCCGAACACCGGTCGTGGTGGACGTGGTGTGCTTGTGGGAGCCAAGGCCGGCAACAGGCCAGATGGACTGGGGATACGGCACCGACACGTACAATTACCAGCGCGACCTGTACC
>JALOQX010000410.1 GCA_025459265.1 Pirellulaceae bacterium | reverse complement strand
GCTGTGGCGTCCGCGCCGGTGGCGGTGGCGAGCACCACGCCGCTGATCACATGGTACGTGTCGGTGTAGAACAGCGTGCCGCTGGGCGTGTAGGTCAGCTCGGGCTCGGCCGCCCCGTAGACCTTCGTCTGGTTGTCGGCCTTGACGGTCAGTAACGCCTTATTGACAGTCATGTCGATGCTGTATTCGTTGAAACCGCCGTCCTTGTCGATGATGCGGGCGTATAAGGTGTGGTCGCCGGCCGCGAGTTCCTCGAACGTAAACGTGGCATTTGCGTTACTACCACTGTCGTACGAGACGTCGGAGAATACGGCTGGAGAAGTCGCGAAGGCATAGTGGAATCCCACGGCCACATCGTCGTCGGATGGGTCGAACGGTTCGGTGAAACCGACGGTTACGGTCTGGCCGTAGGTGATCGGCCCGTTGTGGGAGAGCGTCGCAGTTGGCGCGACGTTGACGACCGCCAGGGCAAAGGTCGTACTCACTTGGCCTTCGCCATAGGTGGCGGTGATCGTGACCGGTTGGCTCGCATCGGGACCGTCGGCCGGGTTGTAGCTCCAGTTCCAGGTGCCGCCGTTGTGGCTGATTGAGCCCAGCGAAGCGGTGATCTCGACGGTATCGCCCAGGCCGCGATAGGTCCCGGTATTCGTGGCCAGCGAGCCCTCGTTGACGCTGACCTTGGGCTGGTCGGCGGCCACCTTCGCGACACTGATCGTCTTGGAGATTTGCGGGTAGGTCCCATCTTCATCACTCGCCACGGCGAGAATCGTGTAGCTTTCCAGGCCGCCCGTGTACGTGTGCGTCACCGCCGCCACGTCACCGTCGATTGTTTCCTCAGGTGACTCGTCGCCCCAGTTGATAAGCCACGACATGATCACGTCGTCGCCCGGGTCGCTGGACGACAGGCTGAGTGTGTACGTGGCTTCGGCGCCGACCGTTTCCGCTCCGGATACTGTCAGTGTCGGGGCCACATTGGCGACGCTCACGTTTCCCGTCACCTGCGATACCGGCTCACGTAACAAGACCCGGGCACCATCCGGGTTACTGGTCGTCGCGGTGGCGGCAATCAGATCCAGACGTCCGTCGTCGTTGTGATCTGCCACGGACAACCCGGTGGGAACAGCCCCCACTGCGAAATCGTAGGGAGTGCTGAGTCCCCCTGTCCCATCACCGAGCAGCACCAACACCGTTTCGCTGGAGCTGCTTGCGACAGCCAGGTCCAGGCGACCGTCCCCGTCGAAGTCCCCGACGGCCAGATAGCGCGGGTCCGACCCCGCGGGGAATGTGCGCGGATCGGCGATCCGGGCAGGATCGGCGAACTCCCGCTCATCGCCGACCATCTCTCCCAAGATCGCATAGACAGGACCATCACTGCGGGAGAACGCCAGGAGGTCAACCAGACCGTCGGCATTGAAGTCGACCGCTCGCAGCCCGGCTGCCGCAAAGCCGGCCATGGTTACCGGCCCATTGTCATCGGCGGCAAACGACCCGTCACCCGCCCCATAGAGCACCCGCACCTGATGCGACTCAGGCACGGCCACCGCCACGTCCGCAACACCATCCTCGTTCAGATCTTCCGCGATCACGTCCGACGCTACGCCGGTTCCGATCGGCAGCACCGTCGGTGCACTGAAGGTCCCGTCACCAGTCCCCATCTGGACGACCACGCCACCTGCGCTTGTCACCAGGGCCAGATCCGGCTTGCCGTCGTTGTTGAAATCGGCCGTCGCGATCGCGCTGGCCTGGCCGCCGGTCGGGGAGCCCATCACCGCCATGTACAGTCCCGCGTCACCCGTCCCCAGGCTGACATCCAGTTGGTCTGCCACCGTGGGATCGGGCATGTCCGACCAGGTGAAACCGGCCGGTAAGCACGTCGGATTCATCAGCAGGGCATCCCAGATCTTCTCTTTCAATCCTTCTTGCGATACGATCCGCGCGGTGATGACAAAGGTCTCCGCGACATCATCCGGTTCGGTATCCACCATGTCGATCACGACATCGTCGGGAGTGATCTCGCCGTCGCCATTGGTGTCCGACAGGACTCCGCAGTTGAGTGTGTCGAACACCGCCTGCCGAATCGCTGCGGCGTCGGCGACCGCAAAGTTGAACCCGCTCAGATCCAGCTCGAAGTACTTGTTCGTGCGCACGCGATCCGCTATGCCATCCTGATTGAAATCGGCATAGAGGACGGCTTGCGGACGGGCCTTGCCCGTGAAGCGAAGCTGCTCGGAGTAACCGCCCATTCCATCACCCAGCAGCAGACGGACCGTCCCCTCTGCCTCGCTCGCCACAGCCAGGTCGAGATGACCATCGTGGTTGAAGTCCCCCTCGACATCGCCCCCAGTACTTCCCGTCGTCGTGGAAATCTGCGCAGGCAAGAAACCGAGGCTGTCGTCGAACAGTGTCACCGTGACCGGGAAATCTTCGGTACCGGTCGGGTTGTCGGCGTAGGTGTGCGTCTCGCTGAAGCTTGTCGTGCCGGCCGGATACCGGAAAATCTGCTTTGCCGAGCCGTCGCCCCAGTCGACCATGAGCCTGAAACTGCCCTGCGTGCCGGCGTTCAGCAGTTGTCCCAGCGTGATCTCGCCCGACAAGGTGGCGGCGTCACCCTCGTTGATGACGGGAGTCAGCGTCACATTGGTCAAGCTGGGCGGGACGTTTTTCACCGTGACCGTGAGGCCGGTAGCCGGCTGGTCGAGCCCCGCGTCATCGTCCTGTAACGCCACGCTGACACTGTACAAGCCTTCATCCGGGTAAGGATGGCTCAAGCTGAAGGTGGTTGTTCCGACCTCGAAAGCGGTCGTCTCGGCCAGTGAACCATCGCCCCAATCGACGGTCAGTGTGAAGGAGTCGTTGGTTCCGAGGTCGGCGATTACTCCGCTGAGCGTGGCTGTCTCGCCTTCGTTGAGCGTGGAAGTCACCGTCAGGTTGTTTAACACCGGCGCCACGTTGTCGACAGACACCACGGCCTGCGCGAGGCCGATCCCGTCATCGCCGTCGTCGACGGTCAGTTGAATCGTGTATTTGTCCGAGCTGCTCCCGGCGGGGTCATCCAGGTAGAGGTGCGTCTCACTGAAGGACGAGGTACCTGCTGGGTAGTAAAACGACTGCTCGGAGCCGTCGCCCCATTTCACCGTGAGGGTAAATGCATCTGCAGTGCCAGCATCAACAATCTCACCTGTGAGCGTTGTGCTTTGGTTCTCGACGGCGGCCGTCGCTTGCAGGTTGGTCAGTGTCGGCACCACGTTGCGAACGGCCACGGAGGTGAAGTATTCCGACGTGGCCGCACCTTGCTTGATGTTGCCTCCCGCGTCCACGGCGTCCTTGTCGGCGATGACGGCGCGGACGAGCAGCTCACCGTCGTCGTCCAGGAACTCGGATGGTACGTCGACGGTAGGTTCCGTGCTGTTCGCAATCTCGAAGATGCCGTCGTCTTCGAAGTCGTAGAAGTACCGGAATCCTGCCGTCGCGTCGGCCGGTGACGGATCGTTCTGGCCCTGGAAGCGGACCGTGGCGGTGCCGCCTTCCAGAATCGGCACGCCCGAGATCCGGGTCGAGCTGGTGAGGACGGCTGTGGGGGCGACATTCTCGACCGTGAGCGTTGCGGTGCCTTCGCGGGATTGCGTGGTGTTGGCGCCGTAGTCGGTGTAGGTGGCTTGGACCCGCACGGTGTACGAACCGCTGTCGCCGATTCCAAGTCCGATCAGCTCCTCCCATTCGAATTTCACCTCGGCTCCCACGGCGTCATCGAAGCGATCTCCGTCGCCTCCCTGGTCAATGCCGTCCAGGTCCCACGCGAATGAAGGCGAGCCGGGCGCGGTGGCCAGCAACGTCACGCCATCACCCTCACGGATCGTGAGGTCAGCCACGCTGACGACCGTCGAGATGGCAGGTACGGGGGGCGAAACGACAGGATCCACCTCCTGGGTGTAACTTCCGTCCTCGTCGGTCGCGGTAACCGTGACCACGAAGTTGCCCGTCGTTTCGTATCGGTGCGTCGCGCTGCCGGCGTCACTGGGCAGTGTCTCTACCACGCCATCGCCCCAGTCGACGGACCACTCGACGATCGTGTCGTCCCCGGGATCGGGCTCGGCGAGGGAGAAGCTGATGGTGAACTCGTCCCCCACCTCGGCCGTCTTGTCTCCCGTTGATGCCAACAGAGGTTCCGTGTTCAAGATGGTGACCGTGGCGAAGGCATCGGTGTACAGTTTGCGCTTCATTGCCGCCCGTGACCGTGACGCGAAGGGAGAACTGGTAAACGCCGTCGTCGCCTAGTCCGAAGCCAACCAGGTCGCCCCACTCAAGTGTCGTGGTGCCGCCAGCGCGATCACCGTAGATTCCGTCGCCGTCGATATCCCAGGCATAATCTACGGTCAAGCCTGAAATCACGGTGGAGCTTCCATTCAGGGTAACTGAACCCCCTTCGTAGATGCTGTCGTACGTGCCGGCATCAGGTACGGGGAGCGCAATATTGGTGAGGTCGATGTTGCTGTAGGAGACCACGCCCCCGCCCACCACCCAGATCGTGCCGTCCGACGTTTCCGTGGTGCCACCACCCGCGTCGAACAGCAAGACGTCCTCCTCAGGCGCGTCGGGGGCGCCGCCGTTGACGGTCACACCCGAGACAAGCCGGGCGCCGTTCACCCGCACCGTATCGTTGCCATCATCCGCGTTGATCGTCGTTGTGCTGCCCGCGGCCGTCCCGGCCAGCGAGATGCGGTCGTTCCCGTCACCGGCGCTGACGGTGAGGGTCGTATTCTCTTCGCCCACGCGGATATCGACAGTGTCCGCGCCGCCGGCAGTATCGACGGTGGTAGTGCTTCCGAACCGTGACAGCAGAACAGAATCATCCCCCTCCCCTGTCTCGACGGTCACCGGAATCGTCGTCCCGGCGTTTGTCGGCGGCGCCACGAGACGGATGTTGTCGCTGCCGCCAGCCGAGCTGAGATGCAACTGTTGCATGCCGGAGAAACTCACGGCAAACCCGGCCCCTTTCTTCCAGATGTCCTCCCCGGCGGTGTAGCCACCGCTCGCATCCTGGTCGCAGTAGTAGAGCCCCGTCACCGTGCCGGGTTCTCCGCCGACGATCTGGTAGTCGTTGTTCTGGCCATCATCCGTACCGTCGTAGATCAGCTGGTCACCCGTGTCGTAGACACCCGACTGACTGCCCACGTCGTGCCAGATGTCCTCGCCGGCCGTGTAGTCGCCGCTGGAGTCCTGATCGAAGTAGGACAGGCCCCCCGCCGTGCCGGGCTCTCCGCCGACAATCTGGTAGTCGTCTCCGCCGTCATAGATCAGCGTGTCCACTCCGGCTTCATAGATGCCGAAGGTGAAGCTTGCCACGCCGCCGTTCTGGCCCGCGGCGGCGGACGAGCCGACGAAGACGCGGCCGGACTGCGGATCGACGGCCACTGAGTTGGGAGACTTGAGCCCGAGGGTCGTGCTTGCGCCGTTGCGGATGATCTGGGCGAACTCAAACATCCCGTTGTCCCCATTGAGCCGGAAGACGACCAGGCTGTCGCTCAGACCGGCTGTGACGTAGACGTAGTCGCCCGCGGGAGAGACGGCCACACCGTTTGCACCCTTCATGCCGCGCAAACCCGCCTCTCCTTCACGGAACGTCTGCAGTGGCAAGTAGCTTTCATCCGCCTGCTTCACCAGGACATGCAGCGCGTGGTCG
>JALOQX010000409.1 GCA_025459265.1 Pirellulaceae bacterium | reverse complement strand
CGGCGCATGGTGAGCCATTTGGCCGCCTCGTATCTGTCCCAGTCGTCTTGGTCAGCCAGGACCATTTCAACGACGTCGTAGCCAAGGTGGCCGAAAGACGCGAGAAGTTCTGGAAGTATGAGAAAGTCGGAGATTGAGTTGGCAAGACACCCCTTGGCAACATCTTCCGTCGGCGGTAACTGCCGCCAGTAAGGCTCGCCGATGAGGATGATCCCTCCGGTGCGCAGGCTCCGCGCCAGAAGCTCGATCGTGCCGACGACTCCCCCGGCGATCCAACTGGCACCGACACAGGCTGCCACACCGACCTTCTCGTCAGAGACATACCCGGCAGCATCGCCATGGATGAACTTGACGAACCGCTGCCGAGGTCGAGCACGCGGGCCCCCGATTCCAGACGCAGCGCCGCGCCGAGAGTGGCGAGCTTTTCGGGTGTGATCGGGTTGTGGATGCGATGAGCACTCTCAGTGATGTTGAAGATCCGCGGAATGTCCACTGTGGAAGATTTCCTCGCGGTTGTGCATAGACTCGGTCACGGCCAAGGTTAAAGGTATCAACAAACGTTCAACTTCGGAATTCCGAATTCTTCTGGCGGCATCGGAGCTGTTGACGGTCACGGCGTTCGCCTTCTGTTGGTAAATCCACGTGTGGATGTCTGCGGCGGCTTTGGCGAGGTTCGGCAGGTCGCGGTCCTCGAAAGTGGATGAATCTCCCCACTGGCGCAGGCGGAGCAGGCGGAGCGTTTCGGATGCTCGGGATACCACCTCGAAAGGAGTGCGAGCAGTGTACGCGGAATCCCCCGCTCGCATGGCAGCCGCCGAAGAATAACGACTCATGACGACCGTTGCTTCGCTGTTACGTGCCGAAGTGGCCTGTTGACCCTGCGGCCGTGCAGGCGTAACCTATTGTCATCTAATGCTTTGGGCCCGTAGCTCAGTGGTGAGAGCAGGGGACTCATAATCCCTTGGTCGGGGGTTCGAATCCCTCCGGGCCTACCTGCAGGTTGCTCGAGAATCCAGACCGCAACTCGCAACGGAGTCTCCAGGCACGCGACCGTCGAAAGTGCAACACGGTGCAATCGGGACCGTCTCCGCAGCAGTTTCAATGGCACCCATGAGGCACCACGTGGCAAGGTAATGGCCCAGAACGTATCTGCCAAAATGGCAGACGCAGCGCAAGCCAACAGGTACTTCCGGGTCCAGATGCAACAGAAGACGCCCGCGGCAACAGTCGCAAGCCGAGAAAGAGTTTGTTCTGATGTGGAACACCGGGTGTTCGCTACTTGCGGCGGAACACCGAGGTCATGTCCGGCGCTCGCTGTCCCCTTCCATAAAGGTGGGTGAACTTGACCTCCAATTCGTTGTCCGATTTCCACGTGAACCGCCGAAGCCCCTCAAAATGCGCTGGCACGCTGTCGACAATCGACCAACCGTGAATCGGACTCGTCCACTCGCCGTCCTCACTGATTTGATGCGTGGCCTTCGCACCCGAGCCATCGCCGTTGATTGCGTACTCTGCGACCAGCTTCCTCGCATCATCCCAGCCCATGATGTCTGTTGTTGTCGCGTCTTCACCCGTAACAAAACTCTTGCCCTTCGCGCTGAGAATCAGACACTTCTGATCATCCGACCATTTCACAACGGCTACTGACTTGAACGTCTCGCCCCCCAACACCGTTTCCACGTTCCACTCACCGACGAACTTGCCGAGCATCTTCTGGATGTGGGCAGGCATTCCCTCCGCCCTCACCGGTGATGCGAATGAAAACAACAGCGCGGATGCGATGGCCACAGACGTCAGATGATCAGTCATGTTGCTACTCCCCTATCGAGCTCGACACAAGGTACGAGGAACCAGCGCCCAGGATTCTCAGATACTGGAGGAAGGGCGGGCAATCGGCACCCCCCGAAAGATCTGATGGCAGCCGATGAACAGGCTGCAGGCATCGGGTGAAACTCGGGAAATCACGGAGGAATCTGTCCTGTGGACAGAGCATGGAATCCAGGGGCTTCAAAATCGACTCTCTTCGTCAAGGACGACAAGAGTGAGGAGACGTGAGGCGACACGAATCCCATCCCCCTTTACTTCGAGTTGCACTGGCACGAGGATGTCACGTGAGCCCGCGGGGATGTGATGCAGTTATCTTTCCCGCCCGCTCCAGGGACCTCAGGAAACGGGAGGTGTATGCCGGCGAGGGCCGATGGGATGCCACGATGGAACCGAATTGCCGGGTGCCGGCGATCGCCGCCGACAACCAGCCCGACGACGACGATCACATCAGCGACACGTCCGTCATCTGCAAGAACGGCCGGTTCTATATGGCGTGTACCATTCGTTTGCTGATCCGTCCGTGGTCGTCGATGAAAGGCTGAAAGGACCTGCCGATGGACAAGGTATACCGTTCCAAGGTGGATTGGTGGCTCGGGCTGGTCATCGGCATGGGTGTGGTGGCGATTCTCACCGGTTCCGTTTCTCTGTTGTTCACGCCCTCGGAGGGCGGTGTGCCGAACGTCTGGATTGCTCTCGGCATGCTGCTGATGGCCATGTTCATGGTGTGGATTCTGTTCTCGGTGCGTTACACGATCACGCCCAACGACTTGGTCGTGCGCGCCGCATGCTTTCGCTGGCGGATCCCGCTCGACCAGGTCTCCGAGGTCTACCCCACCCACAACCCGCTGAGTTCGCCGGCTTTGTCGCTGGATCGGCTTCGGATCAACTACACGCGGCCCAGCGGCAGGACGCGGTGGGTGATGATCTCACCGAACGACCGGGATCGCTTTCTCGACGATCTCGCACGAGCGGCTGGGTTGGTCCGTAAACAGGATGGGCTGGTGCGGCGCAACTGACTGCCAAGGAGAGCAAGAATCGCGGGACAAGCAGAACGGACACGCATGCACACGACCGATCACAAACGTGGCACACTGCTTGGCCTGGCCGTGGGCGATGCCCTGGGGGCGGCGGTCGAGTTCCGGCCGCCAGGTACATTCCCGCCCGTGATGGGTTATCGGGCCGGTGGACCGCATCGACTCGAGCCGGGCCAATGGACGGACGATACGAGCATGGCCCTTGCGCTCGCTGACAGTATTGCCACGGTCGGCTGGGATCTGGATGACCAGATGCGGCGTTACGTGCGCTGGTGGCGTGCAGGCGCTTACTCGGTCAACGGCACCTGCTTCGATATCGGGATCACGACGCGCGGGGCGCTGCACCGGTTTGAGCAGCATCCGGACGCAATGACCTCCGGAGATCGTGCGGACCGCGCCAGCGGCAACGGTTCGATTATGCGGCTGGCCCCTGTGCCGATCCGGTACGCCGAGTGTTTTCGGGGGGACCTGGCCCGGTTGGCCACGTTGGCCGGCGAGTCCAGCCTGCCCACGCATGCCAGCGCGACGTGCGTATCGGCCTGTCGCTATCTGGCCGTCGTGCTGAGCGGGCTGATCCACGGAGTAGACCGCGACGAGGTGCTGGCGAGCGACTGGGAGCCGCTCCGGCGATTGCGCGCCGCCGAACCGCTCCATCCCGATGTGGACGTTGTGGCCGGGGGCAGCTTTCGCGAGCGGCAACCGCCGGCGATTCGCGGCGCGGGCTACGTTGTCCAGAGCCTGGAGGCCGCGCTCTGGGCCTTTCACGACGCGCGGGATTTCCGCGAAGCCGTGCTCCGCGCGGTCAAGCTGGGGGACGACGCGGATACGACGGGTGCCGTCTGCGGTCAACTGGCCGGTGCCTGCTGGGGCGAGTCGGGCATACCCGCGGATTGGTTGGCCGGGCTGGCGCGCAAGGACCTGCTCGAATCCGCGCTGCAGGGGTTGCTGCAAGGGAGCGACGTGTGAAGACCTCGCACCGACTGGCCGGTCCCGACGCCACGCCACCTACCCCATGGTCATATTGGGTTGTCGAGCGACAGTTGTTGGCGGGCGCCTATCCGGGGGCGCGCGACCCGGCCGAGCACCGCCAGAAGCTCCTGTCGCTGCTGGACGCCGGCATTCGCACGATCGTCAATCTGATGGAAGAGTCCGAGACCGACCATCAAGGCGCGCCGTTCGTCAGGTACGAGGCGACTGCGGCACAGCTGAGCACGGATCAGGACGTTGGTGGCTTACGGTTCCCCATCCCCGATGTTCCCGTCCCCACACGAGACGGCATGACCACGATCCTGGACCATATCGATGACTCCTTATCCCGCGACCGACCCGTGTACGTGCACTGTTGGGGCGGCGTCGGTCGTACCGGGACTGTCGTGGCCTGCTGGATGCTGCGGCACGGCCTGGCCACGCCCGACAATGTGCTGGCCATCCTGGCAAGGCTGCGGCAGCAGGACGCCGAGCGTGGCCACCGCACCTCACCGGAAACCGACATGCAGCGGGAGTTTGTCCGGCATTGGTGGGGAGGCTAGGGCGCAGACTGCCGACAATGGTCCTTCGCGCGCAAACTGTGATCCGATTATTCTCGGCACCTGTTGGATCAGCAGGGTCATGAGTCGAAAGTCAATCGGCTTCATCGATTGCGAGATGTGATTGTGATTGCTCCAAGAACTGCCACGGGGCTGTCAGACCTGGGCGCGCAAGGGCTGTTGCACTGCGCCGCGCCGTCCGCGCGCGGCGCGGGGTGACGTAGGGTGAAGGTGAGGCTCCCCCGCGTGAACGCGGGGGCTTCCACTTGCGCGCGCGGCGCGGGGTGACGTAGGGTGAAGGTG
>JALOQX010000408.1 GCA_025459265.1 Pirellulaceae bacterium | reverse complement strand
GCCCGCGAACGGTTACTGATGGGTTGGGGCGTTGGAATCGCGGCGCGCGATGCACTGGGCCAGACGCTGTTCCCCGTGGATTTGCCCGCGCGGGAGTGGCGGCAGTTTGCGGCGCGGGGCAATGCCAGTCCCGTGTGCAGGGTCGTCGATCGGAATGACCTGGCGGCTTCATTCGTACTCGACGGACCAGCGTATCGTGCGACTGACGGGAGTCTGGATGCGGACAACAGTCAGGTCGGTCTGTCGGTCGATGTCAGCGGTCGCGCCGGCGGCCACGTCGTCGGCCGCCAGCGTGACGCGCTTGGCATGCCAGTTCGCAGTGGACGCGTGCGACGAACGCGACAGCAGTCGGAGTTCATACGGATCCTGCCCCACCGCGCGACTTGCGCCTGACAGAGTGCGGCGGGCGCCGTCCCAATGCTCCTCGACCAGGTCGGTCGCGCCCTGGGTCACGTGCCGTGACGTGCTGAGCACGATCGGATGAGGGGTGTGCTCGCGCACGGCGATGATGCGGCATGTCCGCGCTGGCACGGGCAGCGACAGCTCGCGGGTAAACACCGGCGTCAGCTGCTTGGACCAGAAATCGAAGCCGCTGTGGGGCGCGTCCGGCCCGAGGCCCAGCGGCTCGAGCGAACAACTGATCAGGGCATCGGCATCGCTCCAGTTGAACAGGCCCACAACCGCGTGCCGCTGGCCCGTCACGTCGTAGGTGAGGACCCACACGCGTGCCGGATCATGCTCGAGCAGGTCGACCGGCCGGACGCTGGTCAGTTGATGGGCGGGCATCGTGCGGCGCAGCAATTCGACGCGCTCGGCCGGATAGTCCGGTGCCCAGTCGGTCTGGTTGTTGAGCGTGCTGGTAAGCGCCACCCAGCTGGCCAGTGTCTGCACTTCGTGCAGCGGCATCGAAGCGCGGGCGTAGATCGCGTCCGGATCGTTCCACCAGATGCGGCCATTGAAAAAGTACAGGGCCGCCGCCGCCTGGACGCCTCCCACCACACCGCCCGATCCGCCGCTCCAACGGACTTCGGAATCCGCACCGACGCGCATGGCGTCGAGCAGTCCCATGGCCATTCCCAGGGAGCGTTCGTTCTGCGGTGCGCAGCAGCCGAGCAGAAACGTGTCCGGCCCGGCCGCTTCCCGGATGGCCCTCAGGCCGGCACGCCCGGCCTGCATGTTGGACTGGGATGGGTCGGCGAAAACCACGTCACCGAAACGGTCATCGACATAGTGCCGGTGCGGATAAGTCTGCGCCGTGGCCATGCCAATGTGCAGTCCGTCCAGCTTCAGATATTGGAACCCCCAGTCGTGAACGGCCTGACGGATGAATCCCTGGACATAGGCCCGCGCCTCCCGCCGCGTGAGATCCAGTGCCGTACCGCTCCAATTGGTTTCGTACGGCGTGCCGTTCGGCCGGTGGGCGATCAGTGGCACGCGGTCAGCGAGGATTGGATCCTGGTGATCGATCGCAAACGGGAGCAGCCACAGTCCCGGTCGGAGTCCCAGGGCGCGTATCTGCTGGGCGACCGGCCGCATCCCTCCCGCGTACGGTCCCCGCGGATCGACGCGCGTGAAGTCTTTGGCGGGTCCGTTGCGTTTCTGGCCGTTTTGCCACAGATCGTCGATCTGGACGAAGTCATAACCGTAATCTCTGAAGGTGGTCGCAAGGTAACGGGACAATTCCGTCACGGCGGCTTCATTCAGCGCTCCGCCGTACTTTTCGGAGTACCAGCTCATGAACCCCACCGGCACCGGCGGGAGTTGAATCGCCTGGAGGCGGGCGAATTCGTCGGCATAGGCCTCGAGGCCGTCACGAATGTCCTGGAAATAGCCCACCGCCCACCAGTCACCACTCCACTCGTCCAAGTTCGGAGGGACAGCGCTGCCGTAATCATCGCGCAGCGTCATCACGACGCGGCCGCTCTCAATCCGTGTCGTCACGACCGCGCTGACCGCGTCGATCTTGACTAATCCGGCGACAACGCCGCCGCCCGAAGTGGGATCCGCCACCGCCGTCCAGACGTGCTGACCGGGATTGGCAGCTGGATCGAACAGGCCCGCGGGGCCAAGTCCCTTGAGCGCCATCGCATCGGCATCGAGGTCCAGTGGCATCTGCAGCACTTCACACGAAGCTCCCGCGTCACGCTTCGCCTCTGTCCGTGCGTCGCGACGCATGAAGATGAACGGCGAACCTTCGCGCACCAGGACGCGATGCGCGTTCGGACCAATCTGCAGCACCGCACCGGGACCCCAGGGCACGGTGTCCGCCACGGGTTCGACCGTGCACGTGCTGCGCCCGGGCGCGGCAAAAGCAGCTTCGGCAAACTCCCGTCCGTTGCTGCGGAGCGTGAGACGACCGGTGGTCGTGTCGAAGTGCGCGGAAGTTAACCGCGTCTGGGCAGTCTGTCTCATCGCTGCGTCGTCCTGTGCCTCGGCGCATGGTTGGCTGCACACCGTCGCGAGGATGCCCCAGATAACCTGCGCTCGAAGAAAGCCTATCACCATATTCAGCCTCGTTTCGTCTGGCCAGTGTGCAACGGGTCCGTCTGGCTGATATATTGACCGACGACACACCCCGATGCAACGTCCTGTCGCGCGTTGCGACACCCAGGATTGAGCCGCCCCAGGAGAACCTGCCATGCGTTCACACAGCCAGCCCAGTCGCGAGACGAGCACGACCGACCGCCGCGAGTTTCTTCGCCACAGTGCCGCTGTCCTGGGTGCCGCGTCGGCCATGGCAGTGACGGGCTCCCGCGCGGACGCGCGGAAGCGGAGCGCGAACGACCGCATTGGGATCGGCTACATCGGCACGGGCGGCCGCGCCGGCGCACATATCGACATCGGCCTGCAGCTGCGGCAAGAGGGCCTATGCGAGACGGTGGCGGTCTGCGACGTCTACGGACCGCGCGCGCGTGCGGCGGCGGAAAAAACCGGCGGCAAGATCTATCGCCGCTACCAGGATCTGCTGGCCGACCCGCGTGTCGACGTCGTGTGCATTGCGACCCCGGACCGGCACCATGCCCAGCAGGCGATCGACGCCGTCCGAGCGGGCAAGGACGTGTACTGTGAGAAGCCGCTCACGCACTGGAGCCAGTTCGATCTGGCCAAGCAGCTCGAGCTGGAGGCGGCCAGGCACCAGCGCATTGTGCAGGTGGGGACTCAGTTCGTCGCCGACGACGCCTATGCGCAGATCCGTAAACTGATTGCCGACGGCATCGTGGGCCGAATCATGCATGTGCAGGCGGCGTTCTTTCGCCGCGGCGACTGGGGCGAGCGGATGGACATCCCCGATGCGAATGCCCAGCCGGGCGCCGATCTGGATTGGGAGCAGTTCCTGGGCGATGCGCCGAAAGTGGATTTCAGTGTGTCGCGGTTTTTCCAGTGGCGCATGTACTGGGACTATGCAGGCGGGCCCGCCACCGATCTGCTGGTGCATACCTTTACGCCGGTCTTCTGCATGCTGGGATTGGATTTCCCCCAGCGCGTCCTGGGAGGTGGCGGCACGTTCGAATTCAGCCGGGAGGTGCCCGACCAGTGTAACATCCTGGTCGACTATCCGGATGGGCCCAGCGTCGTGTTGATGAATTCGCTGTCGAACCACGTCGGCACCAAGCACGTGCTGCGTGGGACCGACGGGATCATCGAGTTTGAAGCGGGGGATCGGTCCGGTCCGGGCGTGCGCATCGTGCCGTTCAGCCAGAACGACAAGCGGGAGATCGTGATTCCGTGGCAGGGCATGGGGGACACGGGCAAGATGTGGCGGAACCTGATCGAGTGTGTCCGTACCCGTCAGGAGCCTTACTGTCCGGTCAGTCTGGGCGTGCGTGTGCAGGCGCCTCTGATCATGGGAATCCTCTCGCACCGCGAAAACAAAGTGGCACGATTCGACCCGGCCACACAGCAGATCCTGCTGGACTGATCCTACAACGGTTGCGCCCCGCCGACCCCGTGTCGGCGGCTCGCTGGACTGATGAGCTGCAACCATGCAGCGCCCCAATACTTGCTCCCCGCCGACCCTGCGTCGGCGGCTCGCTGGACTGGTGAGCTACATGCGGACCGAACCCCACGGCTCTTTCCCCGCCGACCCCGCGTCGGCGGCTCGTTGGACTGATGAGCTACAATCACGCAGCGCCCCAATACTTGCTCCCCGCCGACCCTGCGTCGGCGGCTCGCTGGACTGGTGAGCTACAGACAAGCTGGGCGTTGGCATCCCTCCCCGCCGACCCCGTGTCGGCGGCTCGCTGGACTGATGAGCTACAATCACGCAGCGCCCCAATACTTGCTCCCCGCCGACCCTGCGTCGGCGGCTCGCTGGACTGGTGAGCTACATGCGGACCGAACCCCACGGCTCTTTCCCCGCCG
>JALOQX010000010.1 GCA_025459265.1 Pirellulaceae bacterium | reverse complement strand
CGACGCGAGGGAGAAGCGATAGCCCACGGTAATCCGTCCCTCCGCATCACGTGTTAGGGATGCGGCGCGGCCCCGTGAATGCTGTGAGACAGGGCCGTCGTCGCCTGCAGCGGCGGGCCAGGGCCGTCCTCGCCTGCGGCTGCGGGTTAAACGAGGCGTGGCCGTGCCGCTCCCGAGTGCGCCGCCCGTGTCGCGTCCCCAGGAGGATAGGGGAGTAAGGGTGGGACGGGGGGAGTGTGGGGGGCGTGGGCACGGGGAGCGCGGGAGGCGACGCGGGGCGTGAGCCGTGACGTGGAAGGTTGCCGGGTGCGCTTACATCGCATGACAGGACTGTGTCACACATCCAAATGCCCCCGGCTTGCCCTTGGCATCATATGTGACACGTCTATGTCATGCCACACAGTCGGATCCGGCCGCTCACCGCGTCCCAGGCACTGCGTGCCGAGCGCGGCGGCGCGGCGGATCGCTTCCGACAGTGGGCGACCACTTGTGCTGCGCAGCGCGCGTCTCCGCACGCAGTGGCAGGGACCGGATCGAGTTACGCGACGCCGCCTTCTTCGATGAGCTGCAAGCCCATGAGGGTGGCGAGATCTTCGAGTTGCTGCTGGTACTGGCCGTAGAACACCACCCGGTGTAGCAGCGTCATCACGTCGCCTTGGATCACGTCCGCCCCCCAGTTGAGGAACAACCGACGCGCATCGCCCACGCTTTGCGCAAACTGCGTGCGGCAGGCCAGGGGGCTGGTGCTCGTCCCAAGGATCTTCCCGGGACAATACAAGAGCTTGTCAAGACTCACCAGCTTGGCGCACGTCACTTCCTGACCGACGCGATTCTCGACCTGCAACGCCACGCCCCCGCGGCTGTCGGTCTGCGAGCGAATGACAAACGGTCGGCGTTCACCCTGGGGACCATCGAGTTTCGTGGCGGAGGTGCAGTGGAAGTGCACCATCGCGTTCTGTGCGGTGTCGATCACGGGGTCGGTGATAAACCCGGGCACACCAAAGGCGTAGGCAAACAGCAGCATCGTCAACGTGGAGTCGATGTCGCCTTCGCACGCGCCCACGTAGCCCAGATCGTTCAGCTTGCTGAACGTCAGGCAGCCTCGAGGGTTGCCCATGCAGTGGACACTGCACACGGCCTGTGCCTGCTCCTCGATCATGATCTGCCGCGTGGCCAGGTAATAGCGGGCCGACTCGATGACCTCCGCCCGCGACGGTTCGACCAGCGCCTGTGCGGGTCGCAGCCAATACTCTTCCGCCTCGGCTTCCGCCGCCTTCGGATCGATCGTTTCCATAACTTGCAGGAAGCGGTCGTTTGAAATCGTGACCAGGTCGGCGCCCAGTTTTGCTCTGACCTGTGCGGGGTCGCAGGCGGCGGCGGTGCCGTGTGGACCGCCGATCGCCAGGATCCGCGTGTGCCGCATCTTGGCCGGTACCCGCAGCAGTCCCACTGCGCGCTCCAGCTCGCCCCAGTCGCTGGAGGGGAGCAGCACCACGCGCTTGCCATCCTTGCGCCACTGGGGGAAGTACATCCAGCCGTGCCCGCTGAAGGGCTGGGAGAACAGTACAGTCGGCAGCCCGACATCGATCAACTTGCTCAGTACGGGTGCATCACCACCGTGACCGGACAGGTGGACAATCACCAGACCGTCGGCCTCCTTGACTTGCTCCGCCACCGTCTCCACGGCGGCCGGCGGCACGAGGTCACCGCCGACGAACTTCACATCGCCGAGTTTCTGCTCGATCTGCGTGAAGTAGGCATTGAACTTGTCGATCTCGTCCGTCGGTCGGGTGAGATACGCGTCACCTGTGCGTCCGGCAAAGATGCGGTAGATCCTTGCCGGCGGCGGCGCAGGCAGCTCGGGATCACCAGCGGCGGCGTACAGGCTCTTGCTGAGCACGTGGGACGCCAACCACGCGCTGCCCGCCGCGGTCACGCCCATGAACGTTCGCCGATTGCAGCCTTGGCACATGTCTGTTCTCCCGGGAGTGTGAGGAAGGTGGGTGATATCAGGGCCATTCTCACCCAACCGGAGGATCATGTCAACGAAACCTCGTGTGGCAATTCTTCGACGTTCCGGGTGAGCAATGGGCGGCGATCTACGAGAGGTTCCGGGCGACGCATCGCGCGCAGTGTGGGCAGGACGCGCGACAGCTTGTGCGACTGCTGGCCCGCCGCTGGTATCGGGCCGGCCGCGAGTGGTCCTTACGCAACGAGCCGGTCCGTGCCTGCGCGTGCTATCGCCGGTCGCTGCGCCACGCGCTGCGGCCGCGCACGGTGGCGCGGCTGGTACGCGAACTGTGCCGACGTGCGGCCTGAGGATCGGTGCGCTTCGCACGGGTCAGGGTTCGCTGCCCGACTGCCGGTACGCCTCGCGTTCGAACGGGTTCTCGCGATAGGGCGACCGGCCCACGCACCACAGGAACAGGGAGGCCAGCAGGTAGGCCGGACCGAAGAGAGGGCCCCATCGCTCGTATTGGCGCACGTGCACCAATTCGTGATCGCGGGCGATGTCGAGCGACGCGGCAGACTGACCCAGAATCGTGTGGCCCAGGGTCAGGGCCAAGGTGAACTCGCCGTGTGGCAGGTGCGTGACGAACCACTTGACGGCGCCCCCGTGGAACTCCACAACACGACCGCAGCGCCGCACGTGGCCCCCCGTGCACAGACCGATCGTTCCGATGGTCAGCCCCACCGCGGTGTAGGGCAAAGCCCAGACATACGTGAGCATCTTGGTCATTCTGACAGCGCGTGCCCTCGCGTTGAACATCCCGGTGACGCCCCGGCAAACTCTGTCACGACCCGCGGTCCTTGACAAGTGGCCGACGCCCGCACGAAGTGCGCAGGCGCCTTGCGGGACCGCCTGAGACAGCCCGCGGTCTGGTTTGCCGCAGACACGGGTCTGCCCGGCGCGTACACTGTAAGTACGAGCCCGTGGGGCGGTCGGTGTGGAGGGTGGGAGTCGCCAGGAACCGTCGAGCCGTATCATGAGTGAAGTGCGCAGCAACGGGTCCCGTGACGCGCGGGACGACCTGACCAGTCCTGGTGATTCGCCTCCTCGGCGCTGGTCGCGCCTGGGGACAGGTGGGCGCCTTGCGGCTGTGGTGTGCCTGCTGGCGGTCCTGCTTGGGTGGGCGAGTGTGCGATATCGGCTGGTCGCCGGGTCCGCCTGGTGGGCACGCCTTGTCCACCCGGTCGCGACGGCCGAGACGGCTGAGAAGCACCTGGATGATCTCGCGGACGATGCTGAGCATGACCATGCGCAACCCCTTGGTGTCGGCCGGCCCGGGGCGGAGACCGTGCTCGAACTCAGTCCTCAGGCCGCCCAAACCATCGGTCTCACGCGGCACGAAGTGTCACGCCAGGACTATCACCGCAGCCTGGCACTGCCGGCGGTGGTCGTCGAGCGTCCGGGCCGATCCGCGCTGAGCGTCTCCGCGCCCATGACGGGCATCGTGACCCAGATCCACCCACTGCAGGGTGCCGTCGTGTCTCCGGGCGCCGCCCTGCTGGACCTGCGGCTGACGCACGAAGACCTGGTCGAGAAGCAGGCGGCGCTGCTGCGCGACCTCGAGCAGTTGGATGTGATCAACCTGGAAGTCGATCGCCTGCAGGACGTGGCCAGCTCGGGCGCGGTGCCCGGCCGTCGGTTATTGGAGCCCGTCTACGAGAAGCAGAAACTGGAGGGGGCGATTCGAGCCGAACGCGAGGCGCTGCTGCTGCACGGATTAACTCCGGAGCAGATCGAATCGATCCTGCGCGACCGCGAGTTGATCAAGAGCGTTGTGGTCTTTGCCCCCTCGCCCGACGAGCGCCACGCGGCGGGCGTGCACGAGGATTTCTTTCAGGTAGCGCAGCTGCTGGTGAGGCGGGGCGACCACGTCACGACGGGCACGCCCCTCATGACGCTCACCGATCACTGTCAGCTGTACATCCAGGGGCAAGCGTTCGAGCAGGATGCCGCGGCGCTGCACCAGGCCGCCGGCCAGGGCACGCCGGTCACGGCGCTGATCGAGTCCGACGGCGCCACCAAGCAGGAAGTGAGTGACCTGAGGGTGCTCTATGTCGAGAACCAGGTCGATGCCGACTCGCGGGCGCTGAAGTTCTACGTCGAGCTGCCCAACGAACTGCTGGCGGACCGGCGCACGGCGGACGAGCAGCGGTTTGTGGCGTGGCGCTACAAGCCAGGCCAGCGCGTGGAACTGCTCGTGCCAGTGGAAACCTGGCCCGATCGGCTCGTCGTGCCCGCTGGCGCCGTCGTGGTCGACGGGGCCGACAGCTATGTCTACCGCCTGCACGGTGGGCATGTCGACCGGATTCCGGTGAGCGTCGAATACCGGGACCAGCGCAGCGTCGTCCTCGGTCGCGACACGCCGCTGCAACCCGGCGAGTCGGTAGCGGTCGGCGGCGCCTACCAGTTACATCTGGCCTTCCAGCAGCAGGCGGGTGTTCCGCTCGATCCGCACGCAGGACACGGTCATTGATCGGCCCCGGCCTATGCTCGTCACATCGCTCAACGCACTGGTCCGCTTCTCGCTGCAGCAGCGCGTGCTCGTCTTGGTTGTGGCGGTCGTGCTGATGCTGGGCGGAGCCTGGCAGGCGACGCGCCTGCCGGTCGATGTCTTCCCGGACTTCAATCGTCCGCGCGTGACGGTCCTGATCGAAGCGGCGGGCTACGCGCCGGAGGAGGTCGAGTCGCTGATTACGATTCCGTTGGAGTCGAGTCTGCAGGGCGCGACGGGCGTGCGCACGGTGCGGTCTCAGTCCAGCGTCGGGCTGGCGGTGCTGGACGTCGAGTTCGACTGGGGGACGGACATCTACAACGACCGCCAGGTCGTGACCGAGCGACTCCAGTCCACCGCGCATCGATTGCCGACGGGAATCGTGCCCGAGCTGGCTCCGATCTCGTCAGTGATGGGGCAGATCCTGATTCTGGGCCTGTGGAGCGATGTGGCGCAGACGACGCCGCTGGAGCTCCGCGCGCTGGCCGATTGGGTTGTGCGGCCGCGTCTGCTGGCTGTGCCCGGCGTATCGCAGGTGTTCGTCATGGGGGGCCAGCGCCGGCAGTTCCAGGTGCTGGTCAATCCCGCCGAACTGCGACGGTATGACGTGGCGCTGCGTGATGTGCGGCAGGCGCTGGCCGAAAGCAACATGAACGCGACGGGCGGGTATCTGGAGGAACAGGGTCCGCACGAGTTGCTGGTGCGGTCGCTCGGGCGTGTCCAGACCGTCGCCGACCTGGAAGGGATCGTCGTGAAGGCGGGGCAGGGCCGACCGGTACTCGTCCGGCACGTGGCGCGGGTCCAGGAGGGCGCGGAAACCAAACGCGGGGACAGCGCTGCCTTTGTCCGCGGGCCAGATGGGATTGTCGCCGGCGGTCCGGCCGTGGTGCTGACGGTCAACAAGCAGCCGGAGGCGGACACGCGGCGGGTCACGGAGGACGTGCAACGAGCGCTGCGCGAGGTGCAAGCCGACCTGCCCGCCGATGTGCGCATCGAACCGGGGCTGTATCAGCAGCGGGCCTTCATCGACCTGGCCGTGGCCAATGTGCTGGCCGCGCTCCGCGACGGCGCGCTCTTGGTTGTCGTCGTGTTGTTCTTGCTGCTGCTGAACGTCCGGGTCACCCTGATCACCTTGACGGCCCTGCCGCTGTCGATGGCGGGGACGATTCTGGTCTTTGCGGCGAGCGGGCTGTCGATCAACACGATGACGCTGGGCGGTCTGGCGGTCGCCATCGGCGAGCTGGTCGACGACGCGATCGTGGACGTCGAGAACATTTTCCGGCGTCTGCGGGAAAATCGCCTGCGGGCCGATCCGCGGCCCGTGCTGGAGGTCGTGTATCAGGCGAGCGTCGAGATCCGCAGCTCGATTGTGTATGGCACGCTGATCGTCGTGCTGGTCTTCGTGCCGGTCCTGGCCCTGCACGGAATGGAAGGACGCCTGTTTGCGCCGCTGGCGGTCGCCTACGTCGTCTCCCTGGTCTCGTCGTTGTTCGTGTCGTTGACCGTCACGCCGGCGTTGAGTTATTTCCTCTTGGGGCGTGGTCCCCTGCGCGGGCCGCGTGAGAACTGGCTGCTGCGCGGCCTGCAGGCCCTGGCCGGTGGTGCGGTCGGCGTGAGTGTGCGCCGACCGCGATGGGTGCTGGCGCTCGCCGCCGTGCTGGTCCTGGGCAGCCTGGTGGCGGCGAGCCGGCTGGAGAACGACTTTCTCCCGCCTTTCAACGAGGGGACGGTCCAGATCAACGTGGTCCTCCCGCCAGGAACGTCCCTGCCGACATCCGCCGCCGTGGCGCGCGGTGTCGAACAAAGGCTGCTGGCGCTCGACGACATCCAGGCCCTTGTCCGCCGCACGGGGCGCGCCGAGCTGGATGAACACGCGGTGCCGGTCAGCATGACGGAGATCATCGCGACGCTCGATCCGCACAGTCCGCGGACGCGGGGGGAAATCCTCGCGACCATCCGCCGTGCGCTGGCGGAGATCCCGGGTATCACCACGAGCGTGGAGCAGCCGCTGGCGCATCTGATCTCGCACATGCTTTCCGGCGTGCAGTCGCAGATTGCGATCAAGCTCTATGGCGCAGAACTGCCGGCGCTGCGCCGTGGGGCGGCACAGATTGCCCGCAGTGTCGCCGATATCCCCGGGCTGACGGACCTGCAGGTCGAACCGCAGTGGGACATTCCCCAGCTGCGTATCGAGATCAATGGCGACCAGCTGCAGAAGTACGGCATGCGCCGGCAGGACATCAATGAGCTGATCGAGACGGCGCTGCACGGCACGGTCGTGTCGCAGATGCTGGTCGGCCAACGGACCTGGGACCTGCTCGTGCGTCTGGATGGGCCCTACCGCGAGGATCTCGAGGCGATCAAACGGCTGGTGGTCCCGCTGCCCGGCGGAGGCGAAACGATGCTGGCCGCGGTGGCCCGGATCTACCCGGCTGCCGGGCCGTACACGATCAACCGCGAGCAGGCGCGGCGGCGGATCGTCGTGCAGGCCAACGTCTCGGGACGCGGGCTGGTCGACGTGGTGGGCGACATCCGCGACCGGCTGCGTGCGGACAGGGACGCCGTGCCGCCCGGCTGCTTCCTCGCTTTCGGCGGGCAGTTCGAGAGTCAGCAGTCCGCCGCACGGCTGATCTGGGTGCTCATGGGCGTCGTGCTCCTGGCGGTGTTTCTTATCCTCTGTGCCCTCTTTGGCTCGGCGAACCTGGCCCTGCAGGTGCTCGTGGCGATTCCGCTGGCCCTGGTCGGTTCGGTCGCGGCGCTGTATCTGACCGGCCAGACGCTGACCATCGCCGCCATGGTGGGATTCATCTCGCTGTGCGGCATTGCCACCCGCAACGGCATCCTGTTGCTCAACCACTACCTGCACCTGGTTCGACACGAAGGCGAGTCCTGGACCGTCGACATGCTGGTGCGCGCCGCACGCGAACGCGTGGCGCCGGTCGTGATGACCGCCACCACGTCAGGCGTCGGACTGCTCCCCTTGGCGCTGGCCGCCGGCCAACCGGGCAAGGAGATCCTCTACCCGATTGCCACCGTCATCATCGGCGGGCTGATCACCAGCACGCTGCTGGAGTTCCTCGTGCGTCCTGCGCTGTTCTGGACGTGCGGACGGAGGATAGAGGGCGGAGGGCTGAGGGCGGAGGGCTGAGGGCGGAGGACTGAGGGCGGAAAGGGAGGGCGAGGCTCCTGCCGAGCCGCGGTGCCGGAGGATCGAACGGAGGGATGCACAACGAGCAAGGAGGTCCGCGCGGCCAGGGGTTTCCCTTCTGAGCGCGTCCCTCCTTGCTCGTTGCTCGTACTTCTCTCGCCCGTCGCCGTCGATCAGCCGCGCCCGGCTTGGTTCACTCAGCCACGTAGCAGCGCAGCGACCGGTACGTGAGCACGACGGGCCGCTGGACGGACAGCTTGGGGCCATCCAGGTTCGGATAGACGTCGTACGGTTCGGGATTCCCCGTATCGACGAACAGGTGCCAGGTGTGGTTCGCGACGAGCGGCGGCACGGTGAACTCGCGCGGGTCGGGCGTCGAGTTGAACATGAGCATGACGTGCCGCGAGGTGCCCGTGGGATCTTCGGTGGCGTCGGGCGCGGTGAGCACGCACGTCAGCGCCAACTCGGCATTGGTCCAGTCGACGGGCCCGCCGGCCGGGTTGAACCAGCTCACATCGGGCAGCACGTGCCGGCCGCCCGGCGTCCCGGTCAGGTAGTGTTTGCGGCGCACGCTGGCCTGATTGCGGCGAAAGTGGATCAGGGCCCGCACGAACCGGATCAGCTCGGCGTTCTGCCGCACCAGTCGCCAGTCGAACCAGGAGATTTCGTTGTCCTGGCAATACGCGTTGTTGTTGCCCCGCTGGGTCCGGCCGCACTCGTCGCCCGACACGATCATCGGCACGCCCTGGCTGACCAGCAGCGTGGCGAGCATGTTCTTCATCTGTCGAGTGCGCAGGTCGCGGATCGGGCGGCGCCGCGTGGGGCCTTCCACACCGTAGTTGTCGCTCAGGTTGTTGTTTTCCCCGTCACGGTTCCCTTCGCCGTTGGCTTCGTTGTGCTTGTCCTTGTACGTGACCAGGTCATGCAGCGTGAAGCCGTCGTGGGAGGTGATGAAGTTGATGCTGCACGAGGGAGGACGTCCGGTACGTTTGTAGAGGTCACTGGAGCCGCAGAGGCGGGTGGCCAGCGCGCCGAGTGTGCCGGCGTCGCCACGCCAGAACCGCCGCACGTCGTCGCGGTATCGGCCGTTCCACTCCGCCCACCGCAGGTGATCGGAAAACGATCCCACCTGGTAGGCCCCGGCCGCATCCCACGCCTCGGCAATGATCTTCGTGTCTGCCAGCATCGGGTCGTCGGCGATCGTCTCGACCAGCGGCGGGTTCGGCACGAGATGACCGTAGCGGTCGCGGCTGAGGATCGATGCGAGATCGAACCGGAAGCCGTCCACGTGGTAGTTGTGCACCCAGTGCCGCAGGCAATTGAAGATCAGCTCGCGCACGATCGGGTGATTGCCGTTGACCGTGTTGCCGCAGCCGGAGTAGTTGCTGTAGCGGCTTCCGCCATTGGCGAGGTGGTAGTAGACGTGATTCTCGAGTCCTTTGAATGAGAGGACCGGGCCCAGTTCGTTGCCTTCACAGGTGTGGTTGAAGACCACATCCAGAATCACCTCGATCCCCGCCTGGTGCAGCGCCCTGACCATCTGCTTGAATTCGGTGACCTGGCAGCCGGGCTGGGTCCCGACGGCGTACCCGCGGTGGGGCGCGAAGAACGCCATCGGGTCGTAGCCCCAGTAGTTCGGCCGTTCCGACGGGTTGCCCCAGATGTCGAGGATGGGGAACTCGAACACCGGCATCAACTCGACGGCCGTGATCCCCAACGACTGGAGGTACGGAATTTTCTCGATCACGCCCCGGTACGTACCGGGGTGCTTCACCTCGCTGTTGGCATGTTGTGTGAAGCCGCGGACGTGCATCTCGTAGATGATCGTTTCGGACAACTCGCGTCGCAGGTGGCGGTCGTCACCCCAGTCGAAGTAGTCATCGATGACGACGCACTTGGGCGGGCGAATCACGCCGTCCTCGGATTTCTGGAAGGTTCCGGCCAGTGCCTTGGCGTAGGGATCGATCAGCCGGGCGCGGCCGTCGAACCAGTAGCCGCGTTCCGGATCGCGCGGTCCGTCCGCCTGGAAATGGTACAGCTGTCCCGGTTCCAGCCCGGGCACGAAGAGGCTCCAGATATCTCCCCAGCGGTCGGCGTTGCGATCGAATGCCACGATGTCGCTCGGCTCCCGGTCTTGAACGTTCTCGTACAACAGCAGGCGCATCGCGGTCGCCGAGCGACTGAACACCACGAACTGCACCCCGCCGTCGTGCAGGACCGCGCCGTAGGGAACCGCATGTGTGAACTGGAAAACCGGTTGGGGATGTCGCATCAACATGGCCGGGCCTCGTCACGTTCCCAGATGCAGGTCTCGAAGTACGACCAACCATACCACCGGGCAACGTGCGAAGCCGCGCTCCCGACCGCATTCGGACGAAAAACCCGCCGCGGGCTCGTCTGTCGCAAGACCTGGCGAAACTTCGCTGAGCGACCAAACTATGACATGCGGGCAGACCCTGCGTTTCACGCAAGAGGGCCGTCGCGCAGGCAGGCCGCGCCGTGCCGCCGCGGGGTGCCCGGGGGGACGCGATGGTCGCGTGGCACCGTGGCCCGACTCGCCCCCGACGCGTGCCGCCACGCCACCGCAGACCACCGCAAGGGGAAAGCGGTCAGTCCTTGAACTTCTCGTGGCAGCCGTCACAGGTGCGGCTGAGCGGTGCGAGCGCCTCGAGCGCGGCTGCCTGCTGACCGGCGGAGACCGCACGATTGACGTCCCAAGCCGCATCCCGCATCAAGACGCACCATTCGATCCACTCGTCACGATCGTGCGCATCGGTGCAATACGAGTCATCGAACATGGACACGTGGGCGATGACGGCCAGGGTCGCGGCCAGGCCTGTGGCCTTCTCCGGGGAGGCGGCGAACCGGGTCTCGCTGCGGACGGTGCCGCGCAGGCTTCGATCCAGGTGTGGGACCTGGTTCATCAGTTCGACGATGTTTCCCACGCTGCTCCAGGCGGGTGGCGTGTGGGCACTCGCGACCTTCCGGCTGTCCAGCAGCTCGGCGTAAGCCTGCTGGGCCTGCGCGCGGTCCGCCGCCGACTCGGCCAGCTTGAGCGCTCGGTCCAACAGCGCTGGGGCCGAGTTCTTGAGTCCGTGCGGCTCGTCATGCCGGCTCAGCACCAGGGCCAGTACGGCCAGCGTATTGGCATCACGCACCAAGCGCTTGCGCCGCGACTCGCTGTAGTCTCCCGCGTCCGTCAGGTCCTCCTTGATCCGGTCGAGGAAGAACTGGACCTGGGCCTCGAGGTCCCTTGCCGGCGCGTACGTCGATGGTTTCCGCTGGACTTCCGCGGCGGGAGGCTCCGCCGTGACGCGCCAGGCGGCGAGTCCGACGGCCAACATGATCGCGGCGAGCCAGCATGTCCGGGTGATCGCGTGCATCGATCCTCTACTCCTTTCTCTTCCCTCAGGGCCTGCTGCCAGGACACCGAGAGGATAGTCGATTTGCCCCTGCGTGGCTATGCGAGACGAAGCCGGTGGATGCCCTGCCTTCGGGGCCGTGCTGCGTTGACAATGTGCGCTGGCCGCCCCTAGAATTCGAGCTTTGCACGCGAACCACGGGCACGTTCCATGGCCAAGACCACGTATCGCAGCGCGGGCGTCGATCTGGACGTCTATCGCGAGTCGATGGCGCGGCTGCCGGCGCTGATGCACCGCACGTATTCGCCGCGCGTCATGCGACTCGACGGCGGCTTCGCCGGCCTGTTTCAGCTCGATTTCGGCAGCCGGCTGTTTGCCCGCAGCTACGAGGAACCGGTGCTCGTCTCCGGCACGGACGGCGTGGGAACCAAATTGAAGGTCGCCACGCTGGTGGACCGGCACGACACCGTGGGCATCGACCTGGTCGGCATGTGCGTCAACGACGTGCTCTGTTGCGGTGCCGAGCCGCTGTTCTTCCTGGATTACGTGGCGATGTCGCACGATGATCCGGACCGGCTGGAGCAGATCGTGCGTGGGATCAGCGACGGATGCCTGGCCGCGGACTGCGCCCTGCTCGGTGGCGAGACAGCCATCATGCCCGATCTGTACGCCCCGGGCGACTATGACCTGGCGGGATTCTGTGTCGGCGTCGTGGAGAAGAAGAATCTCATCGACGGCGCGGCGATTGTGCCGGGCGACGTCGTGTTGGGGATTGCCTCCAGCGGGTTCCACTCCAACGGCTACAGCCTGATCCGCCGGGTCGTCTTCGGCCAGCAGCAGCTGAGCGTCACGGACATGATTCCGGCGCTGGAGCGGACTGTCGGGGACGCGCTGTTGACACCCACGGTCATCTACGCGGGCGTGGTGCGCCGCGTGCTGCGCCATTACAAGGTCAAGAGCGTGGTGCATGGCATCGCGCATATCACGGGCGGCGGCATGCTGGAGAACATCGCGCGGATCGTGCCCCCCCGTGCGCGCGTGGCCATCGACCGCCACGCCTGGCCGCTGCCGCCAGTCTTCCGGTGGCTGGAACAGTTGGGAGACATTGACGTCGCCGAAATGTACCGCGTGTTCAACATGGGAATCGGCCTGGTGTTGATTGTCAGCAGCTTCTACGCGGACGCCATCCGTCGAATGGTCGAAGAGCAGGGCCACGCGTGCTGGCCCCTCGGCCGCGTCGTCGACGGGGCGGGCGACGCCGTCTGGACCAGTTAAGCACGCCGCCCTTGCCGTGCGGCGCTCGCGCACGTCCCAACACCGCCACCCGCGGTGGTGGTCAACGCAGCGAGGCCGAAGTGCGAGATGCTCGGACAGGCGGTCAAGGGGTCGCCGCCGCGCGCGTTGCGGCCAACTGTTCAGCCCGCGACGGACCGGCGGCCTGCAGCGCGTCGAGCACCTGCTGTTGGCTGATCAGCCCGTCGAGTGTGAGCGGGTCGCCGCCGCGCCCGGGATAGAAGGCGTAGTACGGGATCCCGCGGCCCGGATTACCCAGCTCCACCAGCAGCGCGTCAATCTCCGTATTGCTCTGCGTCTTGTCCGCCTTGATGGTCACGACGCGGTTCTGCCGGACCAGCCTGGCGACTTCTTCGGTGTTCAAGGCGACCGCCTCGTTCGTCTTGCAGGTCAGTCACCAGTGGGCGGTGAAATCCACCAGCACCGTGCGACCGGCCGCCAGTTGCTCCTCGAGTGTCGCACGCGTGAAGGGGATCCAGTCGAGTTCATGGCGGGGCACCAGCCCGACGAATCCGATCACCGCCGCGGCGGCCACGACAGCCGCCGCCAGCGCCCAACCCCGGATGCGTGTGGCCAGTTCGGCCGTCAGCGGCGTGCGGCCCAGCAGCCAGCATCCCAAACCGATGCCCAGCAGCAGCGTGAGTGTGGGAATGGTCCAGGTCGGTTCCAGCGAATTGAACAGGAACACGACGGTGCCCAACAGCAGGAACCCCATCAGCTGTTTGAAGGTGTCCATCCACGCGCCGGGACGTGGGAGGACGTTGATCAGGCGTGGAAAGGCGCCGATCAACAGATACGGCGTGGCCATCCCCAGCCCGATCGACGTGAACGCGCCGAACGTCAGCCAGGCCGGCTGCGCAATGGCCCAGCTCACGGCCGGCACCAACAGCGGCCCCGCGCACGGCGTGGCCAGGACCGTGGACAGTACGCCTTTGCTGAACGCGCCCACGGCACCTTCCCGTTGGGCCGCTTCCTGCACCGCGCCGGAGGCAACGAACCCCGGAATCGGGATCTCCCACACGCCCAGGAAGCTCAGGCCGAAGGCGAACACAACGCCGATCATCGTCACCGTGAAGCCCACGTTCCCAAAATGCTCGCCCCAGCCGCGGTTCGCAAACGCGGCGGCGCCGGCCAGGATCCAGAACACGGACAGCAGTCCGAGCGAGAACCACAGGTTGAGCGCGAGGATCTCCCGGCGACTCCCGCCGGCCTGTTGCACGAACGACATGATCTTCAACCCGATCACCGGCAGGACGCAGGGCATGACGTTGAGGATCAAGCCGGCCAGGAACGCCAATCCCAGGACGGTGAGCAGCGACTTGTCGGACCATACGCCGCGCTGCGGGTTCGCCGTGTCCTCCGACGCGCCGGCGCTCGCTTTCGACTTCGTCGCCTCGGCACGCGCCGCGGCCAGCTTGGCGATCTCCGCATAACTGGACGGCGCAAAGGTCAGCGGCGTCCTGCCCGCTTGCGCCGTCGCGCCAACACGCAGTTCGCCGCGAAAATCCACGCCGGCCGGCAGATCACACGTGGTCGGCGTGCAGGTCTGGAACCCCAACGAGCCCGCCACTTCGTAGTCGCCCGGCTGAGCCTCGCGCGGGACCTGCAGCGGTACGGTCCAGGACACGGTGCCCTCGTGGTAGTGCACCATGGGTTCCTCGGGCAGTCCGGACGGCACCGCGGTCGGTTCTGCGGACGGTTTGGGCACGCCGTAGCGCATGCCGGACGTCTTGCGCAGCACGATCAACGTCGGTTTGGACACCTTCTTCGGATCGGCCGGCGCCCAAGCGTAGACGTGCCAGTTCTCCGCCAACTGCGCCGTCAGTACGAGTTTGACGGTCTCTCCCGCGAGCGCCACCTGGGGCTGCAGATGGCCGGTGATCGTGATATGACCGTCCTCGGAACGGAATTCCGTCGCGCGCCGCGCAGGTTCCTCGTATCCGGCGAACGTCGCGCGCACCGGCTGGTCGGAGATCAGGTCACAGGCGCCGTCACTCAGACATAACTGACCATTAATTGTCACATCGATCTGCAGCTGCGGCGGATCGACCGACTCGGCCAATTGCAGCGGAGCCGACCAGGCCACCTCGGTGTCGAACTCCTCGATCGCAACGCCGGGAAAGACCGATTCGAAGCGCACCACCGGGTCCCGGTCGGCCACGAAGTCGCCCGTGAGCTGGTAATCCGGCGAGGGGGCGACTTCCAGGATCGTGGGGCGAGGGCCGCCGGCCGCCTGCGTGGTCGAGTAAATGTGCCAGCCGGGGGCGAGGCTGGCTGTGACAGTCAGCCGGCCGACACGCGCACCAGGCTGGAGGGTGAAACTGCCCGCGAACGTCGCACGCGGGGCGTCCGCCCCGGCACCGCTCAGCAGGTCGCCGGTGGGAACGTCCAGCAGCGCCTGACCGGAATTCGGTGGCGCAGCACCGCCCGGCGCGGAGCCTGGCTCCCGCCCTGCCGCGACCAGCCCACTCCCGAGCACCAAGAGGATCAGCTTCGGTCCGAGGCGACCAATCATGAGCAGTCATACCCTCCGTGTTAGCAGGGCAGCCAATGGGCCGGCGGACCGGCACGCTGTCCGCCCGATTCTACCGGCCGATTCCCGCCGGGGTCAACCGTCGGTCAGGCAAGCTGGCGCAGACGCCGAATGATGGCATCGAGTCGCTGCAGCACACGTTCCCACGCGGGGAACTGCCGGTGTTCGAGCAGCAGCCAGCGCAGCCAGGACATGCCCGAGAGCAGCACGGCCGATTGGTCCAACACGCGGATCAGGGTCTGTTCGTCCTCACGCAGCGGCGCGACCTGCTCATAGGCGGCCAAGGCCACTCGCCACGCTTCCGCGTCATCGCCGGCGAGGCTGCCGAACAGGCGGGCGATGTCGGTCGCGCGCGCGTCCACACGCATGGCGTCGAAGTCAACCAGTCCCGTAACCGTCTCAGCCGAGAACAGCACATGGTCGTGCCACAGGTCTCCGTGGCAGACCTGCAGCGGCGTGGCGATCGCCTGCGCCGCGCGCAAGCGCTGGGCGACACCGTCAAGGGATCGCGCATAGTGCGCGAGGATCGTGGCGGCGCGCGGCGCCAGCCCGGGGCAATGCGGCGGGAGGGGCGCCGCACGCAACCGTGACCAGAGTCCATGCTGCAGCTTGTCGATCAGCGCCAGGCGGTGCGAGAGTGCGGGCACGGGCGCAGCCGGGCTGCCTTCGTGGCGCGCCGCGGCCGTGTGGAAGCTTGCCACAGCGCGGGCGGCCGACACAAGCCGGGCCACACACGGGGCCGTCGCGTAATCGGCTTGGCCCGGGAGCCACGTGGACAGCTCCCACAGACGCTCCCCCACGCCGACCCATGTGGCGCCGTGGCGTGCGGCCAGAGGCAGCGGGACGATGTCGCAGCCGGACCGCGAAATCCGCACCAGCTGCCGTTGCCGCCAGCCGAGCCGCTGCGGCGTGATGTCACCCGCAGGCCAGCCGCGCAGACAACACGCCCCGCGCGCCGTCTGCACCCGCCACACGACCGCACCGCTGAATCCGCACGCGTGGTCCGTCACGTCGTGCGGAGCGACGGCGCTGGGCAGCGCGTAATGATTGAGCACTTCCCGGAGCTGGGGCCACCAGCGGTCGCGGTGGGTGGAAATTCGCTCGGTCATGCTTCCCTCGCTTCGGCCCGCCGTGGTATTCTACCCGCCAGGGAGAGTGACCACATGAAGATGATCGTGGCGATCATTCAGCCCACGAAATTGGCCGCGCTGCGCGAGGCGCTGGTCCGTGTGGGAGTGGAACGGATGACCGTGTGCGATGCCCAGGGGTTCGCCCGCCAGCGCGGACACACCGAGTATTACCGCGGCGTGGAGTACAAGGCGAATCTGCTGCGCAAAATCGCGCTGGAAATCGCCGTCAACGACGACTTCCTGGAACGGACACTCGAGACGATCGTCAATGTGGCCCGCACGGGTCCCGAAGGCAACATTGGGGACGGCAAGATCTTCGTGCTCCCTCTGGAACACGTCACGCGAATCGGCGGCGTCGCCACGGGCCCCGGGGCGGTGTAGCGCGGACGGCAAGTCACAGGGCCCCCAGAAATCACGGTCCGCAGCGCGCTGTGTCGCACGGCGCTCCGAGCCGCCTTGTCGCACGGCTCTCCAAGCCGCCTTGTCGCACGGCTCTCCAAGCCGCCTTGTCGCACGGCTCTCCGAGCCGTGATGACTCAACTCGACTCGGCGAGTCGAGCGACGGACTACCCCTCGGCCGCCACGCCCGGCACCCCCGCCGCATCCGGGCTCAACGGCGGCAGCGTGAACGGCGGCGCCGCGTCGGGCGCATACACCGCATCAAACTCGATCTGGTCCGCATCACGCCGCAACAACAGGTAGATGACGCCGGCTGCCGTCCAGAAGTACGCATAGCGAAAGGCCGACGCGACGATCAGCGGCAGCTGCGACCACCAGATGATTAACGCCTCACCGGTCAATCGCAGCGCCGAGGGTTCGCCCGCACGAGCGCTGAACTCGCCGCTTCCCGCACCCCAGGAGACCGTCCAGAGACTCAGATAGACCACCCACGCGGCAAACCATTGAGCGGCGAGGAACGCCGCCGAGCCGGTCATCACCGCCACCAGCGCGTAGCCGGCGTAGTGCAGGGGGCGTCCCAACGCGTAGCTGTACGAACGCTGCGCCGCCTCAAATACGTCCCCCATCTCCTCGGTACTCAAGGCGGCCCACATCAGCGGCCAGCCCAGCAGCAGACCGATCAGCAGAATCGCCACGAGGAATCCGCCCAGCAGCACCAGCAGCCAGAGGGCACCGGCCAGCAGCATCCCCAGGTCCCACCGCATCAGCCAACCGACCGGGATGGCGCACAGGACAATGACCACTACGCCCAGCAGCGGGAAGAACGGGGCGCCGGCCAGCGCCGGATAACGCCGGGCGGCAAAGCGCGCCGCGTCCCACAGTCCCACCCGCTCGTCGCGCCCCAGCTGCATGACCGCCGTCCGCACGATGACCGCCCCGAAAAAGGCCCACACCAGCACGTTCCAGAGCGTGCCCACCGCCACGTAACCGAACTGACGCCACGACCCGTCGATGCGGAACAGATGACGCACCGGCGGCACACCGCCCGGCAGCAGGCTGAGCATCGGCGCGACAAACTCGTGCCAGGATTGGGGCACCCCCCAGGCCGGCTGCGCGAATCCGGTCGGCGCCTCGGCCGCCGGCCGGTTCAAGAGCGAGAAATTCGCCTGCGGGATGACTACCGCCTCCGCCCCCGCTGGCACGCCGAACAGCCGCCCGGACAACTGCCAGCCCAGCGGCAGCAGGAGCACGGCGAGCGTGGCCGTCAACAGCAGCGGGGCGCTGGCTGCCAGTCGCAGGGCCGACACCAGCTTCAGCCACGGAAAGAGTTCGCTCCACGCCACGCTACGCAACGAACTCCTGGGCTCGCACATGGTGTCCGTCCCTTCAGTCTGGGGAATCGTCGGGAGGATCTTCACACGCCAACGGCAGCGTATGCTGTTCGCTCAGCCAGCGATGCAGGTCCACAAGGCGGCAGCGGTCGCAGCAGAACGGCAGCGCCGCGCTCTGCGCCGCGTCAAAGGTGCGTGAACAGGTGGGACAGGTCAAGAGCGCCATGATGCTGCCTCGGTCCACCGCGGAAAACCAGGTGGTCGGCACGCGGGTGCCTCAGTTTTTGCTGGAGGCCGCGGGGGGCTTGGGCTTCCGTTTCTTGCCGCTCCCGTCCGTCGCGGCCGAGGTGTCGGACTTGGCCTCCGTCGTCCCGGACGTGGCCGACTTCTCCTCCGCGGCGCGCTTGCGATAGGATTCGCTGCGATAGTCCGTCTGGTAGAAGCCGGACCCCTTGAAGACCACGGCGGCGCCTGGGCCAATCAGCCGCTTGAGCTTCATCTCGCCGCAGGCCGGGCACTTGCGCCGCGGTCGATCGCTGATCGACTGAAACAGCTCGAACTCATGCTCGCAGCCCGAGCACTGATAGTCATAGGTCGGCATCGTCGAATCTCCTGGCGAGGGAACAATCTATGGGTGGGGACCGGGAGCGTCCGCGTCTCCCGCGTCCGTCGGCGCGGTGCCCTCGGGTGCCGGCGTGTCGGCACGCGGCGCCGCGGCCGCCACAATCACCTGTGCTGGTCGGATCACGCGGTCATGCAGCTGGTAGCCCGGCTGGAGCACCTGGCAGACATGGCCGGGGGGACAGTCGGTCGCCGGGAGCTGCGCCATGGCTTCGTGCAGATGCGGGTCGAACGCGCACCCCGGCGCGGCCGGGATCGGTGTGCAGTGGTGGCGTGCCAGGACGGCCGCCAGCTGGGTGGCCACCAGTTGCACACCGGCGAGCAGTCCGGTGCCGCTGTCATGCTGTTCGGCGGCTGTGATGGCGCGTTGCAGGTTATCGACGACCGGGAGCAGGTCGCGCAGCAGCGGCACCGCCGCGAACCGCCGCTCTTCGTCCAGTGTCCGCAGCGTGCGCTTGCGGAAGTTCTCGAGTTCGGCCTGCGCTCGCAGGCTGCGGTCACGGGCTTCTTTCAGCAGCGCCTGCAGGGATTCGACGGTGACTGCGGCGGCCACATCGGCGGCCAACTCATCCGCGCCGGCGACGGTCGAGTCATCCGGGGCGAGCTCGGCCGCGAGCTGAGCTTCGGTCGACGGTGACAGATCATCGCACCGGGGCGGCGCAGCGGCGTCCGCCTCGGCAGCGGACTGGGCTGCCTCCGGCGGCGCAGCGGCTCGGTCATGCGCTCGTTTGGCCATCAGGAGTCATCCTCACGCGTTTCGTCGCTCGACGGCGAAAAGTAATCGCGCAACTTGTCCAGAAAACTGCGGCGCTGGGGGGTCACCTCGGCCCGCTCCAGTTCGGCGAGCTGTCGGAGCAGCGATTCCTGCGCCGGATGGAGTTTCTTGGGCACCTCGATGAACGTCTGCACCAGCAAGTCGCCCCGCGCGCCCCCATGGGGGTCGGGCATGCCGCGCCGGCGGAGCCGGAACACCTCACCCGACTGCGTCCCGGCGGGCAGGGACAGGCTGTCGGGGCCGTCGAGGGTGGGCACCGGAATCGTGGCCCCCAGGGCCGCTTGGCTGTAAGCGATGGGGAGCTGCAGGACGAGGTGATTGCCGTCGCGGTGGAACAGCGGGTGTTCGCGCACCTGGATCACACAGTAGCAATCGCCGGGCGGCCCGCCATCGGGACTCGGCTCGCCTTCCCCGGCCAGTCGCAGGCGTACGCCGTTGTCGACGCCGGCCGGGATGTGGATCTCCCGCTTGATCCGACCGGCGACGAACCCTGAGCCACGGCAGGACGAGCAGGGGTGGGCGACCACGCTGCCGGCACCCCGGCAAGTCGGGCAGGTGGTCTGGACCCGGAGGATGCCGGCGGCCTGGACGACCTGCCCGTGCCCGCCGCACCGGCGGCAGGTTTCGCGCGATGACCCGGGCGCGGCACCGGACCCGCCGCACGCACTGCAGGCCCGGCTCCGCTCGAACTCGATCGTCTTGGTCGCGCCCCGCGCCGCCTCTTCCAGATCGAGCGTGACCTGGCAGCCGATGTCCCGGCCCCGGTGCGCCCGGCGACCGCGGCGGCCGCCGCCAAAGAAGTCGCCGAAGAGGCTGCCGCCGAACATGTCGCCAAACGCGTCCAGGATGTCCTCGACATCATGGAACTGCGTGGCCGCCCCCTCCACCCCGGCGTGCCCGTAGCGATCGTAGCGGGCACGCTTGTCCGGATCGGAGAGGACTTCGTAGGCTTCCGCGGCCTCCTTGAACTTCTGCGTGGCGTTCTCGTCGCCGGGATTGCTGTCCGGATGGTACTTGATGGCTTTCTTGCGGTACGCCGCCGCGATCTCCTTCGCACTGGCCGTGCGCGGGACCCCAAGCACTTCGTAGTAGTCCGCTTTGTCAGCCATCGTCGCCATGGCGCGAATGCCATCGTCAGTCCTGGGGCGCTAGGAGATACTCCCCTCGATGCGCGTCTTCTTCTTGTCCTCCTTGTCGTAGGTCGTCACCATGGCCTCGGTCGTCAGCATCAGGCCGGCGATGCTGGCCGCGTTGCTCAGCGCCGTGCGCACCACCTTGACCGGATCGATGATCCCCGCCTTGTACATGTCGACGTACTGGCCGGAGTTGGCATCGTAACCGACGTTGACCGGGCGTTCCCGCACTTCGTCCGCGACGACCGAGCCGTCGATGCCGCCGTTGGCGGCGATTTGCCGCAAGGGGGCGGTGAGGGAGCGGAGGACGATGTCGACGCCGATCTTCTCATCGCCGCGGGCCGCATTGCGAGCGGCGGTCACCGCCTCGGTGCAGCGCAGCAGCGCCACGCCGCCACCCGGCAGGATGCCCTCTTCGACGGCGGCCCGCGTCGCGTGCAGGGCGTCTTCCACCCGGGCCTTCTTCTGCTTCATGTCGGCCTCGGTCTCGGCCCCGACGGAAATCACCGCCACGCCGCCCGCCAGCTTGGCGAGACGTTCCTGGTACTTCTCCTTGTCGTAGTCGCTGTCGGTCTGCTCGATCTGCGCCTTGATCTGCTCCACACGCTTGTCGATGTCAGCGCGCTTGCCGGCCCCTTCCACAATCGTCGTGGCGTTCTTGTCCACGGCGATCTTCTTGGCCCGGCCCAGGTGTTCCAGCGTGAGGTTCTCCAACTGGATTCCCAGATCCTCGCTGATGAGCGTCCCGCCGGTGAGAATGGCGATGTCGCCGAGCAGCGCCTTGCGGCGATCGCCGAATCCCGGCGCCTTGACGGCACACACGTTGAGTGTGCCGCGCAGCTTGTTGACCACCAGCAGCGTCAGCGCCTCGGAGTCGACGTCTTCGGCGATGATCAGCAGCGGTCGGCCTGACTGCCCGACCTTCTCCAGGATCGGAATCAGGTCGCGGATGTTGCTGATCTTCTTCTCGTGAATCAGCACGAAGGCCTCTTCCAGACGGGCCTCCATGGTCGTCGTGTCATTGATGAAGTAGGGCGAGATGAAGCCCTTGTCGAACTGCATCCCGTCGACGTACTCCACCTTGGTCTCGGTGGTCTTGCCCTCTTCCACCGTGATGACCCCGTCCTTGCCGACCCGCTCGAGGGCTTCCGCCAGCAACTGGCCGATCGCCTTGTCGTTGTTGGCGCTGATGGCGCCCACGTCGGCCACTTCCGACTTCTCCGAGACGGGCTTGGCCATCTCGATCAGCTTCGCTTCCGCCGCGTCGACAGCCCGCTCGATGCCGCGCCGCAGCGCGGCGGGATTCGCGCCGGCCACGATATTGCGCAAGCCCTCTTTGAAAATCGACCGGGCCAGGATCGTGGCCGTGGTGGTCCCGTCGCCGGCCAGGTCCGACGTTTTCTGCGCGACCTCCACGACGAGCTTGGCGCCCATGTTCTCGAACCGGTTCTCCAGCTCGATCTCCTTGGCCACCGTGACGCCGTCCTTGGTCACCGTCGGTCCGCCATACGACTTGTTGATAATGACGTTGCGCCCGGTCGGTCCCAGGGTAATGGCGACCGTATCGGCGAGCTTGTCCACACCCTGCATCATCTTCTGCCGGGCATGATCTTCGAAAAGCAGTTGTTTTGCCACGCTTACGAGTCCTCACTTCAACGGAATGTAGGGTAGTTGTCCGTGACGGCGGCCGCGGCCGTGCAGGGCGGCGCGCCGTGGGCTGGTGGTCCCGTTATTTGACGACCTTGGCGAGAATGTCGCTTTCGCGGAGGATCTTGACCTCCTCGCCGTTGATCTCGATGTCTGAGCCGCCGTACTTGGCGTAGATCACTTCGTCACCCACGCCGACGGAGACTTCCCCGCGCTTACCGTTTTCCAGCAGCTTGCCGGGTCCCACCGCCACCACGATGCCGCGCTGCGGCTTCTCCTTGGCCGTGTCCGGCAGGACGATGCCCCCCGCCGTCGTCTCCTCAGCTGCCAGCGGCTCTACTACTACCCGATCGTCCAGAGGTCGAATCTTGATCTTTGCCATCGCCGTGATCCTCAATAATCCTTCTGCGTGTAGGTGTCAGTACAGTATTTGGTCGATCCCCTTGAGGCGGATCACATCATGCCGGGCATGCCGCCCATGCCGCCCATACCCCCCATGCCTCCCATACCCCCCATGCCGTGATCGTGCGGGTCACCGCCCGGGCCGGGCGTCTCGACTTCCTTCGGAATCTCGGTGACCAGCGACGACGTGGTGAGCAACAGGCTGGCGACACTCGCGGCGTTCTGCAGGGCGGTCCGGACAACTTTAGCGGGGTCGACGATGCCGGCTTCCACCAGGTCGCCGTACTCGTCCTTCTCCGCGTTGAAGCCGTCGTTCTTGCCCTTCATGCGGCGTACGCGGTTGACCACGACGGCCCCATCAAATCCCGCGTTTTCGGCGATCGCCCGGAGCGGATACTCCAGGACGCGCCGCACGATGTTGGCGCCCAGGGCTTCGTCGCCGGTGAGGTTGAGTTTGTCGATCGCCTTGTCGGACCGCAGCAGCGCCACGCCGCCACCGGGCACGATGCCTTCCTCCAGCGCCGCCTTGGTGGCCGCCCGCGCGTCCTCCAGCAGCGACTTGCGTTCCTTCATTTCGGTTTCCGTGGCCGCCCCGCAGTGGATCTGCGCCACGCCACCGGCGAGCTTGGCCAGCCGCTCCTGCAGCTTCTCGCGGTCGTAGTCGCTGTCGGTGTTTTCAATCTCGCGCCGAATCTGCGCCGCGCGACCGTCAATCTGGTCCTTGCTGCCGGCCCCGCCGACAATCACCGTTTCATCCGACGCGACGCGGACCCGCTTGGCCCGTCCCAGATCCGACAGCTTCACGCTTTCCAGGTCGATCCCGAGGTCCTTGAAGATGGGCTTGCCGTTGGTCAGCACCGCGATGTCACCCAGCATCGCCTTGCGGCGGTCGCCGTAGCCGGGGGCCTTGACCGCACACACGCTCAAGATCCCCCGCAGCTTGTTCACGACGAGCGTCGCCAGCGCTTCGCCGTCCACGTCTTCGGCAACGATCAGCAGCGGCTTGTTCGCCTTGCTGATGGCCTCCAACAGCGGGATCAGCTTCTTGTTGCTCGAAATCTTCTCCTCGTAGACGAGGATGTAGCAGTTGTCGAGTTCAACTGTCATCTTGTCCGCGTTGGTCACGAAGTGCGGCGAGAGAAAGCCGCGGTCGAACTGCATCCCCTCCACGACTTCCACCGTGGTTTCCGCGCTCTTGCCTTCCTCGATGGTGATCACGCCGTCCTTACCCACCTTCAGGAAGGCGTCGGCCAGCACGTTGCCAATCGTCGGATCATTGTTGCCGGCAATCGTGGCCACGTGCTGAATGTCCTTGCGCACCGTGGCATTGATGGGTGAGGCCTGTTTGAGTACCTCAGCCGCCACCGCCTCGGTCGCCTTTGCGATCCCGCGCCCCAGCGCCATCGGATCGGCGCCGGCCGCGATCATCTTCAGACCCTCCCGGAAGATCCCTTCGGCCAAGACCGTCGCCGTGGTCGTCCCGTCTCCGGCCACCTCGTTCGTCTTGCTGGCTGCCTCTTTAAGCAATTGGGCACCGAGGTTCTCATTCGGATCGTCCAGTTCGATCTCCTCGGCAACCGTGACGCCGTCCTTCGTGATCTTGGGCGAGCCCCATCCCTTATCGAGCACCGCGTTGCGACCACGCGGACCCAGCGTGCTCCGCACGGCACGCGTCAACTTCGATACGCCAGAAAGCAGCGGTTGCCTGGCTTCGTCATCAAACACCATCTTTTTCGCCACGTCCGGATTCCTCCTGTTAGATTGCGATACCAGTGTGGATGCCCGCGATCGGCACCGTGACCTTCAGGGGCCAGTTACTGCCCGCCGGCCACCGCCGGTGTGCGACACACTTGACGGAAACCTCGGCAGCACGTCGCGCGGATGCTTGTCTGTGCGTGTGCTCGCGTTTGTGACAGACGCAATTCTGCGGGCGAGCCACACTGCAAGCGATGTGCCAAGCAGGCCGCTGGTGATCGCAAATGTCTTATCAGCAGTGTTTTACGTAAAAGACTCGGCGACCGGTCCGGGCTCTGTGGCTTCGCAGTCCCGTCCACGGCTGCCAAAATGGCAGCAGCCGGCCGCAGGGGCGCACCTGGCAACCCCGCCCCTCGGTTGTTCCGCAAAGCGGTGACGTCAGCCGGCAGGTCTTTTCTACCAGCTGAGGGTGAACCCGGGAGCCGTCGGCGGGACATCCGCCTTTGCGGCGCACCGCGAACGGACTACGATAAGCGGCTTGCGCGAGGAGCCGTGGTGCGGCCACACGGGAAGGGTGGTGGAGGGACATGGACAAGACACGCGTAGCGATCGTCGGACTCGGCACCGTCGGCACGGGGGTCGCCCGGCTGCTGTTGGATCACGGGGATCGGACCGCACGCCACGCGGGGCGCACGCTGTGGCTGGAGGCGATTGTCGACCGCGACACCCGACGGCAGCGGGACGTCGATCTGCCGGCGGGTTTGCTGACGGATGACTTGTCGCGCATTACCGGGAACCCAGCCATTCAGGTCGTGGCGGAACTGATTGGCGGTCTGGAGCCGGCGCGCACGATTGTGCTGGAACTGTTGCGCAGCGGCAAAGATGTGGTCACAGCCAACAAAGCGTTGCTGGCCGAACACGGTGCCGAGCTGTTTGACACGGCCCGGGCGCTGGGGCGGTCGATTGCGTTCGAAGCGTCGGTCGCCGGCGGGATACCGATCATTGCCAACATCAGTCAATGCCTGTCGGCCAACCAGGTGCTGTCGCTGCGGGGCATTCTCAACGGCACGAGCAACTTCATCGTGACGAAGATGGAAGAGGGGATGGACTACGCGGCGGCGGTCAGCACGGCCCAGCGGATGGGGTTTGCCGAGGCCGATCCGTCGATGGACGTAGACGGCACCGACGCGGTCCAGAAGCTGGCCATCCTGGCGCATCTGGCGTTCGGAGCGCGTGTGCACTGGCGGGATATTCCGCGGCAGGGAATCAACACGCTGCACCTGGCCGACATGCGGTTCGCCTGCGAGCTGGGGTATCGCATCAAGCTGCTGGCGGTGGCCGAGTTGACGCAAGGGGTATTGGAGCTCCACGTCGCGCCGACGCTGGTGCGCATGGGTACACCGCTGGCGGAAGTCCGCGAGGCGTACAATGCCATCAGCGTGATCGGGGACGCGGTGGGTCCCGTTTTCTTTCACGGTTTGGGCGCCGGGCAGATGCCGACGGCGTCCGCCGTGGTCGCGGACATGATCGACACGGCGGTCGGGCGCACGGGAATTACGTTCCGCACGCTCGAGCTGTGGTCGCGGCGCGAAGCCCGCGTGGGAATCCGCGACCATGCGGACCTCAAGGGTCGGTTCTACCTGCGGTTCACCGTGGAAGATCATCCCGGCGTCATGGCGCAGATTGCCGGCGTGCTGGGCAGGCATGCCGTCTCAATCGCGTCCATCATTCAGCACGAACCGGATCCGGCCAGTGACGGGTCGCTGGTGCCGTTGGTGATTATGACTCATATGACGACCGAGGGAGCGACGCACCAGGCGATGCAGGAACTCGACCGCTTGCCGTGCGTCATGCCGCCGAGTGTGCGCATGCGGGTGCTGGATCGCTCGGAATCATGACGTGAACGGCGGGGTGCGACACCCGCTCGTCGCCGGGCGGATCGATCGGACGGGGAGCCTGTGGCAGTCAGCATGAAATACGCCATCATCATTCCGGACGGCTGCGCGGACGAACCGCAGCCGCTGTTGGGGGGGAAGACGCCGCTCCAGGCGGCCCACCTGCCGGCCATGGATCAGGTGGCCCGGCAAGGCTGGGTGGGACAGGCCAACCACGTGCCGGCCCACCTGCCGGCCGGCTCGGATGTGGCGACGCTGAGCTTGTTGGGATACGATCCCCAGGCGTATTTCACCGGGCGTGCGCCGCTGGAGGCGGCGGCGCAGGGGATCCAGTTGGGGCGGGACGACTGGGCCATCCGCTGCAATCTGGTGACGATCGAAGCGCAGGTGATGCGCGATTTCACGGCGGACCACATCTCCACGCCGGAAGCGCAGCAGTTGCTGGCGACCTGCCAGGAGGCGTGGGCGGAGAGTCCCTGGGAGTTTCGGGCCGGGGTGAGCTACCGCAATCTGTTGCTCTTTCGCGGCGACCGGGCCGCGCGCGCGGGTCAGGCAGCGCCCTTCAGCAGTGACACCCGCACCACGCCGCCGCACGACCTGACCGATCAGGCGGTGGTGGACGCCTACCCGCGCGGGCCCGGCAGCGACCTGCTCAACGACATCATGCACCGCACCGTGGAACTGTTTGCCGAGCATCCGGTCAATGCCCTGCGGCGCCAGGCCGGTCGGCTTCCGGCGACCAACGTGTGGCTGTGGGGGTTGGGGAGACAGCCCAGCCTGCCGCCGTTTGCCGAGCGTTACGGCAAGCAGGGCACGATGATCACGGCGGTCGACCTGCTGCGGGGACTGGCCACGCTGTTGGGCTGGCGGCGCCTGGAAGTCCCGGGGGCGACCGGGTACACGGATACCGACTACGCCGCCAAGGGCCGGTATGCGGTCGAGGCGCTGGCGACAACGGACCTGGTGTGCGTCCACGTCGAGGCCACGGACGAAGCCTCGCATGAGGGAGACGTGCAGGCCAAAGTCCACGCGCTCGAGCAGATCGATCAGCACATCGTGCGTCCGGTGCATGCGGCCCTGGCGCGTTACGGCCAGTACCGGCTGCTGGTGTCGCCCGATCATCCGACGCCGTTGAGGACCAAGACGCACAGCCACGGGCCGGTCCCCTTCGCGCTATGCGGAACTGGTATTCAACCTGCGGGGGGTGGTTCGTATGATGAGTCGTCAGCGGCCGCCTCGGGGCGGGGATTTCCCGCCGGCTGGCAGTTGATGTCGTTCTTTCTCACCTAAGTCGCGCGTGCGCTCCTGGCCAAGCAAACGAGTGTCGCGCTCGCGTACGTGGAACAAGGCGTCTGGGCATGGGCCTGATTGTGCAGAAGTTCGGGGGGACGAGTGTCGCGGACAGCCAGAAAATCCTGGCGGCAGCCCGCAAGGCCATTCGCGCGCAGCTGGAAGGGCACCAGGTGGTGACCGTGGTCAGCGCGATGGGGAAGAACACGGACATCCTGATCGACCTGGCTCACGAAGTGAATCCGCGGCCGCCGGCGCGGGAGATGGACATGCTGCTCTCGACCGGGGAGCAGGTGAGCGTCGCGCTGATGGCGATGGCGGTCGACGCGCTCGGCTACCAGGCCGTCAGTCTGACCGGCGCTCAAATGGGCATCGTCACGGATGATACGCATACCAAAGCGCGGATCCGGTCGATTTCGACCCAGCGGCTGCGCAAGGCGCTGGACGATGGCTATGTTGTGATCGCGGCGGGGTTCCAGGGCGTCGACGAACAGCACGATATCACGACGCTGGGCCGCGGCGGCAGCGATACCACGGCTGTGGCCCTGGCGGCGGCCCTGAAAGCCGACCAGTGCGAGATCTACACCGATGTCGACGGCGTCTATACCACCGATCCACGCCTCGTGCCGGCCGCGCGCCGTGTGTGCCGCATCAGCTACGACGAGATGCTCGAGCTGGCCAGCCTCGGTGCGGGCGTGATGCATAATCGCTCCATCGAATTCGCCAAGAAGTACGGCGTGCCCATCCATGTGCGGAGCAGTCTCAGCGACATCGAAGGGACGATGATCGTCGCGGAGCCGGAGTTTCCCGATCAGCCGGTCTGCGGGGCGGCGGTCACCCCGAGTGAAGCGCGCATCACGATCGTCGGCGTACCGGACGTGCCGGGCACCAGTCTGGAGATCTTCGCCCGGTTGGCCGACCGGAAGATCACCGTCGATATGATCGTGCAGAATGTGGGCGACAAGGGCAAGTCGGATATCTCGTTCACGGTCCCCTGTAGCGAACTGGAACCGGCGCTGCAGGCGGTCCAGGAGGCGGCCACGATTGTGGGGGCGAGTGAAATCACGCACGACGACCAGGTCGCCAAAGTCTCCGTCGTCGGCCTGGGCATGGCGCGACAAGTCGGCGTGGCCAACATGATGTTCAGCGCATTGGCCAGGGAAGAGATCAATATCCAGATGATCACGACCAGCGAGATCAAGATCTCGGTGCTCGTCGACCGCCAGGCGGCGCTCCCCGCGCTGCGCGCCGTCCATCACGTGTACGATCTCGACAAGGAACCCCACACGCTCCCCGACGGGCATCCGGACCGGACGTCCTCACCAACCAGCCCGAACGGCCCCGACCTGGGAAACCTCGTCGAGCGGCTGCAAGGCATGGACATGGAACGGCTGCTGATCAGCGACGTGGAACTCGACCAGAGCCAGGCGCTGGTCACCATCGTCGGCATCCCCAACCGGCCCGGTGTCGCCGCACGCGTCTTTCGCGACATCGCCGACGCCGGCATCTTCGTCGACATGATCGTCCAGGGACACAAGGGATACCTCGGCCGGATCAGCCTCAGCTTCACCGTGCCCCAACAGCAACTGCCAGCTGCGCTCGACGTGGCGCAGCGGCTCGCCGAGTTCTACGACTGCCATACCGTGACGCACCGGCAGGCGGTGGCCAAGCTCTCCGTATCCGGCATCGGATTGCGGAGCCACACGGACGTGGCCATTCGGATGTTTCGAGCGCTGGCACGTGCACACATCAACGTGGATATGATCAGTACGAGCGAAGTGCGCGTGAACGTCGTCGTGGATGGCCAGGCAGGTGAGGTCGGGTTGCGGCAGCTCCGCGACGCGTTCCAGGACTCGCTGCTCTGACAGAAATCCATCCCGGATTCGCTCAAGCTCGTCCCGGCCGCTGACCGAAACCAACACCACCACGGCCGGACGCACCAGCCGTGGCGTGCTAGCATGATGCGCAGCGGGGCGAGGTGCATGAGCCGACTAAGTGCCCTGATCCGACGCTGGAGGTCGCGTCACCGAGGGGGTGTCATGCACCGCGGTGCGCACGCGACGATCACGCTGCCCGAGGCACCTCGGCCGGCGCGTCCGCGCGAGCACGTGGACTGGAGCGGGCTGGTCAACACGGCCACGCCCGAGTATCCCGAGGTGGCCGCCGGGGGCATCGGCGTGTCCGGCGACGGTCCGCCGCCGGTGTTCATCACGGCGCGTTTTCGCAGCGGTTCGACGCTGTTGTGGAACCTGTTCCGGCACACGGCCGGGATGACGGCCTATTACGAGCCACTGCATGCGACGCTGCAGCGGCCGCCGCACGAGCGGGTCCCAGTGCTCGACCCCACCCACGTGGATGTGGACAATTACTGGAGCGAGTACGAGCGCATCGACGGTCTGGAGCGGTGGTACACCGAGCCGTGGCATTGTGAGGACCTGTACCTGGATGCGCTCGACTGGAAACCGGCCCTGGCCGCGTATCTCCAGCGGTTGATCCGTGCGGCGGTGGGTCGTGCGGTGCTGCAGTTCAACCGCGTGGATTTCCGCCTGGCCTGGCTGCGACATGTGTTCCCCGCCGCGCGCCTGGTGCACCTGTACCGGCATCCGCGGGATCAGTGGCTGTCGGCGCTGCGTGATCCCGCCGCGTTCGGCCCGCACGATCAGGTGGCGGATTTTCCACCGCACGATCATTTCTACCTGGGATCCTGGGTGGCGGACCTGTCGTCCTGTTTTCCGTTGTTGGATTGGGACCAGGTGCGGCATCCCTACGGCATGTTCTATCTGCTCTGGAAGCTGTCCTATGTGTGGGGGCGTGCCTACAGCGATTACTCGCTGAGTTACGAGCAGTTGCTGGCCGCGCCGCGCTGGTCCATTGGCGAACTGTACGAGGTCCTCGCGATCGACCGACGGCAGGCGGAGCTGGTCGTGCCGTTGGTACGCGGCGGCAGATGCGGGCGGTGGCGGAACTACGCGGACGGCGCCTGGTTCGCCGCCCACGAGCGGGCCGCGGAAGAGGCGCTCGACCGGTTCTTGAGCCGGCGGGTGAATCAGGTGACCGATCCGGTCGTGCTGCGTAACGCCGGGTGAGCGACGCTCGCACGGCTTTGTGGCGACCGGAACAGCTCGCGACGGACGGGGAGAGCCTGGTCACACGTAAGGCCGCAGCGCGGTTAGTCCAGCACTTCGTTCAGGACCTCTTCGGCCACGAAGATCGGCAGAGGCGGGTCGCACGTCACGGCGACGGCGATCGCATCCGAGGGGCGCGAGTCGATTTCGATGATCTCGCCGTCCTGGCGAATCCGCAGCTTGGCGAAATAGGTGTGATCGCGCAGCTCGCTGATCACGACGCTGTCCAGTTCCGCGCCCAACGCCTCGACGATATTGACCAGCAGATCGTGCGTCAGCGGCCGAGGCGCACGGTAGGACTTGACGCGGCGATCGATGCTGGTCGCTTCAAAAATGCCGATCAGGATCGGAAACTGGCGCTCGCCGTGGACTTCCTTCAGGTAGATGACCTGTTGTTCGTTGATCTCGCTGATGATAATCCGCGACAACTGCATTTGCACCGGCATTGCGGACCTCACTCCGAAAAGAACCGACGCGGACCGACTCACCTGCGCGTCGACGTGTTGGGCATCAGGCCGGCTCACGCCTGTCACGATACCTCAGATCGAGCCGTCGTTCCACCTGATACCGGCGATTATATGCCGCTGCGTCTCGGCGCGGCCAGTCTGCGGCGCTGCGGCACCTGCGTGCGATCGCGGCCGGTGCGTCAGTGCGGGGGAGTTGTGCCGAGTGCGGCGAGGCTGTCGCGCGCCGTGGCGAGTTGCTGCCGCAACTGGGCGAGACTTTCCTCTTCGTTGCGGACCACATCGGCGGGCGCTTTGTCGATGAAACTGCGATTGGCGAGCTTCTTTTCCTTCGCGGCGATCATCCCCGACAGTTTTTCTAGCTGTTTGGCCAGCCGCTGCGTCTCGGCGGCGACGTCGATCACGCCGGCAAGATCAACGTACACGTCGGCACCGGCGAGATGCAGCGTCGCATGGGTCGTCGGCACGGTCACCTGCGGACCGATCTCTGTGGCGGTCGCCTCGGCCAACGCCTGGAAATGCCGTGCCAGGGGTTGCAGTGCGGCCGCGCGCGCCGCATCGCAGCGGACGGCAAACGGCAGCGGCTGACGCGGCGGAATATTCTGGCGGCTGCGCATTTCGCGCAACGCCGACAACACGGCGTGGAACTGCGCGAACTGCTCCTCAATCGCCTCCGCCGTCCGCGCCGGATCGGGCACCGGCCATGGGGCGATGATCACGTGCGGCGTGGCCGGCTGCGGCTCGGTCAGCCCGCGCGCCGGTGCCAGCGTCCCCAGCAGCTGCCAGATCGCTTCCGTGATGAACGGGATGAACGGATGGAGCAGGCGGAGGAGCGTATCGAGCGTATGGGCGGCCATCCGCTGCGCCACAGCACGCTCTGCCGGATCGTGAAACCGCGGTTTGATCATCTCGAGGTACGAACTGCAGAACTCGACCCAGCAGAAATCGTACAGCGTGCGGGAGGCGTCGGCGTAACGGTATTGCTCCAGCGCCTCGGTCACCTCCCGCGTGACGGTGGTCAGCCGGCTGAGGATCCAGCGGTCCTCGAACGCCAGTTCCCCGTCGGTTACCGTCGCCGGCGTGTAGTGCTCGAGGTTGAGCATCACGAAACGCGCGGCGTTCCACAGCTTGTTGCAGAAGTTCCGCGCATTCTCGAACCGCTCACTGATCACGGCGCCGCGCGGCAGCTGGCGATCCGCGTCCGAGCGGGCCCACTGCGTCTGAAACGGCGCGTGACACTGGGGGCAGACGATCCGCGGCATCTCGCGATTCTTCCGCGTCTGGTCGATCAGGTGCTGGCAGTGCGGGCACTCGAACTGGACCGGCATCCGCACGTCCTGCGTTTCTGTCGTCAGATAGGCGAGGCCGAAGCGGAGCGCGTCGGGACCGAATTTGTCGATCACATCGATCGGGTCGACGCCGTTGCCCTTCGATTTCGACATCGTCTCGCCATACCCGTCGAGGATTTTGGGGTGGATATAGACCTCGCGGAAGGGGACGTCGCCCATGTTGTTCAGGCCGGTGAGCACCATGCGGGCGACCCACAGGGTGATGATGTCCCGGCTGGTAATCAGCACGCTGGTGGGATAGAACCGGGCGAGTTCCGGCGTGGACTCGGGCCAGCCGAGCGTGGAATGCGGCCACAGCGCGGAGCTGAACCAGGTATCGAGCACGTCGGCTTCCTGCACGAAGCCATCCGCTTCCAGCTGTGGGGCGCACCGGTCCGCGTCGTCGCGCAGGCAGATGTGCAGGGTGGTCGCGGCGGCCGGATCCGTCCCGGCGGCGGCCGGGTCGACGTCCGCCGCCACCTGGAAGGCCACGCGTCCCGCCTGCACATCGGCCTGCCGCGTGAGGCGCGCGGTGTAGGCTGCCAGTTCGTCCGCGCGGGCGAACGTGCGCGACCAGATCGGAATGCGGTGTCCCCACCACAGCTGCCGACTGACCGGCCAGTCGCGTTTCTCGGCGAGCCAGTCGAGGTAGCCGCGGGCGTAGCGCGCGGGCACAATGCGGATGCGATCGCTGCGGACCGCGTCCATGGCCGACTCGGCCAGCCGCTCCATCCGCACGAACCACTGGTCCGCCAGGTAGGGTTCGATGGGCGTCTTGCTCCGGTCGGAGTGAGCCAGATCGATTTCGCGATCCTCGATGGCGACCAGGAGTCCGGCGCGCTCCAGATCTGCCACCACCTGCTGGCGAGCGGCCAGGACCTTCTGCCCCTGGTACGAACCCGCGTTGGCGTTGAGCGTGCCGTCGGGGTTGAGGATGTTGATCAGGGGGAGCTGGCAGCGCTGGGCGACCTCATAGTCGTTGGCGTCGTGTGCGGGCGTGACTTTCACGCAGCCGCTGCCCAGTTCCGGCTTGGCCCAGGGATCGGCGACCAGCGGGATGCGGCGGTGGACCAGCGGCAGCAGCAGTTGGCGTCCGTCGCGGGCCATGTCCCGGAGTTGTTCGAGGTGGGCGAGCATCGTCTCGCGCCGCCGCTGCACATCCTCCAGCTGCACGGCGAGCGCGGACCTGTCCTTGCTGGGGGCCGCCTCCAGCTTTTCCTTCAGCTCGGCCGCGGCGCGGTCGAGCGCCTGAGCCGGGTCCGGATGCACGGCCACGGCCGTATCGCCGAGCATGGTTTCCGGACGCGTCGTGGCAATCGTCACGTGCGTCGGTTCGCCCGGACGCGGATCGATGACCGGGTAGCGGAAGTGCCAGAAGTGACCCTGGACCGGCTCGTGAAACACCTCGTCGTCGCTCACCGCCGTCTGCAGGAAGGTGTCCCAGTTGACCAGCCGTTTGCCGCGATAGATCAACTGTTGGCGGAACAGGTCGAAGAAGGTCCGCCGCACGGCCCGCGCGCAGACGTCGTCGAGCGTGAACCGGAGTCGGGACCAGTCGCAGCTGCAGCCGAGCGATTTCAGCTGCTGGATGATCCGCGTTTCGTAGGCGTCTTTCCAGGCCCAGATGCGTTGGACCAGCGCGTCCCGGCCCAGATCGTGGCGCGTCTTGTGTTCTTCCTCTTTGAGCCGTTTTTCGACGACGGCCTGCGTGGCGATCCCGGCGTGATCGGTGCCGGGCATCCACAGCGCGGTGCAGCCCTGCATCCGCTTGAGGCGGATGAGAATGTCCTGCAGCGTGTTGTTCAGGGCATGGCCCAGATGCAGGGCGCCGGTGACGTTGGGCGGCGGGATCACGATGCAGTAGGCGGGGCGGTCCGTGTCCGTGTCGGCATGGAAGTACCCGCCTTCTTCCCATTGGGCGTAGATGCGCTCCTGGGCAGCCGCGTGGTCGAATCGATTGGGGAAGTCGGCGGCGGAAAACGCGGGAGACATCGTCGTCTTCGTCCTTTCTCCTGACCCTGTCACGGCGGGGCCGCGCGGAGGATGGCGACCGTCGCGGCCGGGTCCGTCGCGGGGACGGCCAGGCCGGCCGGCTGGAGCTCATCGCGATGCAGTTTGTATTCGAAAGCGTCCACCAGGGCCATCCAGCTGGCCTCGATGATGTTCTCGCTCACCCCCACCGTTCCCCACACGTGGTGCGAGTCCGCGCTCTCGATCACCACGCGGATGCGGGCCGCCGTGCCGGCCTCGGAGTTGACCACGCGTACCCGGTAATCCACCAGCCGCATGTCACGCAGATTGGGGAACGAGCCGTTGAGCGCTTTGCGCAGGGCGGCGTCGAGCGCGTTGACGGGACCGTCGCCTTCCGCGACCTCGTGCCGCACTTCGGCGCCCACGCGGATCTTGACCGTCGCTTCGGTCACGACCAGCGGCTTTGGGTCGCTGGCCACGGCGATGTGGTACTTGAGCCGTTCGAAATGCGGGCGGAAGTCGCCGGCGCAGCGCTTGACCAGCAGATCGAACGTGGCGTTGGCGGCTTCGAACTGGTAACCCTCGTGCTCCATCCGCACGACCGCGGCGAGGATCTTGTCCATCAGGACGCGATCGTGCTGCAGGTCGTACTGCGTCGTGAGCGCGACGATGTTCGAGCGTCCCGAGAGTTCGCTCACCAGGATCCGCCGCTCGTTGCCGACGCGCTGCGGGTCGATGTGCTCGTAACTGGACGTGGCCCGCGCTACCGCGTGCACGTGCATGCCGCCCTTGTGCGCAAAGGCGCTCGGCCCGACAAACGGCTGCTCATTGCGAAAGTTCATGTTGGCCGTTTCATACACGAACCGGGAGAGTTCGGTGAGCCGTTCGAGCTGGCGGGCGGCCCGGACCTCGTAGCCGGACTTCTTGAGCGCCAGATTGGCGATCACGGAAATCAAGTTGGCGTTGCCGCACCGTTCCCCAAAACCGTTGACCGTTCCTTGGACCTGCACGGCACCGGCGTCGACCGCGGCGAGCGTATTGGCCACCGCCAGGTCGCAGTCGTTGTGGCAGTGGATGCCGACGCCGACGCCGAACTCGGCCAGCGCTGCCTGGGCCTGCCGCGTCAACTCGGCGATCTGCTCCGGCAGGCTGCCGCCGTTGGTATCGCAGAGCACGATCAGGGCGGCGCCGGCTTCGGCCGCGGCGCGGACGGTGGCGGCGGCGTAGTCGGGATTGCGCCGCCACCCGTCAAAAAAGTGCTCCGCGTCGTACAGCACTTCGCGGCCGGCCGCGACGAGCCAGGCGACGGATTCCCGAATCATCGCCAGGTTCTCTTCCGGCGAGACGCGCAGGACCTGCGTGGCCTGGAAGTCCGAGGTCTTGCCGACAAGGGTGCAGACGGGCGCGCCGGAGTCGAGCAGCGCCTGCAGGCCGGGGTCGGTCGCGGCCGTGAGCCCGCGGCGGCGCGTCATGCCAAACGCGCAGATGCGCGCCGACTGCAAATCAAGCTCGTGCACCTTGCGGAAATACTCCAGGTCCTTGTCGTTCGAAAAAGGATAGCCCCCCTCGATATAGTCCACGCCCATCTGCGCAAGACGCTGGGTCACCTGGAGTTTGTCGAGCAGCGAGAAGTTCACCCCCTCGCCCTGCGCTCCATCCCGCAGGGTCGTGTCGTAGATCTGAATGCTCCGCATGGCTGCACCTGTACTGCGGCGCGTCGCGGGCCGGTGCGGACTGAGCCGTCCGGCGGCACGCCCGTGAACCGAACAAAAAACCCCGAAACCCGTGTCGGGCCTCAGGGTTGTTTCTCGCCTCGCGTTCATCGCCCCGGCCGGCCCGCGGTCACTCTCCTCGAATCACGACGGGTACGTCGGCCGCCACCGGCGTGCCCTGCGGACCTGGGAGACGTCGCTCGTGCTTCATCGTACGCTGCCACCTCGCTGCCGTCGGGAAGGTGTCACGATAGGGGGCTGGGGGCCCTCTGTCAACGCCCCGCGCGGCACTCGGTGCCGCGCCTCGACGCGGGTCGGACGCGGCAAACTCCGCGGGACGTGCGACCCCGCCGCCGCGGAGGACGCGCGGGTCCCGCCCGGACTGCGACCGGCACTCGCCCGCCCGCTCCGCCCTGCCGCCGGGCGCCGCAGCGGCGCCGCGTCCCGGTCGTCGTCCGCGTCGTCCCACCCCGCGTCACCGTCGTCCGGGTCGTCGTCCTCCGTCAGCGCGTCGTCGTCGTCGACGTTGTCGTCTTCGTCTTCGTCGTCGACGTCTTCGTCTTCGTCGTCGTCGACGTCTTCGTCGCCCGCGTTCTCGTCTGCTTCTTCCAGCACGTCGTCATCCGAGTCATCCTCGACATCGTCCTCGACATCATCCTCTTCCGCGTCGAGTTCTTCGTCCTCGTCCGTTTCCTCGTCGTCGTCCTCTTCGCCCTCGTCGTCCAGCGCCCCGTCGTCGTCGGAATACCCTTCGTCCGCTTCGTCCTCGTCCGCTTGCGGTTCCCCCTCGTCGTCGTCTTCCAGCTCGTCGTCTGCGAACTCGTCGACTTCGACGTCGTCCTGGTCGAACTCCTCGTTGTCGCGTTCGTCCGCGTCGTCCGGACCCGGTTCGGGGCGGATCACGTGGGAGCGGCGCGGTGCGGCCGGCGCGGCCGTGTCGGGGCTGGACTCGAGCCCCTGCATTTTCTCCCAGTCGGCCAGGGACCAGAGCACTTCGCGCGCCTGGGATCCGTTGTATTCGCCGACGATGCCGTCTTCGGCCATGAAGTCGACCAACCGGGCCGCGCGGCCGTAGCCGATGCCCAGCGCGCGTTGGAGGAGCGACACGCTGCCGCGTCCTTCCCGCAGCACGATATCGATAGCGCTTTCGTAGAGCTCGTCGCGTTTGCGCAGCTGTCCCGGGAGCGTCCCTTCGCCTTCGGGTTCGACCTGCATGTTGACCAGCTCGTTGACGAAGTTCTGCTCACCCGTGCTCACCGTCGCCACAATGGCATTGATTTCGTCGTCGCTCACATACGTGCCCTGCCCGCGCAGCAGCGTGCTGGTGCCCGGCCAGAGGAAGAGCATGTCGCCGTTGCCCAACAGTCTCTCGGCGCCCATCTCGTCGAGCACCACGCGGCTGTCGATGCGGCTGGCGACTTGGAACGAGATGCGGGCCGGGAGGTTCGACTTGATCAAGCCGGTGATCACGTCGACGGTCGGCTTCTGTGTGGCCAGGATCAGGTGGATGCCGACCGCCCGGCTCTTCTGGGCCAGACGGATGATGTGCTGTTCCACTTCCTTGCCCGCCGTCAGCATCAGGTCGGCGATCTCGTCGGCCACGAGGACGATGTACGGCAGGTGTTCGGGGATGGTGAGGCGCTGTTCTTCCGATTCCGGCTGCAGGCGTTCAACCAGTTCTTCCACGCCCAGCTGGTTGTAGCTGGCGATATGCCGCACGCCGGTGCGGGCCAGCAGGGCGTAGCGTTCCTCCATCTTCTCCACGGCCCAGGCGAAAATCGCCTCGGCCTTGCGCATGTCGGTCACGACCGGGTGCATCAGGTGGGGCAGCCGCCCATAGCCGCTCAGTTCGACCATCTTGGGATCGATCATCAGCATCCGCACTTCATCCGGGCGGCGCGTCATGAGGATGGAGGAGATGATGGCGTTGAGGCAGACGCTCTTGCCGGTCCCCGTGCGGCCGGCGATGAGCAGGTGGGGCATGGTCGCCAGGTCGACGGTCAGCGCCTTGCCGGAGACATCCTTGCCCAGGAAGAGCGGGATTTTCATCTTCTTCATCTTGCCGTTGGTCTCTTCCATGACTTCGCGCAGGCGGACGACCTGTCGTGTTTCGTTGGGGACCTCGATGCCCACCGTATTTTTGCCGGGGATCGGGGCCACGATCCGCACGCTGGGGACCCGCAGCGCGATGGCCAGGTCGTCGGCCAGGCCGGTGATTCGCGACAGGCGCAGACCCGCCTCCAGTTCCACCTCATATTGCGCGATGACCGGGCCCGTCTCGATTTCCACGACTTTGACGTGGAACCCGAAATTGGCGAACGTCCGCTCCAGGATCTTGGCCTTGCGGCGGACCTCCTTGGTCTGGGCGTCGAAACAGATCTCATCCTGTTCCACCAGCAGGTCGAGGGTCGGGAGTTGATAATCCTCTGCGTCGCCGGTAAGGCTGGCTTCATCCAGGCACTGCATGACCTGCTGGCGTTCCTGCCGGGCATCGCGGCGTCGCACTCGCGGGCCGGCGGCCTCCGGCTCGGCTCCTGCCGCCCCGTGCCGCGCGGTGGGAGCGCCTTCATCCGCCGGGGAGTCTTCCCACGACGCGTCGGATGCCGCGTCGTCCTCCGTCCCGACCCAGTCGTCGGTGGCCCGCGCGTCGTCGTCCTCCTCCTCTTCGTCCTCGTCGTCGACCGCTTCACCGCTTTGCCGGATCGTCGCGCCTCCCACGCGAACGGTCAGTTCGCTCGCGCCGCGGCTGCGTGTTTCAGTCCCCAGGCCGTGTTTGGCCGCCCACGGGGCGCGGATGTGCCGACCGCTGACGACGGTCGTCACCAGGTGCAGCAGCCACGAGGCGGCCCGCACCAGGGCATAGTCCGTGGCCAACAGCAGGCCCCCCAGCCAGAGACTGGTCGCCAGGATCAGCCCCCCGGTCGTCGCGAAGTGCATTTCCAGCACGCCGGCGCCGAGCGCGCCCAGATAGCCGCCGGCACCGATCACCGGGCCGGGCGTCCACTGCGGGATGGTCAGCGCGACGATGGTGGTCAAGCCGACGATCGACAGGCACCAGCCGCACGTGCGGAGGATCGGCGTGTCGATTTCCCGCCGCAGCAGGAGCAGCGCATCGAGCGTCCCCAGCGAGAGGACGACGTAGTACGCGCCCAGCCCCAGTCCAGTCAGCAGCATGCTGGCCGCCAGGGCACCCCAGGCACCACAAAGGTTCTGCACCGTGGCATGCTGCGGATACACCAACACATCCGGTTGGTACAGCCCGCTCAGGGGTGGGACGAGTTCCACCACGGGGTCCGCCGGACTGTAGGTGAGTAAGGCCAGGGCCAGAAAGGTCACCAGCGCCAAGAGCCCGAGCGCACACAGATCGAGCTTGAGATCACGACTTTGCATCATGAACGCGCTGCACCGTGAAAGCTTCCGCCGGTACCGTGGCACCGGCAAGGGCCGCCTTGGGCGCGTCCATGCCCGGACTCGATCCGTAATGTCAAAGTTGCCCGTGGCCGCCGGCACGCGGTCCGCGCGCCGGGTCCCCGGTCACTACAACCTTCGGCTTGCCGCTGGCTCCCGCGCCAATTTTTGGCGGGGGTGCGGCAGCGCTTGCCTGGCGGGAAGTTCGAGAATGATGCTCACGGCGGACACAATCGGAGAAGTCGCTTTCTCGTCGGCATTCCCCCTGCGGAAGTGTAGCTCGACAAGAGCGCGCGTGAAGGTCGTGGGGGCCCCGGGCCGGCGGTTCCGCCCGGGTGGCGGGCCCGAATCTGCGGAATATCGGGGTCGTGCAGGGCCGGTGTCGCATGTTTCCGCGCGCCGGCGAGTGATTCAAGACGGCAGAAAATTGCGGTCCGGCTGCCACCGCCCCACCTGCGGAGACCGCACAATGGCCACCAGCTCCCCGCCCTCGTCCACGGCGGCCGCATCGAGGTTGCCCCCCGGCGCGTCGCCGGGTACGCTGTGGCCCGCCTGCAATCGCGCCCGCTGCGCCGCGTCCACGACAATGCGCGGGAGATGATCCACGGCACGCAGCGCCGGCAGCAGATGGTCCGCCAGCGAGTGGTGATCAAGTTGCCTGAGCTCGCAAGCCTGCTCAATCACGAAGTCTCCGACCGCCGTTCGCTCCAGCGCTGACATGACGGCGGCTGTGCCCAGCGCCGTGGCGATGTCACGTCCCAGGGCGCGGACGTAGGTGCCCGAGCCGCATTCGATCGCCAGTGTCAGCTGCGGGTAGTCGTACCGCTGTATCTCCAAGCGGTGCACCACGACGCTGCGGGCGGCCAGCACCACCGACTCGCCGCGCCGCGCCAGCGCGTAGGCACGCCGGCCGCGGATTTTCACAGCCGAGTACGCCGGCGGTCGCTGCTGGATCTCACCGCAGAATTGCGGCAGCACCGCTTCACACTGCGCGCGCGTCGGAATCGGCGCATCGGGGATATCACACACCGGTCCCTCCAGATCGTCGGTCACGCTGCTGCGCCCCAAAAGAAACGTCGCCACGTAACGTTTCGGACGCGCTTGGATGAACTCGATCAGCCGCGTGGCGGCCCCCACACACACGACCAACACGCCCGTGGCCAGCGGATCGAGTGTGCCCGCGTGGCCGGCACGTTCCGGTCGCACCAGACGCTGCACATGGTCGACCGCGTCCCGCGACGTGATGTCAAATGGCTTGCAAATGTTCAGGATGCCCCACACACGACCCACCTCCCAAACGCCACTTTGCGACAAAGCCAGCCGGACATCGTAACCCGAAGCGTGCGCGAGGGAAGATCGAAGTCGTCATTTTGACGGCGCGGTGACGTCCTTGTGATGTCGTATCTCACGCCGTGTTGTGCCGCCATGCCGCTGAAATCCTGGAGCCTGTGAGTCCGGCACAGGATCTGCCCCACCGAACACCCAGGCGGCGCGGGCAGCTTATCCGGCTCGTGCCGCGGTACGGTAGGCGGCAGAGCACCGGGTTACGCGTCAGGCGGGGAGAGCATCATGCGGGTTCCTCATGGCACAGCGTGGTTGGTTATCGCGATCGGGTTCCAGGTGGGCATGGGCGTCGTTCAGGCGCAGGAGACGGCGCTGGAAACACCGCCGGCCGTTGCCGGCGCGGCGTCCGAGGAACTGCTGGAGGTCCTCGCGCGCGGGCCGGTGCACGAGGCATTCGCGGAACAGGTGAGTCCGGATCCTCAGCCGGGAGTCATTGCGCCGCAGGCCCCGCCGGAGCCGATCGCCGAGGAGCCGCCCGAATGGCGCCCGGAAGGCGACGATGTCATGTGGATCCCGGGGTACTGGTTCTGGGACGAGGAGCGGGAGGCGTACGTGTGGGTCAGTGGCGTGTGGCGCCGCGTGCCTCCGGATCGGGAATGGGTGCCGGGCTATTGGCAGCCCGTCGAGGGAGGTTATCAGTGGATCGCCGGGTATTGGGCGCCACGTAGCGCGCCGCCGACCACGCTGCTCACACCGCCTCCGGCCAGTCTCGAGATCGGCCCGACCAGCCCCGCCACAACCGGGGACGTGTTCTGGGACCCCGGAACGTGGATCTGGTCCCCCGCGGGCCAGTACCGCTGGCGCGCGGGGCACTGGCATCCCTTCCGCCCGAACTGGACCTGGGTCGGTGCACGATACATCTGGACACCGCGCGGGTGCGTCTTCGTACCCGGTTACTGGGACTTCACGCTCGCTCGCCGGGGATTCCTCTTTGCCCCCGTCTTTTTCCGGACGCCGCTGTACAGGCAGGTCGGGTTCGTCCATCGGCCCTGTTTCTGGATTGGCCACGACGCGCTCCTGCTGCACCTGTTCGTCTCCCCGCGGCATTGCCACCTCTTCTTCGGCGACTACTACGCGCCGGTCTATCGCCAACGCCATTTCGAGCCGTGCTACGACTTCCATGCGCGGCACCGCGGCTTCGCGTCACTCTACGTGTACTACGAACACCATTATCGGCGGCAAGGCATCGACTACTGCGGGCGTGTGCGCGACTGGCACACATACTATGTCCGGCATGCGGATCGTCGACCGGTCCACACGCAGCCGCTCCACGGGGAACGCCACCAGCCCGGCGACAACCTGGCACTCAGATCTGCGGACCAGATTGTACGACCGTTTCAGGCCGAGGCGTCTGCAGGCCGGCACCGCCTCAGTGGGCACCCGCTCGTCCCGGTGGCCACCGCGGATCGCGAACGATGGCACCGCGAGGCGGCGCAGCTGCGCAGGATCTCTGTCGACCGTCAGCGCATCGCCGACGTACTGCCGGTCGAACCGGGTGTGCGGGACCGCACGCGCCGGCCGGACGTGCGGGTTCCCCGCATGCCGGAGCGGGACGGCAGCCGGGGACCGGGCGACGCGCCCGGTACGGACACCGGACCGGGTCGCATCGCGGACA
>JALOQX010000009.1 GCA_025459265.1 Pirellulaceae bacterium | reverse complement strand
AGCGCCGCGACACGCTGCGGGACGCGGACGCGATTGTCGTGAACGAAATCAAAGCGGCCGGCCTGTACCGGGAAACCGCGCAGGCGTTTGCCGTGCTGCTGCCGGTCCAGAGCGTGGGCGTCATGGGAGACGCGCGCACGTACGAAAACGTCGTGGTCGTGCGGTGCGTCAACACGGACGACTTCATGACGGCCGACTGGAGCCGCCTCCCCCAGGAAGTTCTGGCCCGGATCTCCACGCGGATCATCAACGAAGTCAAAGGCGTCAACCGGGTCGCCTACGACATCAGCTCCAAACCCCCGGCCACGATCGAATGGGAGTGAGGGCGTGCTCAGAACGCGAGTCGCCCCGCCGACCCGTGTCGCACGGCTCTCCGAGCCGTGGAGTCTGGACTCGGTGGGTCGCGCCCTCGCGCCGAGAGATCCCAGCCTGGTTCCACCGAGAGCCACGCGGTTGGGTGCCGCGAGGCTGCGGAGAATCCCGTGAGCGAGAATACCTGGCGGGCGAGAAGAACGGGCGAGACCGTCGTCACTCTCTCTTATTTCCGGATATTCTCTGCACCGAAGACCCTGCCGGTTCGACTTGAACATCTGACGTCGTTCCCCGTGTGCATCGTGCCCGTGCGGGCCTGATACAGCGGTCAGTTGTCGGAACTTGCCGGAATGTGCAAGTGTGCGCGGCGCGTGCCAGGACCATGTGTGCGGTCCCTGAGCCGCGTATCGTCCGTTTCATGAAATCGACAGCCGTTCGTAAGGGAGATTCTCATGCATCACCAACGCCACGCTCGCCGATTTCGCACACCGGACGTGAGCCTTGTACCGCAGGATCGCATTCGCCGCTTGCTGATGGAGCACCTGGAGGACAGACGGCTGCTGAGCGACGTTCCGGGTAGTATTCTGCAGGTCTTCCATCCTCCGGAGGCTGGCTACCGATTTGGCGCTCCTGTAGTGCCGTTTGGCGGCCAAGTCCTCGTCGGTGATTATTGGATCGACGAGGCCTATGTTTACGACGCGACAGACGGCAGCAAGCTGTACACCTTCAGCAACCCGAGCCCCATCACATCAGGCTACACCGATGCCTTTGGCTACTCGATGGCGGCCGTCGGCAGCAATAAGGTGATAGTAGGCGCCCATGGTGATGACGACAGTGGCTGGGAAGCGGGGGCCGCATATTTGTACACCTACGATGGCTCAACGTGGACGCTGCAGCGCAGTTGGAATGGTACTTCTTCGGACAGTTTTGGGGAGGCGGTGGCCGCCTACGGGAATGACGTGCTGATTGGCGCCCCCGCAAACGATTCGGTTGGTGACAACGCTGGGGCTGTCTATTTGTATGACAGCTCGACAGGAAATCGGCTACAGACCTTTAGCGGTGAAGCCACCGGCGATCACTTCAGCTATGCGGCCCTTGCCGCATCTGGAAATAGTCTGGCTATTGGTGCACAGTTTAACGATACGGGAGCCAGGGACGCGGGTGCGGTCTATGTCTACACGCAGGATGGCTCCAATTGGCAGAGGCAGAAGATCTCCAACCCGACGCCCGCTGCAGATGACCGCTTCGGCAGTTCTGTCGCCTGGCTTGGCGATACGCTTCTGGTCGGCTGTCAGGGTGCAGGTGAGGTGTACCTGTATGATGGCTCCGGCACGATCCTCCTCCTCACTATACGCAACCCTAACGGCCAGGGCGGTCAGCATGGATTCGGCATGAGAGTCGCGGCAGTTGGGAACAACATCCTCGTCAGTCATCCGTCCTTTAACTCGAACAGCGGTATCGTCTATTTGTTTGACGGCTCACAACGTGGTGTGTACACGGGCGACCCTTTATTGACGATTAGCAATCCTGACCCATCCACTCTCTGGACGTTCGGCCACAACATCGCGGCAATGGGTAATAACATCCTTGTCGGCGCCCCACAAACACCAAATGGAGGCTACGGAGGAAGGGCATATTTGTTCAAGGGACCAACAGCTCACACCGAGGCGCCCTATGTCGTGAGCGCAACGCCTGCGGGGCGGCGCGGCGAGGCTGTCAGCACCGTGCAGCTGATATTTGATCAGCCGATGGACACAAGCGTGAATCCGCTGGCGGAACAAGTCGTTAGCGCTGTTGGGCCCTGGGGGCGCTTTGCACTGCAAACATGCACCTGGCGAAGTACGACCATCCTCGAGCTGGGATTCGAAACCCAGAACGCTCCCGGCATGTACTCCTTCGTGCTGGAACCCTCCATTTCCAGTGCGATTGGATTGAATCTGGATCAAGACCGTGACGGCAATGCGGGTGAACCGATTGATGATGTGTTCCGTCATTCGTTCGAGATCTTCCGGCCGTCACTCGATCAGTTGCCGGACCTGTCTATTGACGCCGACAGTGTGGTGCTAAGTCCGAGTGGCTCGCAGCAACGGATCACCGCGACTGTCCGCAACGTGGGCGGGACGACTGCTACGAACATCGCTGTGCTCTTCCGCGATCTTACGTCAGGCCGGAACATCGGTACGCAGACCATCTCGTCGCTCATCGCCAACGCGTCCGTGGATGTAACCATGCTCTGGACTCCCGGAGCACAACCGGCGACGCTCGAAGTCGTGGTGGACCCGTTCGACCAGATCCGCGAACAATTCAACGACAACAATCAAGCCAGGGTGGCCTATAGTCCTCCGAGCGCTGGCTCGGCGCCCACCGTGCGGAATGTGCGCGCCACACTGGACGCCAACGTGAGCCCCACGATTTTCGGGCAGTTCATTGCCGGAATTCACGGCGTCTGGAACAGATTCAGCGCCGAGGTGACCGACGCCGACGGAGCGGCCAACATCGCCCGGGTCCAGTTCTCACTCGGCTCGTTGCCGCTGGTTGTCGACAACTCGAGCAGCGATGGGTGGACCGCCGAGTTCGATATGGGGAGGCTTGCCGGCGACGCCCAATTGACAGTGACTGCCTACGACAAGCAAGGAAACACCTCCACGGAATGGAGAGGAAACGTGAAGGTCATCCCGCTGCCGTCGTGGGTTGATCCCGCATCCAGTCGTTTCGTCCGGCACACGAGTCTGTATTACGACTTGGCTGGGTGGCGACCTAGAGACGCGCGGATGGAAATACCCGCGCCGCCCAGTTGGATCCCATTGATTGGGGGCAGACAATCCGTTTTTCAGGTCGGCTTGTTGACGCAGTGCGTCGCAGGACTGGACGGCAAGGTTGTCCCTGACAAATCACGCACGTATACGCTCTACGAGTTTAAGCCGTTTGGCAAAGACATGACTTTGTTTTCGGGCGGCCTCCGCTTCCGGGAGACACCACTTTGGATGAAGCCCTCGTATGTCGCATTCGACCTAAATCTGCCCGGCCTGCGTCCGGTATTTGACGACCGCCTCGAAGTCCGTACTCAACAGCTTGTCGTCTCCGGAGAACTGCGATTTGACTATGAGGCCTTCAGTGCAGTTAATTCGATAACCAAGCTATGGGAAAGCTATTCTGGCAAGGATGCAGCATGGATCTTTGGTGGCAGATTCCCCTTAACGATTTTCGGGTGGCCAATATCGCTCGAAGCGGCTCTTCTCGCACGCGTCGGTGCAAGTTTTCAGTTCACGGTAGACTGGCCGGCGAGGGGCGGTCCTTCTCTAGTGCCCGTATCCTACGTTCAACCACGGTTCGCACCAGCTTTGAAATTGAAGGCAAACATTTTCGATATCGGGGTAGCGAGGCTCGGTGTCTACTTGCTGGGGTCATTCGGTATGAACATGCGATTCGGGCAGTGGGACAGCGATCCGCAGTTGGACATAGACCGCTTTATCGATATGTCAGCTGATCTTGGCGCCGAACTCATCGTGGGCCCATGGGTCGCAAAGCTCGGGCAGCTTCGTTGGTGGGACTGGTCGTCTAACTCAGCAGCCGGAGAGTGGCCTGGAGGTGGGTCGGGCGGCGACAGCGAGTCTCCCTACTTCCGTCTTCTCGAGTCAGCTGACGTCGTTACGATGCCGGACGGGCGTATATTGGTGGCGTACGTCGCCCCAAGCGAGGATGGATGGAGCTCTGATGTTGTCTATTGCATTCGGGACAATGGCGGGACCTGGTCAGGTTCTTTGCCGCTGTCAGGCGATGAAGGTCGCATCGATTTGGCGCCTTCGCTAACCGTGCGCGACAATGGCACAGCAATAGCGGTGTGGACGCGCATCATCCTCTCAAGAGAAGAGGTGGCATCGGCGACTGCGCAAGAAGTTTTGGCGGCACAAGAGATTATGTGGGCACAATTCGATGGAGCGGTGTGGTCGGAGGCGATGAGTATTACGCAGAACTCTGATCCTGACGGAAATGCAGTCACTTCCTTCTCCGCAAACGGAAGTGGACTCACCGTTTTTGTGACAAACGGTAGCGGCGATTTTCGAGATCTGGCGAGCAATGAGGTCATGTATTCCTTTTTCGACGGTATGACTTGGCAGGAACCGAAGCCTGTGACGTCAAACGCAGCTGATGACCGCTCGGTTGATATTGCCTTCATCACAGATACGCATGCGGTGGCCACGTGGCTGCAGGGAGCTGAGTCGGCGAGCATTCTCTCCACGCCCTATTTTTCGGTGTGGAACGGCCTTCACTGGACGCCACCGGAGGCCTTGCCAGGCGTCTCACCGGGTGACATGCGCGCGCCACAAGTCGCCACACTGAGCGATGGTCGTTGCCTCATTGTCTGGGCCGTGGTGGACTCGAGCACGACGATCCTGAGGTCCCTTGTGCGAGAGGCAGACGGTACGTGGGCGGAAGACGATGCAGTCGCAATAGACCTCACACTAGTAGACGGATTACAACTGGAGGTGAACGACGAGGACACGGCGTTTGCCGTGTTTCGAGGGTATGGTTCAAGCGAAGAAATCGTGGTTGTTTCACGCGCCTTTGGCGAGGAAGGTTCGAAGTGGACCACGATGGCTCCCGTGTCTCAGTCGGACGCGATTGAATGGATGCCTGCGGCGACCGTAACGCCCAACGGTGACCTGTTCGTGGTGTTTGCGGAGGGAATGTTGGCCGACGGCTCGATTCCACCGGCCGACGGCAGCGTCAATCCCATCAAGCATGCAACCGTTTATCAGGGACCGGACTTGACCTTCTTGTCTGACTCGTTGGTGCTGGCGCAGGCGGATGCGAGGGCCGGCCAACCGAATGCGCTCGTCGCGCGGGTGGCCAATTGGGGTCATCGTTCGAGCGGTAACTTCGAAGTCTCGTTTTACGATGGGAATCCGGCCGAGGGTGGCACCCTGATCGGCGCGCCGGTTGAACTGGCCACGTTGTCGCCCGACGGCGAGTTCACCGTGACGAGCGATTCCTTTGTACTGACCAGCGGCACGCACGAGTTCTATGCAATCGTCCAACCCGTCGCAGGCGAGAGCATCCTGGACAACAACTCAATGCGGCTAGAACTGGACGTTCTGCCGCCGGACGTGACCGGGCCTCGGGTGTCCCTGGCCATACCCGAGATCGGCAAGTTCCGCGAGGGTGATGGCACGCTGACCGTGCTTTTCGACGAGGCGGTCACGTACGTGGCAGACAGCGACGTCTCGCTGGTCGAGGACGAGTGGGGCATCGTACCGCCCGATCATGTCTACCTTTCGCCGGACGGCTTGTCGGCCACCCTGATCTTCGAGGGTGGTTTGCGAAGAGGTCATTACACCCTGCGGGTTTTTGATTCGATCACCGATCTCGTGGATAACCGCTTGGACGGGGACGGGGACGGCGACCCAACCGGTGACTATGCGACGCGGTTTTCCATCGTTCCCGGCCTCACGTACTTCGCGGCGACTGGCTTGATCACCGCAGAAAGCGGGAGCGAGATAACGTTCCACGTCGTGTTGGACACCCAACCGTCGACCGATGTAATCGTCGCGTTCGTGTCGCGCAACCCGACCGAAGGCGTTGTTGTGTCGGGAGGATTGCAGTTTGGCCCCGAGAACTGGAACGAACCGCAGACCGTGACGGTTCGAGGCGTTGACGACTGGAAAGCCGATGGCGACACCGTGTATCACGTTGTCGCTCAGCCCCTGATGACCGACGATCCGGACTACCAGCGCGTCGCCGGCAGTGATGTGGAAATCGTCAACACAGATGATGACGTCGCAAGCGTGGCGGTATCTCCGGAAAGCGGACGCCTGATTGCAGTGAACAGTACGTCGGGGTTCACTCTGCGACTTACCAGTCAGCCAACCGCAAATGTGAACATCACGTTCACGGCTGAACCCGCGTCGGGCGTGGTCACTCCCCTCCACGTCACTTTCGACGCCGACAACTGGGGCACGCCTCAAACGGTGACGGTTGACTCACTGCTGGGTAGCGGCCCGAGGGATTTCCAGGTCAGCGCCACGATTCAGAGCGACGATGGGGATTATGCCCGCACCATGGACGACCTTCTGCTGGTGGATCTGTTTCCCTGGCACAATCCTGACCAACCCCTCGACACGAACAAAGACGGCTCGATTTCCCCAATCGATGCCCTGGTCATCATCAACTACCTCAACACGGCACCGGAAAACCGGGTGGCCAAGGTCGGCCACTTCTTGGACGTCAATCGTGACGAGTACGTTTCGCCGCGCGACGCGCTCGTCGTGATCAATCACCTGAATCAAGGCGGTGGCGGTGAGGAAGCCGGCGAGAGCGAAGCCTCGACAGCGAGTCGTGCATTCTGGTTAGCCGCAAGTGGAGCGCCAACTGGTGCACTTGCGGCGTCGCGGCGCGACAGCAGCGGCCTACAGCATGCTCCTGAGAAAACAGCATGCGCGTGCGATGAAGATGCAGCGCGTGCCAATGTCTGGCGGGCTTCGCTCGACTTGCTGTTCGCGAAGTTCGACGCAGCTCGCGTCGCCCGAGCCGACACGACGTCCGCAGGCTTTCCCGACGCAGCTGAGGAGGAATTGACCCAATGGCTCGAGGAAATCCTCAGCGCAGATGCAGATCGCTTGGCCGCGGGCACAGGATCCAAGGCGCCGTGACCGCCAGATCAACGTCAACGGTTCCGTTCCAATCTCGGTTCACTCGCGCTCATCGAGGAAATCGACTTCGGGAAAGCCGTATTCACAGCACTTGACAACCGTGCTGCAGTGCTATGTACGGGACCATTCCGTTGCTGGCGTGCATTCACCTCGTCCGCGGCGCGCGCGATGCGTCCTGGAGGCGGCGGCCGAAGCCTTCCACGACGCGGCGGACGGTCCACCGCGAGCAGCCGACGCGCTGGGCGATCTCCTCCGACGAGTAGGCGGCGAAATGGAGGTTCAGGATCCGCAGGTCCCGCGCCAGGAAACCGCGCGTCAGGTAGCTGATCTCGTCGCGCAGAATCACCACCGCCTCAGGACCGGGTCGCCCGTCGGGCAGTTCCACCATCCACCCCGAGTCGCCGGGTTCGACTTCCGCCATCACGTCGCGCAGCTGCGCGTGGTGGCGTTGGGCGTACCGCCGCACCTTGTTTCCCAGGATCTTCCACAGGTAATTGCGCAGGGCGCCCGTATGATCGAACTCACATTCACCGCGGGCGTGGCGCCGGTAGAACGTGCGGAACACCGACTGCACAACGTCGTCCTCCGCCACGCGACGCCGCAGGCGGCGTGAGATCAGTCGTCTGGCACCGCGACGCAGCGACGCGTGGAACGCGTCGTACACTCGGTCAAAGCTGTGATACCAGCGCGGTGGCCAAGGCTCGGGCGGCACGGTCGTCATCTTGCTGCCAGTCGTACGCTCCCGGGAAAGCCCCATGCCCATTCGCAACGCGTCTATTGTACCCACCCTCCTGGTGGGGACGCCACAACCGACGGCGCAAAAAGCTGCCAGACCGATCGAGGTATCGGAACGCCGCCGGGTGTCGTGTTCTGTTGCAGCTGAGCATCGGCGTGGCTGGGGACGAACGATGTGAGCACGCAGCCGCGCCCAGCTGGGGGCGAGCTAACGCTCGACCCCAGCCACCCAATCTCAAAATCAAGCTGTGACAAAGCCAGAGGCTCGTCGGCTCGTGAGCGTGCACGGCCTTGAACTGGTCGGCAGCCGGCGTTACGCTCCCCCGGACGGCCGCGCATGCGGCGCAAAAGAGAAGGTGCCAGGAACCTGTTGGGCGAGATGGTTCCTGGCACCTTTTGCGGGTGAGGACCCAGTCGCGGGGAACGACCGGGCACTCGAGGTGCGCGGATGCTCGGTCAACCACATGTTGCGGGGCGAGCAAGGGTTGCGCTCGGGCACGTGGTTGGCGAGCGGGTGGCAAGTGAAGTACGCGGAAGTTTGCCGGTATTACGCATCGGCGCGCGGCAATCGGTGCAACCAGCATTTTCGGAGCGCTGCACATAGCCCGCAAATGCGGTGCGCTCGCCTTGACCGGCAGGCACTGCGCAGCTTTCCCAGTTCCACAGGACCCAGAAAATCCGAGACGCGCAGGACGGCCCGTCCGCAAGCCGCTCACGGCGTGTCGAGCGTCCGAACAAAGGGCCACGGGGCATGAACCGACAGTACATCTTCACGATCGCCGATCTCACGCGCAAACACGGCCCGAAGGAGGTGCTCAAGGACATCTGGCTGGCGTTCTATCCCGGCGCGAAGATCGGCGTCCTGGGACGCAACGGCGCGGGCAAGAGTACGCTGCTGCGGATCATGGCGGGAGAAGACCAGCAGTTTGAAGGCGAAGCGCGCCTGACCGGCGGCTTCTCGCGCGGCTTCCTCCCGCAGGAGCCGCGACTGACTCCCGAGCTGGACGTGTGGGGCAACCTGCAGGAGGCGATCGCGCCGCGCCGTGCGGTGCTGGATCGCTACTACGCCATCAGCAACCAGCTGTCCGAACCGCTGGACGAACGGTCGATGGAGAAGCTGTGCGACGAGATGGCCCGGCTGCAGGATCGCATTGACGCGGAAAACCTGTGGGACCTGGATCGCGAAGTGGAAATCGCCATGGATGTGATGAACCTGCCGCCACGTGACGCAGCCGTCGAGCGACTCTCGGGCGGCGAGCGGCGGCGCGTGGCGTTGTGCAAGCTGCTGCTGCAGAAACCCGATCTGCTGCTGCTCGACGAGCCGACCAACCACCTGGACGCCGAGGCCGTGAACTGGCTCGAACGACACCTGGCGGACTACCACGGCACGGTCGTTGCCGTGACGCACGACCGGTACTTCCTGGATAACGTGGCCCAGTGGATCCTGGAACTCGACCGCGGCCGCGGCATTCCCTGGGAAGGCAACTACTCGTCCTGGCTGGCCCAGAAACGGGAACGGCTGGCGCGCGAAGAGAAATCGTCACTGGCGCGGCAGAAGACGCTGGAGCGCGAGCTGGAGTGGATTCGCATGGCGCCGCGGGCCCGGCAGGCCAAGAGCAAGGCGCGGATCCGGGCCTACGAAGAAATGGCCGCCCAGGGGTACGAAGAACGGCTCGACGAGTTCGAGATCCAGATTCCACCAGGAAAACACCTGGGCGATCTGGTCGTCGAAGCCCAACATCTCGGCAAGCGCTTCGACGACACCGTGCTGATCGAGGACCTGTCGTTTCGCCTGCCGGCGGGCGGCATTGTCGGCGTGATCGGGCCCAACGGAGCCGGCAAGACGACGCTGTTCCGCCTGATCACGGGCCAGGAGCAACCGACGGGCGGCCAGCTGCGAATCGGCCCGACCGTCGAACTGGGCTATGTCGATCAGAATCGCGACGCGTTGCAGCCGACCGCCACCGTCTACGAGGAGATCTCCGGCGGACATGACACGCTCGAAATGGGTGGCAAAAAGGTCAACGCCCGCGCGTACGTGTCCCGCTTCAACTTCCGCGGGCCGGACCAGGAGAAGAAAGTGGGCGATCTGTCGGGGGGCGAGCGGAATCGGGTGCATCTGGCCAAGCTGCTGCGCCGTGGCTCCAACCTGCTGCTGCTGGATGAGCCGACCAACGACCTGGACGTGGATACACTCCGCGCGCTGGAAGAGGCCATCCTCAACTACGCCGGCTGCGTCGTCGTGATCAGTCACGACCGGTGGTTCCTCGACCGGATCGCCACGCACATTCTCGCTTTTGAGGGGGACGGTTACGTCCATTGGTGCGAGGGCAATTTCGCCACCTACGAGGCGCAACGGCGCGAACGGCTCGGGATCAGCGACGACCAGCCGCATCGCTTCCGGTACAAGAAGCTCAGTCGCTGAGCGTCGCGGCGCGCCTTGACCGGTGACCGCGGATGCAGTAGACCATGGTATCGCCGCGGCCGCGGGCGCAAGTGACGCGTGAGCGGGCGCGCGGCACGGAGCGTGATGGAGGGTGTGAGCAGTGACGATCACGCGTGTCGGCACAACGCAGAAATACGCAGCGGGCTGGGACCGCTGCTTCGGGCGCAAAGCGAAGGCGTCGGCTGTGGCCGCCAAGCCCGCCACCAGCGCCGCCAGGAGCAAGACGGCGTCGTCCACGTGCAAGGCAGCGCCATCCAAGAGCAAGGCAGCGCCGTCCAAGAAACAGCGGGCGGCTGCCAAGAAATCACGGTCCCGCAAGACCACGTAGCCGCTACGCCGCGCGGCCGATCAACGTGTCGCCGCGGAGGTGCCGGAGCTGGGCCGAGAAAGGTCTCGATCGATGAACATCCACGTGCGTTACTGCGCGGCCTGAAACTACGAGCCGCGTGCCGTCAGTTTGGCGAGCACTTTGCTGACGACCTTCAAACAGCAAATCCAGGGCCTGGCGCTGGAACCGTCCAGCGGCGGCTGTTTCGAAGTCAGCGTCAACGACGACCTCGTGTACTCGAAGTTGGCCACCGGGTCGTTTCCCGAAGAAGCCGCCATCGTGAAAGCCGTCGAGCAGCGGCTGCGCTGAGGCGCAGGCGAACGTGACCACTGGTGCGCTGGGGGCTCGCTGCGCTCGTCCCCAGCCACCCGGAGAGCGTCCCCAGCCACCCGGAGAGCGTCCCCAGCCACCCGGAGAACGTCCCCAGCCACCCGGACTCGCGGGCTGCTCGTGGTCAGGCCCGCGAGAGGAACTCGCTGGTACGCGTGTCGACCTTGATCCGCTCGCCCTGCTTCAGGTATTCCGGCACCTGCACGCTGATGCCGGTCTCGAGCTTGGCGGGTTTCGTGCGGCCGGTGGCCGAATTGCCCCGCGCGGTCGGATCGCACTCGGTGATGGTCAATTCCACCGACACGGGCAGCTGCAGACCGACGCACTCGTCGTTGTAGATCAGCGCCAGGATGCCTTCGAGTTCCGGGGTGATGAACCCCATCTCCTGTTCGACTTCCTCCAGCGGCAGGCTGTACTGGTTGAAGTCGGCGTCATCCAGCAGATGCACGTGGGTGGCGTCGGCGTACATGAACTTGACGCTCCGCCGCGAGAAGTCGGCTCCGTCGAGCGATTCACCCCCTTTGAGCGTGATATCGGTCTTCTGTTTGGTGACCAGGTTGCGTCCGCGGAATTTGTAGAGCGTGGCGGCACCGCGAGCGGACGGCGTCTGCACATGGACCGACTCGATCAGCACCGGCGCTCCGCTGAAATTGACGACTGTTCCCGGCTTGATTTCCTTGGCTTGCATGGCTGTGCTCTTCCGGCACCAGGCACTACTCCGTTACAGCACCGTTCCTGCCTGCGGATCGATGCTGACTCCCCGACACAATTTCGCCAGACACTCCAGGACGATCAAGAGGCCACCCGGGTCGAGGAACCCCTCGTCTTCGTCGTCATCTTCCGACAGCACGATCCGCTCGAAGTGGTAGATATCGAAGCGGGCATCACATCCCTTGAGCAGTTTCCATTTATGCTGTTCGTCCTTGGTGAGCTGATCCAGCTTGCAGGACTTGAGCAGGCCGTTGACCTGTTCTTCCACTTCTTCCCCGGCGACAAACGAGAGGTCCATGGCCGAGAAATCATCGGGCGAGATGAGGGTGAGCGACTCAAAGCGGCCTTCTTCGTCGCACCGCGTTTCCTGCACCTGAAAGCGTGGGCCGAGCGTTTCAATCGCTTGAAGCATCTCACCCGCCGTGGGCCGATGCCGGGCGGGAAAGAGGACGAAATACGTGTCGCGCCAGCGATACTCTTCGTTTTCAAACAGCGACATGCTCGGTACCTCGCATCCCACGGGGTCATGCACCGCGCGGGGCGCCCGGGCCATCCGCCCCGGGCTCAGCCGCGGGTCCGGTCACTCCCAGTCCTCCTCGTCGACGTCCAGCCCTCCCTGCCAGTGCTCGATCGCCTCGAGCAACCGGTCGCGTTCTTCGCGTTTCGCCCAGACCGACTCGTCCTGCTCCAGGCGGACTTCGTACAACCCTTCGCACAGGCAATCCTCCGCGCCGCAGAAATGCGGCACGGCGGACACCCACATGACGCGGTAGAGGGGAACGTGCTTATCATCGATCAAGCACAATATGGAGGGCATGTCAGTTCCTCGTCAATCAGCGGACTCGCGATTTCCCAGCTCCCGGGCCCGGGCGGTGGCCGCCTCCACCGCGGCAATTGCGGCAGCCCGGACGCCGCGTTCCTCCAGCACCTGGAGCCCCGCGATGGTCGTTCCGCCCGGACTGGCCACGCGATCCTTGAGCACGGCCGGATGCTCACCCTGCGCTAACACCATCTCGGCCGCCCCGCGCACGGTTTGCGCGGCCAGCCGGGTCGCCAGTGCACGGGGCAGGCCGACCCGTACTCCGCCATCACTCAGGGCCTCGATCAGCAGATACACGTAGGCCGGTCCTGAGCCGGAGAGGCCGGTGACCGCATCCAGGAGTGCCTCGTCCACCTGGGCCGCCAGCCCCACGGCACCGAGCAGGCGTTCCACCCGCTCGCCGTCCGCCGCCGTGGCCGCCGCACCCAGCGCGTACGCCGACACGCCATATCCCACCAGGCAGGGTGTGTTCGGCATGACCCGCACCAACCGCTGCGTGCCGAACCAACGGGCGAGCTGTTCCAGCCGCACACCGGCCGCAATGGACACCACGAGTTGCTCCGGCGCAAGCGAACCGCGCAGCTCGTCGGCCACGCTCCCCAGCTGGTGCGGCTTGACGGCCAGCACAATCAGCTCGGCGCCCGCAACCGCGCCGCGACTGGCCGCGGAAACACGGACGCCCGGCAGCCGGGCCGCGAACCGTTCCCGCGCGGCCGCGTCCGGATCACACGCGATGATGTCGCCTGCCGCGCACAGCTTCTGAGCGACCCAGCCGCCGACCAGCGCCGTGGCCATTTGCCCGGCACCGACGCAGACAATACGGGAAGCCGTCATCCGTCATGTCCTGACCCAAGACACACCGCGTGGCACCGGTCGGCGGCCCCCCCAAAAGGCACAGCGCCGGGCACCCCCCAACGACAGCCTCAATGCTACGGAAATCGTGCCGCGGTCACAATGTGCCAGTCGAAAACTGCTCTGGACGCTCCCGCCCGGTTGTGCGAGACTCCCGCCCGCACATCTTCCGGCGGCCGGGCAGCCGTCGGCCGCGCTGCAGGTCGGGGTGGGCGCGTGCCGCGGGCGGGCGGGCCGCAGTCTTTCCCACACAGGAGTGGTACCGTGATGAGGCGATGTCGGTTGGCACTGGCCACGGTCAGCGTGTTGCTGGTGACGGGCTCCGTGTTGGCCAGCGACGGGTGGAGCCTGTCAAAGCTGATCCCGTTCCAGAAATCCTCTTCGTCCGGCCGGGCGCGGGCCACGGTCTCGGACAGCAACTCGTCGTGGCTGCAGCTGCCCAACTGGGGCCAGAAATCCGCGTCGAAATCGCGGAGCCGCGAACCGTCGACGCTGGACAAGCTGAGCCACGGGACGAAGAAGACGTGGGACAAGACCGTCGATCTGCTCAATCCCTGGGACGGCAATTCCAAGAAATCCGCCGCCAAGAAGTCGACCAAGAAACAGTCGTGGTTCAGTTCCTGGATGCCGCAAAAGAAGAGCAAGCCGAAGGAAGTTCAGACGGTCAAGGACTTCCTGGGGCAGCCGCGTCCGGAATTTTGACGCTACAATAGCCGTCCATGGCCATCGATCTGATCCTGGGGACGGCTGGACACATCGACCACGGCAAGACGTCGCTGGTCCGTGCGCTGACCGGTGTGGACACGGACCGGCTGCCGGAAGAGAAGCAGCGCGGCATCACGATCGACCTGGGGTTCGCCGAGCTGTGTCTGGGCCCGTATCGCCTGGGGATCGTGGACGTGCCGGGACATGAACGGTACGTCCGCAACATGCTGGCCGGCGCGACCGGCATGGATGTCGGCCTGCTGGTCGTGGCCGCCGACGATTCGATCAAGCCGCAGACGCGCGAACATCTCGAGATCTTCCGGCTCCTCGATCTGCCCGCCGGCGTGATTGCGCTGACCAAGTGCGATCTCGTCGAGCCGGCCTGGGCCGAGCTGGTGGAAGAGGAAATCCGCGCGCTGGTCCAGGGGTCGTTCCTCGAGTCCGCGCCGATCGTGCGGACCAGCTGCCAGACGGGGGACGGGATCTCCCAGCTGCGTAACGCGCTGGAGCGCGCGGCGCAACAGGCGGCGCAGCGGCGTGGCAGCGCCAGCGGTCACGAGCCGTTTCGGATGGCCATCGACCGGGCCTTCACGATCGTCGGACATGGGACTGTCGTCACGGGGAGTGTCAGCAGCGGCCGCGCCGCGGTGGGGGACGAGTTGCAGATCGAGCCCGGGGCGGTCAGCGTCCGCGTCCGCGGCCTGCAGAATCACGATCGGGCGGTGCCGGAGGTGCACCGCGGGCAGCGCGCGGCGATCAACCTGGTGGGGATCCACCACGAGTCGATTGCGCGCGGCCAGGAGCTGAGCACGCCGGGGCATCTGCAGCCGAGCCGGCTGCTGAGCGTGCGGCTGCGGGCGGCCGACGGGCTGCCGCGGGCGCTCAAGCCGCGCAGTCGCGTGCGGGTGCATGTGGGAACGGCGGAGGTGCTTGCCGCCCTGGTGCTGCTGGATGCCGAGTCGCTCTCGGCCGGGGAGACCTGTTTCGCACAGCTGCTGCTGCGTGAGCCGGCGGTGACCACCTGGCGGCAGCCGTTTGTGGTCCGCAGCGAGTCGCCCCTGCGGACGATTGGTGGCGGCCACGTCCTGGTCCCGGCGGCGGCGCGGATTCGGCATCTTTCGGCGCGCCTGCGCAATCACCTCGCGGCGCTCGACGCCGCACCACCGGCCGAGCGCGCCGCGGCAGCCCTGTATTTCGCCGGGCTCAAGGGCTGGCAGCCGACCGACCTGGTCCGCACCGCCGGCATTACGGACTACGCCCCGCTGTGCGCGGCGTTGGCCGAGCAGGGGCGGCTCTGCACCGTGCCCGTGTCGCCCACGCGCACGCTGCAGTTCCATCATGACCACCTGGAACAGGTCTGCCTGCGCCTGGAACGACTCCTCCACCAACTCCACCAGCGCCACCCGCTGCGGTTGTCGCTCGACCGCCAGCAGGTGCGCCAGGGCTGCGAGCGGCTCGAGGACGCCGTCTTCGACCGGGCGCTGGCGGAACTGGTTCGCACCGGTCGCGTGCGGGTCGATCCACGCGGCATCGCGCTGGCCGGCCACGGTCCGCAACTCTCGGCCAACGAACGGAAACTGCTGACGCAGCTGATTGACGATTACCGGCAGGCGGGCTTTGAGAGCCCGACGGTGAAGGAACTGCAGCAGCGTGCCAGCCGCAATCAGGCCGCCGTGCCGCAACTGGTGGTGCTGGCCGCCGCGCAAGGCGATCTGGTGGCCGTCACCCAGGAATACTATCTGCACGTCGACGTGGACCGCGCCGTCCGCGCCCAGCTGGCCCCGCCCTTGGCGGACGGGGCCGGGTTGACGGTGAGCGAGATTCGCGAAATCCTCAAGACATCCCGCAAGTACGCGGTGCCCTACTGCGAGTACCTGGATCGCATCGGCTTCACGCGGCGCGACGGAGACCGCCGGTGGCTGGCTGCCGCAGCCGGGTCCGCGGAGTGAACCGAAGCCTTTGGGAGGCCGAAGCCATGAGCAACGTGCTGCGTAACATCCCGTCGGTGAACGAACTGTTGGAGAGCGCCGCGCTGCGGAAGCTGATGGAGCGGGCCAGCCGCAGCGTGGTGGTCAGCGGCGTCCGCGATTTCCTGGGCAATCTGCGCAGTGAAGTCCAGTCGGCCGCCGCGGACATCAAACTTCCCACCGCCACTGAACTGGCCGAACGCATCGCGCGCTGGATCCAGCACGAGGAACAGCCCACGCTCCGCTCGGTTGTCAACGCCACCGGGATCCTGCTCCATACAGGCCTGGGCCGCGCGCCGCTGGCCGAAGACGCCGTCACCGCGCTGGTCGAAATCGCGCGGGACTACGCCAGCCTGGAAGTGGATCTGACGACCGGTCAGCGCTCTCAGCGGATCGCCGCCGTTGAGCGGCTGCTGATCCAGCTCACGGGAGCGGAAGCGGCGGCCGTGGTGAATAACAACGCCGGCGCGACACTCCTTACCCTGGCCGCGCTGGCCACGGGCCGGGAAGTCATCGTGTCGCGCGGACAGCTGGTGGAAATCGGCGGCAGTTACCGGCTGCCGGAAGTCATGCAGGCCAGCGGGGCGCGCTTGCGAGAGGTCGGCACCACCAACAAGACCCGCCTGGCGGACTACCAGGCGGCGATCTGCGACGACACCGCGGCGCTGATGCACGTGCACACAAGCAACTATGTGCTGGAGGGGTTTGTCGAGTCCACGCCGCTGACCGACCTGGTCGCGCTGGCACACCGCGAGCATCGGCTTGCGATCGACGATATCGGCTCCGGCGCGTTGTGGGACTTCGGCCGCTATGGCATCGGCGGCGAACCGCGGCCGCAGGACAGCCTCGCCTGCGGCGCGGACGTCGTGCTGATGAGCGGCGACAAGCTGCTGGGTGGACCGCAGTGCGGCATTATCGTGGGGCAACGCGCCTGCATCGACGCGATCGTGCGCCACCCGCTGGCACGTGCCCTCCGCGTCGACAAGCTCACCCTCGCCGCATTGGCCGCCACACTGCGTCTGTACCGCGATCCCGACACCGTCGAAGAGAAGATCCCCCTGCTGACGTTGCTCAGCACGTCCGTCGACAATCTGCAGCTTCGCGCCGAACGCCTCGCGCCGCAGCTGGCCGCCTGTCCCGCCATCGCCGCCGCCACGCCCCGGTCCGATACGACCTATCTGGGCGGCGGCTCCGTGCCCACCCAGCAGATCCCCACCTGGTGCGTCGCCCTCACGCCGGCTCACGAGTCGGTCGACAGCCTCGCGGCGCGGCTCCGTCGCGGCCACCCCGCCGTCATGGGCCGCGTGCACCGCGAGACGCTCCTGCTCGACCTCCGCTCCGTGTTCGCCCGCCAAGACCAGCTGCTGGTCAAGGCGGTGCAGGCGTTGGCCAATCACGAGACCGAGAAGGCCGCGACATCGGCCACGGGACCGCCGGCCGACCCGCCGCAGGACGCGTCGTGAACAGATGCTGACACCGAGGCGGCGAGACCAACCCCCTCGCAAAGGTGGTGCAAATTCAGTCGTGTTTGGCGTAGTGTTTTAGACTGTGTTGACGGACCGCATCAGTTGCGCGACGGCTCGCCGACCCACTCACGCCCCCGACACATTCTGTTTCTGTGATCGCTCGATGAACTGGCAGCGGCAGTTTTTCATCGCGTGTGCTCTGATGCTTGGCGGAAGCGGCCTGCTGAGTCTGGCGGTTGCGCAGGCCCCCGCGCCGGCCCCGGAATGGTTGCCGACGGTGAGCACGCATGCGTGGTCGCGTTTCGGGGCGCGGGCCTGGAAGGAAGTGCGCGTCCGCACCAGTGTGTTCGGCGCCAATGGGGACATCCAGCGATCGGGAACGACCATTGCCCGTACGCGGGTCACCAACATAGGCCTCAACTCGTTTTCTCTCTGCGTTTCGCTCGCTGACGAAGCGGCTGGCGGCGGCGTCCGGTCGGAGCCGCGGACCCTGACACACGATGTGGCACCACCGGTCGAATCGTCGGAGTTGGTGGGGGAAGAGCAGGTGACGATCGAAGGGCATCCGTATCCGACGCAGGTGATCCGGTTCGTCACGTCCAACGCGGCCAAGCAGGAGACCAATACCGTATTCTTCTGCGCTCATTCCACGCCCCAGCTGCTCAAGCGGGTGACGACATCGGTCAGCGCGACGAACCCGGAGTCGGCCACGGAGACGACCGTGACGGTCACGGAAATGAACAAGATGGCCGATATTCTGGGCGAGCTCAAATGCACCTGGTCGGCGACGACCGTCATCAAGATGCGGGACAAGACGATCACGATTCGCGAGGTGAACTGCGCTGAGGTGCCGGGCGAGCTGGTGGCACAGGTCACCGAGGAACACAACGCCGACGGCATGCTGGTCTCCCGCAAGGAGCTCGAGCTGATCGGTTATGGCTACGGTCGCCCGCGGCGCGGCTTCTGGCGGCGGTAGGTCCGCGTCCGGAGCCTGCGTTGAGCGCCACGTGCCTCATCCTCCCTGTTCGATCTTCGAACGCCGCCTCGCGACCCGTGCTTCGGCGGCGCGGCAAGTTGTCAAGGCGCGGGGCGACGGCCATAATGCAGCGATCTTTGCCCCTTGAGGCGTGCTACTCTCGCGAGCGGACTCTATGGAAGACAAGATCCTGCACACGGCGATCACGTTTGACGATGTGCTGTTGCGGCCCGCCTACAGCGAGGTGGTCCCCTCGCAGGTGGAGGTGACCACGCGGTTGACGCGGCACATCGGACTCAACATCCCGCTGCTCAGCTCGCCCATGGACACGGTCACCGAATCGGCCATGGCCATCGCGCTGGCCAAGTCCGGCGGGCTGGGGGTGATCCACAAGAACCTGACGATCGAGGAGCAGACCGAGGAGGTTTACAAGGTCAAGCGCAGCGCCAACGGGATCATTATCGATCCGGTCACGCTGCCGCCCGACGTGCCGGTGTCGCGTGCCCTCGAGTTGATGGAGATTCACAACGTCTCCGGGATTCCCATCACGCAGTGTGACGGGCGGCTGGTGGGCATTCTGACCCGCCGCGACCTGCGGTTTCTCGAGGACGCAGACCGCCCGATTGCGGACGTGATGACCCGTGAGAATCTGGTGACCGCCAAGGGAAATGTAACGCTTGAGCAAGCTGAGCGGATTTTAACGGGAAAAAGGGTGGAGAAACTTTTACTGGTTGACGAATCATACAAACTGACCGGACTCATCACGATCAAGGACATTGACATGATGAAACGGTTCCCGCAGGCCTGCAAGGATCACCTGGGCCGGCTGCGGGTGGGTGCAGCCGTCGGAGTGTTTGACTTCGACCGCGCGCAAAGCCTGATAAACAAAGACGTTGACGTGCTTGTCGTCGACAGCGCTCACGGACATTCCTCCAATGTCCTGGAGACAGTCCGCGAGATCAAACGCCGATGGGACATCGACGTCATTGCGGGCAACGTGGCAACTCGGGAAGGATGCGCGGATTTGATCGCGGCGGGTGCCGATGCTGTCAAGGTCGGCATCGGGCCGGGCTCGATCTGCACGACGCGAGTGATTTCCGGAGTGGGCGTGCCGCAGGTGACCGCCATCATGGAGGCCGCCACGGCCGCACGGGGCACAGATGTGCCGGTGATTGCAGACGGCGGGATCCGGTATTCGGGCGACATTACCAAGGCGATCGCGGCCGGCGCCCACTGCGTGATGATTGGCGGGCTGTTTGCGGGGTTAGCGGAGAGTCCGGGCCGCACGATTCTGTATCAGGGACGCACATTCAAGGTGTATCGGGGAATGGGATCGCTCGGGGCGATGGTCAAGGGTGCCGCCGAGCGTTATCGGCAGGGGGACGTGGCAGGGAAGTCGCCCGAGAATGGCAAGCTGGTTCCCGAGGGAGTTGAGGGACGCGTGCCGTTCAAGGGACCGTTAGATGAGTACGTGTACCAATTGGTTGGCGGCTTGCGCGCCGGCATGGGCTATTGTGGTACGCGCACCATAGAGGAGTTGCGGATACATGCCCGATTCATTCAGGTCTCATCTGCCAGTGTGCGGGAAAGCCATCCGCACGACATTGCGATCACACAGGAGTCGCCCAACTACAGTCCCGAGCTACACACCACGGCCGACGCCAACTGAAGCGGGTCGCGGCCGACGCATCGTGTTGGCGCTGCTGATCCTGTGGTCATCGACGGCCGGTGCGGCGTGGGGACAGCCCGCGTCGTCCGGCGCCGCCCCGTTGCGGTGGGTGCGCAGCGAGCAGCCAAGGCGGACGACCTCCCTGGACCGGGTCAGATTGGCCGATTCGGTCACCGATGCGCCTGCTTCTTGGGACGCTGCGGGGCCGGCTCTGCGGTGGCGCACGCCCGGCGTGGCGCACGCCCGCATCAGCTCGGACGAGGCACCAGTCCGGGGTAACGACGACGACCGGCGGATGTTGTCCGCGCGCACGCAGAAGGCCGCGCCCGTGGGCCCGGCAGCGGGCGACGTGTCGGCCATTCCGTATGAGGAGGCGGACGCGCGGACGAGCCCGTTCACGATGCAGACGTCTCGCGGGGCGGCGGCACCACGGGAGTTGCCGCGCATGGCGGACCCGAAGCCGCTGGCTGGCCCGACGGACGCGGATGACGACGCGGCGCCGCTGCCGGTGCGGATGAGCGCCTGGCAGGACGACGCCGTCCCCGAGTCGCCGCCAGCCACGGGGATTCTCCCCGAACCAGCAGGCAGCGTGCTGGCGCAGCCACTGGACGCGGCCGCGGAGCCGTGCGACCGGACCTACAACGAACGGGACTGCTGTGCGGACGAAAAACGCTGCACGATGGCCCGCGACTATGTCGAGCGGGATGCGTTGTCGAAGATCTCGCTGGATATCACGCCGATCCTGCGGCCGGACGTGACGGACCCGTACAGCGAGGAAGCCGAGCGGAACGCGGACCTGGCGCGGGCGCCGATCCGCAGCTGGCGGGACCGCGCCGGCCATGTCGTGGCGGTCGGGCGGATGAACCACATTGAGCGGCGGAGGCTGCTGGTGCTGAACGAAGACAATCAGATCCAGCGGATTCCGTTGATGGACCTGTGCGATGACGATCTGTGCTTCCTCAGCGCGTGGTGGCGCGTGCCGACTGAGTGCACGTTGGGGGACGAGGTCTACGCGGGGCGGAGCTGGCAGCCGATCACGCTCACGTGGAAGGCGACCGGCGTGTGCCACAAACCGCTGTATTTCGAGGACGTGCAGCTGGAGCGATACGGCCACACCATGGGCCACATCAAGCAGCCGATCATGTCCGGGGCGCACTTCTTTGCGAGCCTGGTCACGCTCCCGTATCAGGCCGGGATCAATCCGCCATGGGAATGCCGGTATCCGCTGGGTTATTACCGGCCGGGCAGCTGTGCCCCGTGGCTCGTCCCGCCCGTCCCGTTGAGCGTCCGGGGGGCACTGTGGGAGGCCGGCACCGTGGTGGGCGGCGTGTTCCTCATACCGTAGCCGAATCAGGCAGCTCGGGAGCGATTGGCGTGACAGGACGGCGGGCACGTGGGTGTCCCGCCGTCTTGTGTTTTTCCCGGCGGCGACAGCTCACCCCAGGCCGCAAAATCCCTCGCCGCAGCCGCCGAAGCCGCAGGGGCCGCCGCCGTCGCGCCCCAGCCCGCAGGCCTCGCCGCACGGCGGTGTGGAGGGACTGCTCGACGTGTGCGCCGCCGGCACGCTCAACAGCCGCTCAAGTTTCTTGTCGCCGCAGTTCGGGCACTCCGGCCGCTCCTCACCGCGAATCAGCGTCTCGAATTCAAAGTGGCACTTCTTGCACACGTACTCGTAAATCGGCATAAACAACGTGCTCCGCGCTCCTGGTTCGGGTCAGCTCCGCGTGCAATCGCCAGAGCCGCCACGCTATTATAGGACACCTGACGGATCGCGGAAGCGCAAGGCCGCGGCGACCGCTAGTGTTTCAAGAGGAGTTGACCATGAGCCTGCCGGTCCTGGATCGCGACGCGGTCCGCGCCGTCGATCGCCGGGCAATCGAGGTGTACGGCATCCCGGGTCTGATCCTGATGGAGAATGCCGGGCGGGGCTGCGTCGACGTCCTGTGCCGTGCGGATCCGCGCGGTCCGGTCGCCATCTGCTGCGGGGCCGGCAACAACGCGGGAGATGGCCTGGTCATGGCCCGTCACTTGGACGCGCGCGGGATCGCCGTCCGACTGCTGTTCTGGTCCGATCCGCGCCGCCTGCGCGGCGACGCGGCACTCAACTACGAGATGGCGATCAAGGCGAACCTGGACGTGGTTGTGTGCGAGGGTGCGGCGGCGGAGCGACAATGCGATCAGGCCCTGGCGGGCGCGGTGTGGGTGGTTGACGCATTGCTCGGTACCGGCGCGCAGGGCGCGCCGCGGCCGCCCTTGGATGCCGTCATTCGCGTGCTGAACGCACAGCCTGCGCGCAAGCTGGCGGTCGATGTCCCCAGCGGACTGGACAGCCAGACGGGCGCGTTGGCCCCGGACGTGTTTCGAGCCGACCTGACGTGCACGTTCGTCGCGGCCAAGCCCGGTCTGTTGGCCGCGGCGGCACAACCCTGCGTCGGCCAGCTGTACGTGCTGGATATCGGGATGCCCAGCCGGCTGTTGCGCGAGTTCGGACTCTCCGGCAGGCAACCGCCCATGCCGGACTGATGGGGGGTGCAGCTACCGAGGCGGCGTCAGGGCATCCGCGGGCGGTGCCTCCCTCCGCGGCACTACCCTTGGCGTCCGCACATCCCACACATCTGGGCGGCTTTCTCGAAAAAACCGTTCTGCCGCGGAACTACACTTCTGTGGGCAACGTCGAATCGACAGACTTGCCACACTCACGGGCCCAACGCGGCGCGGGCGACGAGCCTGTGCGTCACGTTGAGAGCGATGCGTGCACGGTGCCCGCATCGGACCGCGAGAGACTCGAGACGAGGCCGGTGCGATGAGACAGATTGCGGCGATCCTGGTGATGGCGTGGTGGAGCGCATACGCAGGCGGACCTGGCCGGCTCGCGGGCCAGGAGACGGCCGCCGACGCGTCGGCGGCGGCCCAGCCGCCGGCCGCGGCCGGAGCGGAGACAGCCCCGCAGGTGGACCCGCAGCGGCTGCGCGAGCAGACGATCTACATCCCGTTCGAACGGCTCAAGAACGTGTTCGAGCGCGAGGGACGCGGGGTGTTCCTGCCCTACGAGAGATTTCAGGAACTGTGGCACGCCGCCCGCGCCCACACGCAGACGCTGCTGCCGCCGCCACGTCCCGTGGACGCGGTCATCACCGAGATCGACAGCGAGGCGACGATCGCCGATCAAGTGGTCAACGTGCAAGCGCGGGTCCGCATCGACGTGCTGGGCAAAGGCTGGGTCTGGATTCCGTTGCGGCTCCACACGGCGGCCATCCGCTCGGCCCGCATCGGCGACGCCCCGGCCCGGCTGGTCCGGGACCCCGAGCAGGGCCATCGCCTGCTGTGGCACCAGGAGGACGATCAGCCGCGGCAGTTGGAACTGGTACTGGAATACACGCGCGCGTTCACCAAGACGCCGGGGCAGAGCAGTGTCGAGTTTGACGCGCCCCAGGCCCCGATCAATCGCTGGCGCGTCCACGTGCCGGAAGCTGGCATGTCGGTCCAGGTCGAACCGATGATCGCCACCACCCGGGCGCCCCTGGACGCGGCGCCGGCCGGCGCGCCGGCCGATGCAGGTCCCGGCGACGTGTGGGCGTTTGTCGGAGCCGCGCCGACGGTGAAGATCTCGTGGAATCCCCGCGCCGAAGGCGCGGCCGGGCTGGAGGCCTTCGCCACCGTGCAGGCGGAGCAACAGCTGGTCATCTCCGAAGGCGTGGCCCGTTCGTCCATCAAGCTCGACTACGAGATCTCCCGCGCTGCGCTGACGCAGCTGGTGCTCGAGATTCCCGCGGATCAGAAGATCACGAATGTCGTCGACCGCAACGTGCAGCGCTGGCAGTTCGACACCGTGGAGGACAAGCACACGGTGCGTGTGGATCTCTTTGAAGCCACGCAGGGCCGGCAGTCGCTGCAGATCGAACTGGAGCAGTTCCGCGCGGCGACCGAGGACGCGTACGACGTGCCGGTACCTCTGGTGCGCGCGGTCGGCGCCGGCCGTCAGCAGGGGATTGTCGTGGTGCGTGTGGAGGAGGGACAGCGGGGGGAAACGACTCGCCGCAGCGGGTTGCTGCAGCTGGACCAGACCGATCTTCCGGAGACGCTGCGCGGCGCGCAGTGGGATTTCGCCTATCGCTACGGCACGGTGCCCTTCGATCTGGCCGTCCGCGTGGAAAAGGTCTCACCACGTCTCGCGGTGACGGAACTGGTGGAAGCCAGTCTGTCGGCGGAACGACTGTCGCTCGAGTGGCAGGCGCGGTACACGATCCAGGACGCGGGCGTATTTCAGCTGCGGCTGGATCTGCCGGACGGCTTTGAGGTGCGTACGATCGAGGGCAAGGCGCTGGCCGAGACCGAGGCGGCCGCGGTGGACAGCTATCACCGCGTCTCGGCCGATGCCAACACCTGGCTCGTCAACCTGTCCCGCAAGGCGCTGGGCAGCGTCGGGCTGCGGGTGCAGCTGGAGCGCAGGTTGAGCGATCCCAACCTGATGACACCGACGGGGACGGCCTCCACGCTGGAGATCCCCTTGCCGCGCGCGACGGCCGCGGACGTGGAATTCGCCCAGGGTGCGCTGGTCATCCACGCGCGGGACAACCTGAGTGTCAACCCGGCGGAAGACGAGGGCTTGCGCAGCATCTCGTTCGCGGAGGCCTTGCGCGCGATTCCGTCGGCCCTGACCGAGGCCCCGCAGTTTCAGCCGGTTCTGGCGTACGCGTTCGCCAAAGGCACCGCGCGCGTCGCGGTCACGGCCCAGCGGCGGCGTCCCCAAGTGACGGTCACGCAGTTGCTGCGTGCCGAGATCGCGGCGGGCGTCGTCAAGTTCCACGTCACGTTCCTCTACGACATCAAGTACAGCGGCGTGAAGTCGCTCCGCGTCGACCTGCCGTCGGAGCTGGCCGCGGAGCTGCACAACATCAGCAAGTCGCTGACGAAGGAAGAGATCACGCCCGCACCGGCCGACATCGCCGAGGGGCAGGTCGCCTGGAAGTTCGCGGCCGAGACGGAACTGCTCGGCACGCAGGAAGTCGATCTGGCCTGGGAGCGCAAGCTGCCGGAGCTGGGCATCGGCAAGAGCGTGGACGTGCCGTTGCCGCGCTTCGTGCCGCGCGAGGTCGACCGGGCCACGGGCCAGATTGTGCTGAGCAAATCGGAAGCGATCGACTTCCAGCCCACCGGGCAACCGACGGGCCTGAATCCGATTGACCCGCAGAGAGACGTGTTGCCGGCCGGCCGCTCGGACAACGCCGCGATGGCCTTCGAGTTCCTGGGCGACTGGTCGCTGGTCATCCGCGCCACGCGGTACGAACTCGAGACGAGCAAACTGACCAGCATCGAGCGGGGCGTGGTGCGGATCGTGGCCCTGCGTCAAGGGGAGCTGTCGATCCAGGCGCTCTACCGCGTGCGGAGTGCCCGGCAGCGGCTGGCCATCGGGCTGCCGGAGGCCGCGACGTTTGACGCCCAGCCGTTGCGGATCGACGGCCAGCCGGTGTCGCCCGAGCGGGAATCGGCCACGACGATTTTTGCGCCACTGGCGGACCAACAGATTGACCGGCCGTTCGTGCTCGAGCTGCGGTACAGCCTGCCGGGCACGCCCGGCCAACTGGACTTGCCGGAGTTTCCCGAGGAACCGGCGGTGCAGAAGGTGTACCTGTGTGCCTATCTGCCGGAGCAGGACGTGCTGGTTGCGCATCGTGGACCGTGGTCCGACGAACAGCATCCGGACGTGCTGGCGCTGCTGAGTCGGCGGCGTTACCCGCACGACGCCGAACTGATCCAGTGGGTGACCGAAGGAGTCGCGGCCGCGGAGCAATCGGCGCAGCAGTTTGCGGTCGGCCAGGCGCATCTGCACGTCTATTCGGCCCTGCGTCCGCAGCCGGCGCCGGACGGCAGTCTGCAGTTGCGGACGATGCGGCGCACCGTCTTCCAGGCCCTGGTTGTGCTGGGCGTCGCGGTGGCGGGTCTGCCGCTGTTTCGCCGCGCGGTGCGCTGGCAGCTGATCCTGCTGTTGGCAATTCTGGCGGCCGTCGTCCTGGTGGGCGTGTTCCTGCCCGACCTGTCGCACACGCTCATCGGCGGCGTGTTCCCCATCGCGCTCATGCTGGTGGTCGTGATCTGGCTGATCGGCCACGCCAGCCGACTGCCGCTGGGGCGGCGTCGCGCGGGCGGGAGCAGGCTCGCCGCGCCGAATTCGCCGTTTGAGGCCAGTGCGAGTCCTCCGCCCGAACCCTCCCCGCCACCACCGCCCGCGTCCGCGCCGGCAACAGCAGACACCGACGCGGCCCGGGAAGGAGGACCTCGCGATGTCCAGTAACCACTCCTTCCGCGGCTGGGGTTCTCCGCCGTGCGCTGCGCCACGCGCCGCGTGGCGTTGGGTGCCTGCCCGCACCGTGTTGTCGCTGGTGCTGGTGTGGTGGGGACTGGGCGTGCCGCGAACGGCCTCGGCACAAGAGCCCGCGCCTGGCCCCGCACCGGGACCGCCGGAGGTCCTCGTGCGCGAACTGTTTGTCCCCTTCGATGCGCTCTCCGGCGTCGTGGGGGGCGACAATCAGCGCGTGTTCCTGTCGCGCGCGGAGTACGACCAGTTGATCGCCGAGGCGGCACGCCGGCCGCCCACGGCCGCGCCGCAGGCGTGGGTGCTGTTGAGCGCCACGTACGAGGCTGCCGTGCGCGAGCACGTGGCGCTCCTGCGTGGTGTCCTGGAGGTCGAGACACTGCAGAGCGGCCTGCACGCCGTGCCGCTGCCGCTCGCCGGGATCGAGCTGCGAGGGGCCACGCTCAACGGCCAGCCCGCGCGGCTGGCCCGCGATCCCCAGGGGCAGATCGTGCTGCTGGCGCGCGACAGCGGGCGGCACCGTCTGGAACTCGAAGGGCATATACCCGTCACGGTCTCGGCCGCGGAGCAGAGCCTCCAGGTGCGACTCCCCGCCACCGGCTCGTCACGACTCGCGCTGACCGTCCCCGGCAACGTCGAAGTCAAGTCGGGCGCGTCGGTCGTCGACCGGACCTATGACAGCGCAGCGGACCAGACGCGGTTCGAGCTGCTGTTGGAGAACGCCACGCTGGCCGTGGTCATGTCACTGAACAATCGTCGGCTGAGTGAAGACCGCGTCGTGCTGGCCCGGAGCGTGCAGGTGGCCGAGCTGACGACCGCCTACGAACGACTGCACGCGACCATGGACATGCAGGTGGTGCACGGGGCCGTGGAGCGGTTCGTGTTTGCGGTCCCGGCCGGATTTCAGGTGACCAACGTCACGTCCCCCCGACTGGCACAGTGGCTCATTCGCCCCGCGGCAACCGGCGAGTTGCTGGAGGTCGTGCTGCGTGAACCCGTCCGCGATCCTGAGCTCCTGCAATTGGCGGCCATCCGCGCCCCGGTGGTGCTGGGAACCTGGTCGATGCCGACGTTTGAGCCGCGCGAGGTGGCGGGGCAGGTGGCCGTGCTCGGGCTCCTGGCGGAATCCCGACTGCGCCCGCAAAGCGTGTCGACGGACGGCTTGATTCGGATTGACACGAGCGTGCTGCGCAGTGCGTTGCCGCCGTCGGTGTTTGAGGCCGAGGCGGGCGCGCCGGCCATTCGCCCGCTGGCAGCGGGCTACGCGCCGGGTGGCGCTGCGACGTTCGGGGCCGTGCTGGAGGATCCGCGCGATGAAGTCCGTGTGGTGACGCACCTGCAGCTGACGCTCGAGGAATCTCAGCAGACGCTGCGGGGCGGCTTCACGCTCACGCCGCAAGCGGCCCAGCAGACGACGTTCGCGTTTCAGCTGCCGCGTGCCTGGCAGTTGGAGCAGCTGCAGGGGGCCGACAACACCGGCCTGGCCTACCAGCCGTTCTCGGCCGAAGCGTACACCCGCTACGTCGTGACACTGCCCCAGGCGGTCGAGCCGGGCCAGAGTGTGAGCGTGTACTTCCAGGCCGTGCTCCGGACCTCGGGCTGGCTGGGTGACTGGGCGTCCCAGGACGTGGAGTTTCCCGTCGTGACCGTGGAGCAGGCGACTCGCACAGACGGCGTGATTGCGCTTGAGCCCACCGGTGACCTCGTGGCGCAGCCGCTGAACCTCGACGGACTGACCGTCCTGGACGCGCAGGATCGGGGCCGGTTCGGACTGGCCGATGCCGCCAGCGAACTGACCTATCGCGTCACCGGCGACACGTATCAGGCGACGTTTCGCGTCGAGCGCACGCAGCCGCGGATCGCGGCCCGCAATTACGCGTTCTTCCAGATCCGGGAGGGGGTGCTGAGCACGCATGCCGAAGCCGTCTTCACCGTCAAACGCGCACGCACCCAGCGCCTGCAGCTCGAACTGCCCGACTCCACACCGACCGCCCTGTCGATTCGTGGACTGCGGGGCCTCGAGCTGAAGGAGTTTTCGCGCGCCACGCAGGACGGCAAACACGTCTGGACCGTGCTGCTGGCCAACGCGCAGGCAGGCACGGTCGCCCTGGCGGTCGATTTCGAACAGGCGTTGGCATCCGCGGCCGCGGACGTCGAGCTGCCGTTGCTCCGCGCGGTCGGCGTGGATTACCAGACGCTGATGGTGTCGATCGAGGGGGACCCGGCCCTGGACATTGACCTCCAGTCCCAGATGCGGCGCATTGACGTCGGCGAGTTGGCGGAAGCGGAGTACATGCCGGGGCGACGTTTGCTCGGCGCCTTCGCGTCGACCGCCGAGGCGGACACGGTGCGCGCCACGATCGCGCGGCGTGAGCTGCACCCCTTGCCCGCCGCGATCGTGCAGAGAGCGGAATTGGTGACGGTGGTGTCGACGGCCGGCGTGAGTCAGTCCGCCGCCCGCTACCTGCTCCAGACCAAACTGCCGTTCCTGACGATCGAGCTGCCCGCCGGGGCCGAACTCTGGTCCGTGACGCTCGGTGGCGAGCCGGTGAAACCGCGCCGCCGCGGGGAGCAGATTGTATTGAGTCTGCAGAGCGATCAACCGGGTCTGGCGCGCGACCTGCAAGTCGTGTACGAAGCGCCCGTCTCGCACGTCGCGTGGATCGGCCAGATTCGCACGCCGGCGCCCAGGCTGTTGCTGGCCCCGGACGAACAGGCCGTCGGGATCGAAGTCCCGCAAGTCGATCTCGTCTGGTACGTCCATCTCCCCACCGGCTATGCGCTGGCGCGTGTCGATGGCACGGTGTTCACATCCGACCTGCCGCCGGTAGTCAACCCGTGGCGCTCGCTGGCCGACGCGGGCAAGCGGATGGGCGGAGGCCTGGGCGGCCCGGTCCTGTGGACCGCGCTGGCGGCCCGCTCCGAGTCCCGCGCGGCACGACGAGCCAGCGCGCTAGCGACGGCGACCGACGCGCGCCCGTTGCCTGCGCCCTCCGCGGATCGCCCCGCCCTGGGCTATCCTCTGCCAGCACCTGGCGATGGGGCCGGCATGATGGGGATGCCCGGCGGTGGGCCGGGGATGGGCGCTCAGGCCGGTGGCTACTCCTACCCCGGCATGCCCTTCGGCGGAACGCCGGGACAGAACACGTACGGAATGATGCCAGGCATGGGAGGCGAGGTCGGCGGCATGGGGGGCATGGGTGCCGGGATGACGCCGGCTGCAGGTGCGCCGGCGGCTGGCGAGGAAGGACTCATGCCGGGGGGCATGCCGACTCCTCCCCCGACCGAGGCCATGGCGGCACCTCAGGCCGCAGCGGCGGACGATGTCGCGTCCCTGGCGCAGGGGCAGGTCATCTTGGGGGGCGCACCGGTGGCCCCGGCAAATGAGCCCAGCGACGCGCTGCCGCAAGCGGCAACGACGGCATCGCCGCCAACAACCGCCGAGCCGGAGCCGGCCCAAGGGAAGCTGACGCGGTATTGGGCCCTGCAGGGACTGCGCGGGCTGTCGATCGACCTCGATCCGTCCTCCTCGCTTTCCGGCACCGCGACGTTGGCCGCCGGCGCGCCCGGCCCACTGACGTTTCGCAGCCTGGGTGCCGATCCGCAGCTGGACATCGGGATCTACGACCGGTCGCGCATGAGCTGGCTCGCGTGGGCCGTGGCCCTGATCATCCTGGTCGTGGGGCTGCTCCAAACCCGGGCGAAGGTATCCCGCCGCATGACCTGGGTGTTGGTGCTGGCGCTGCTGGCCTGCGGCCTGCCGCTGATCGGCGGGCCGTGCACCGCATTTGAGCTTGTGTTCCAGCGCGCCCTGCAGGCGTTGTTCCTGCTCGTCCCGTTATGGATTGCCGTGGCCTGTCTGGAGCGGATGGCCGGCAGTTGGCGTCGCGTGCGAGAGCGCTGGTCAACGGTGCGTGCGGCGGCACTGGTGCTGATCGCGTGGACGAGCGTGGCGATGCTGCCCCCGTGCGTCTCAGCGCAGGACGTGCCGAATCTGACGGACCTCCTCAAGCCGCTCCTGGACCAGGATCGACCGGTGAAGATTCCGGATGACGCGGTCGTGATTCCCTACGACCCGACGGACCTGGAGGGGCTGGCACGCGCCGAGAAGGTCCTGGTGCCGTATCCCAAATACGTGGAACTGTGGAATGCGGCCCATCCCGATCAACTGATCGGTGACCGGCAGGTGCCGCACGAGTATGCCCTGGCCGGTGCGCAGTACGAGGCCGTCCTGGACGAGGGCGAAGAGCTGTCCCTGCGTGGTCGGATCGAGCTGGAGTTGCTCGACGACGAGCCGGTGGAGATTCCGCTGGCCCTGGCCGAGGGTGTCATCACAGCGGCGCAGCTGGATGGACAGCCCGCGCGACTCAAGGCCGCGGCGCCGGCCGCGGCGCCGGCCGCGACGGACGGCGGACAGACGCCGCCAGTTCCTCCCGTGCTGCTCCTGGTCGCGGAAGGCCGGGGACCGCACCAGCTGGACTTGACGGTGCGGGTGGCGGTCAAGCGGGAAGGCGGATGGCAGCAGGTCGTGGCCGTGCTGCCTCACGCGGATGCGACAGCGCTGAATCTCCAGGTGTCCCAAGCCGGCAGCACGGTCCGCCGCCGACTCGGCAGCCTCACGGTCAGCGACGTCACGGCGGCCGCGAATCAGAGCCTGTCCGCGACGTTGGCCGAGGGCGGTCAGCTGGACCTCGCCTGGCGCGGACCGTTCACCGAGGGCGCCGTGGATCAGGGGCTCACCGCGACCTCGTCCGCCGTCGTCGACGTGCGCGAAGACGGAGTCCGCGTCGTGTGGCGCGTCGAGTTCGCGTTCGGGCAGACGGAACGCAACCTGTTTCGCCTGGAAATCCCCCCCGAGTACCTGGTCGAGCAGATTGACGGCGCGAACGTGCGCGGCTGGGACGTCGTGACCGAGTCGGAGCGTCGCTTCGTACATGTGGAACTGCTCAAGGCGGTTCGCCAGAGCGAACAGATGACGGTGCGCATGTCGCGCCATCTGGCGTTTTCGCCCGGCGCTGCGGCGCAGGTTGCCGTGCCGGCCATCGCCGCTCCGGATGCGGCGTTGCAGCGGGGCACGATTCAGATCCGGCGGAGCCCGATTCTGGAATTGCAGACCGGTGAAGACCAGGGCGTGAGCCGCACCGACGCGGGACAGCTGGCCGAACAACTCGTGGGATCGGACGACCGGGCGCGCAGCCCGTTGGGCATCCGCGATTTCCAGGCGTACCGTTTCACCGCCGTGCCCTTCACGCTCGCGCTGACCGTCTCGCATGTGCCCGCCCGGGTCTCCGCCGAACTGCGGACCCTGTTCCGGCTGGGTGAAACGGCCGCGGCCGTGGAAAGCGACGTGCGCATCGTGGCGCGCGATCGAGCGCTGTTCCAGGTGCGAATCGCCATCCCCGAGGACCTGGAACTCGAGCGTGTGGCGGCCGAGGGGCTGGGCGACTGGTCGATTGCCCGGCCGGATGCCCAGCGCACGCTGACGGCGTTCTTCCCCGCCGGACAGGTTGGGACGTTTTCCATCGTGCTGGCCGGCCAGCTGCGTGACCACACGTCCACCGATGCCGTACCGCTGCCGCAATTGGCGGTCCGCGACGTGGACCAGCAGCAGGGAACGATTGTCGTCCAAGCCGACCATTCGCTGGACGCACGCCCGGACGGTCTGGAACAGGTTCGTCCGGTGCTGCTGGACCGCGTCACGGCATGGCTGGCCGAAGCGCAGCGGCCGCTGGCACGCCTGGCGCTCGAGTACCAGGGTGCGGTGTATCGCGGCACCATCGTGCTGGCCCCGCGGGCGCCCCGCGTGACCTGCGTGACGGTCACCAACGTGCGCGTCACGTATCGCGAAATCCAGGAAACGATCCTGCTCGATTTCCAGATTGCCGAGGCCGGTGTCCGCAGCATTTCCTTCCGCCTGCCCGCCTGGCTCCGCCTGGCGCACATTGCCGCCCCGCGCCTGCGTCAGAAGCGTGTCGAGCCGATTGAGGGCGAGGACAACGTGCGCGTGACGCTGGAGCTGCAGGACGCGATCATCGGCCAGTATCGCGTGGTGCTCGAACACGACCGCGCGATCCTGCCCGGCCGACTGCTCGCCGCCCTCCCGCACGTGGAGACGGGTACCACCTCACTCCGCTACGTGACGCTGGAGAACGTCGGACGCGATGAACTGCTGCCCGACGGGACGCCCGGCATGGAGCCGGTGGCCCGCCCGTCCCGGCAGTGGGATGAGCTGGCGGCGCGCCTGCAGGGTGGCCAGTTCGCCGATGCCTTCGTTACGGCCCAGAGCGGCCCCGACGTGGAGTTCGGCTATCGACTCAAACAGCGCGAGATGGTGCGCACAGCCGGCGCCAACATCGGGTTGGCGCGGACACAGCTGGTGCTGGATCCCAACGGGGCGTACCGCGCCGCGCTGTGGCTGACCATCGATAACCGCACCGAACCGTACCTGGAGATCGAGCTGCCGCCGGGCGCGGCTTTGTGGGCCGCCCACGTGGCAGAGGAGGGCGTCAAACCCGCGCAATCACCCGGAGACACCAGCGGCAGCCGCCTGCGGATCCCGCTGATCAAAACGGCCGAAGGCGATCTGGATTACCCGGTCGTGCTGCGCTATGCGGGCCAGCTCGCACGCGTCCGCAGCCTGCGTGCCGTCGATCTCCCGTTCATCCGCACCACGAACATTCAGCCTGAGTTGAGCCAGGTGAAGCTGTTTCTGCCCGATGAGTTCCGCTGGGTGCACTTCGATGGCACGGCGACCCGCGTGGCCGGCGAAGAAGATTTCCAGGCCGCGTATGTCGCCTATCGCACGCAACAGGTCGAGAAGCTGACCCAGATCCTGCGCGGGTCCAACGCGTTCTCCAAGTCGCGTGCCGCGCTGAACGTCCGGTATCTCGGCGAGGAACTCAAGGTCCTGCAACAGGAAGGACGCCGGGCCAAGGCGGCCCAGTTGCGCGAGAACCTGGCCTCCAATTCCCTGGTGCTGCAGGCGGCCACCGAAGAGATGGCCCGAGTGACCGAGCGGATGGAGGAATCCGAAGATAATCGGGATCGGTTGCAGGTGTTCTTTCGCCAACAGGGGAATAGCGCGTCGCGCAACGAAGCCGTGCGGCTAAATCTGAATTTCGCGTACGGCGACGCCGCGAGCGCCACTCAGCTCGAAGCCGGTAAGCCCGTCGAGAAGTTCGACACGGACTGGTTCGCCGGCCAGTCGGGCCGCGGCATGCAGATCGCACAGCCTCCGTCCGCGCAGCCCGCGGAACAGGCCGAAGGCAAAATGCGATTCGGGACCGGCCGCGTGCAGGATGAGAAGCGCAAGCTGACCGAAGAGGCCGTCGAGCAGCAGTTGGCCGACGACACGGCGCAACAGGTGTTCCAGCACGCGCCGTCCCGCGAGTCCCGGGACGAATCCGCCGAGTCGGAGGTGGATCGCGACCCGGCGGCAGACACCGCGGGCGCGATGGGACGTGCGTACGTGGACAAGATGGAGCGGCAGGCAGGGCCCGAAGCCGCGCCGGCGCAGCAACAGGCGCAGGTCCTGGCCGATTCTGCGGGGCGGCCGCTGGCGCGGTCGGCCGGCGCCGATTTCGACGTGAGCGACGGGATGAGCGTGACGGGCCAACTCGCCGCGGTCGGCCCGCTCGGGCTGACCAGCCTCGAGTTCGAGCTGCCCGAGCGCGGAACGACGTACTACTTCACCACCCCGCGCGGGAACGTCACGCTGACCGCCCGGCCGCTCGAAACCCGCGTCCTGCACCGCGTCACCAGCGTCCTGGGTCTGGTGGCCCTGGCCGCCGCCATGTGGCTCGTGTGGCAACTGGCCCGCCGCATGATCGGCTCGCGGAGCCGCCGGATCGTGGCCGGCGCGACGATCTGCCTCGCCGGGATCCTCCTGCTGCTCCTGATCGGGCTCCCCGTGTACGGCCTGGCCATTTTCGTCGGAGGCGTGCTGGTCATGCTCGGCGAGAATTCGACTAGGCGGCCGGACGCCGCTGTGGTATAGTCCGCCCCCGCAACACGTCAACCGGCGCGACCGGTATCGCAACACGTCCGTCGTCAGTTCCCCAAGCACGATCGACCTCGGAAACCTCGCGGGTGGCAGATCTATGCGTTGGTGGTGGCATGGTCTGAGCACGGCTTTCTGCCTCAGTACGTTCGTCGGCTGCGCCGACGGACCGATCCCGTACATGATGGCAATGAACCCTTCCATGCGCCGCCAATGGGAAGCTGACGAAGCCTATCAACCGACACTGCACCGCCAATTGGCGGAAGTCGAGGCGCTCCGCGCGCAGGCGCCGCGCTTGTCCGAGGAACAACAGCGTCACTGGAGCGGCGAATTGACGCATATTCTGCAGTCGCACGCCAACCCGCTGCTGCGCGCGGCGAGCGTCGACACGTTGGCCGAGCTGACCGTGCCCGAGTCGAACGAAGGGTTGCGGTTGGCCATGAAAGACGCCGACGCGACGGTGCGGATCGCCGCCTGCCGCGCCTGGGGATCACGTGGCGGACAACAAGGCCTGGAACTGCTGGCCGACGTCCTGGGCAGCGATACGGAAATGGACGTGCGTCTGGCAGCGGCACGCGAACTGGGACGCTTCGCCGATCCCGTCGCCTATCAGGCCCTCGGACTCGCACTGCAGACGGATAACGCTGCACTGCAGTATCGGGCCGTCGAATCGCTCAAGGCAGCCAGCGGCAGGAACTACGGCAATGACTTCCGAGCCTGGCAGGAATTCGCCGAGGGGAAGGACCCCGGACCGGAGTACACGCCGTCGCTGGCCGAGCGTGTGAAACAGCTCTTCTGACCGGCAGCTCGCGCCGCAAGCTTGCCCAGACCTCCCGGCCTGCCCCATCTACAGTACTGTGCCGACGACGTTGAATTGACCGCGCTCGACAAACCGATAGTAGCGGTGCGGTAGTGTGAACGGACCGCATCGTCTCGTGATGGCGCGCCGGTTGAGCGCGGAGGGTTGTGGGCCCGTGAAGCGGAATTTTCGCCGCAGGGTGGACGTCGTGAAGACTCGGGTGATTGTGCTGTTGGCCGTGGCGATGGTGTGGTGTGTTGGCAGCTCCGCCAGTTGGGCGTCGTTGGCCGCCCGATTGCAGGCGGCCGCGGCGGCGCGGCAGCGATCTGCGGCTGGGGCGGCCGATCGCGCGGCACCTGTGGCGGCACCCGGAGGCGCGACGGCCGCGCCCGGGCAGCTCAATGTCGCGGATTGGCTCGACAGTGCGGCGCTACGGCGTGCCGGGGCGAACCCACGGCGTTCGACTGAGCGGGAGGCGGCCAGCGCCGGCGCTGCGGCTGACACCGTTGCGCCCGAGGGCACGCCGCCGGCGGAGCTGCCCCTGCTGCATGCCCCGCTGAATGTCGCGGGCGACGAGGATGAGCTGCCGGAGCTGGTGGACGCCGCCGCGCAGCAGGATGCCCCGCCCGCAGACGACCAGCCAGCGCCGGCTGCGGCACCGACCGAACCGCGGGAGGCACCGCCCGGCGCCGCAGAAGCGGAGGAGGAAGCCCAGACTGCGGCGGCAGAGACGGACGAGGCGACGATCGACGAGGCGGCTCAACCGCCCGCGGCCGCGGCTCCGCCCGCGCGCCCGGCCAAAGACTTGAGCCCTGCCATGCTGCGACTGCGCGACAAGGTGCGCACCTGCCTGAGCTACTACTACCAGCGGCCTGAGCGCGTCGAGGAACGTAGCCCATGGGGCATCATGCATTCGCTCATCTCCTACGGCGTGGATACCGAGCTGCTGGCGGGTAATCAGCGAGTCAACGCGATCGGCTGGCTGTGCTACAACCGACCCTGCCGCGGCATCACACTGATGACCGTCAACGACGGCCAATTGGCCATGAAGCAGAACGGACCCGGCTACCAGGGCCACGACGGCCAGCTGCTGTCGATGCTTGCGCTGTCCGGCGTGCCCAGCACCTACCCGATCCGGGTGGACGGGCACGAGTTCACGGTCGCCGACCTGGTGGCCTACGAGCAGCGCATGTGCAAGCCGAAGTCCGAACTGACGTTTCAGCTGATCGGGATCGCCCACTATTGCCCGTCCGATGCCACGTGGCAGAGCGCCACGGGGGTGTCCTGGGACATTCCGCGGATGATCCGCGAAGAGCTCGCCCAGCCGATCCAGGGTGCGGCATGTGGCGGCACGCACCGGCTCATCGGCCTGAGCATGGCGGTCAAGACGCGGCAGAAGCGGGGCGAACCGCTGGACGGCCAGTGGCTGCGTGCGGCAAAGTTCACGGCGTCGTACCAGGTCCACGCACTGAAGCTGCAGAACCGCGACGGCAGCTTCAGCACGCAATGGCTGGCGCGGCGGGACGACACGGGCCCGCCCGAGCGCCGTCTGCAGACCACCGGCCACATCCTCGAGTGGCTGGCCTTCTCGTTGCCCGAGAAGGACCTGACCGACCCGCGAATCGTCAAGTCGGTCAACTACCTGGCGACCCTGCTGATGCAGCGTGATCGGCAGTGGGAGGTGGGCCCGCGCGGTCACGCGCTGCGCGCGTTGGCGCTCTACAACGAGCGGGTGTTTGGTGACAAGCCGGGCCAGCGGCGCGAGCTGTTGGCACGGCGGCCGGGGAAGTGATTGCTCTTTCCGAGCAAACTATTTACCATGCCTAGGGCGCGCACCCGGCGCGGGTGATGCCTTCGTTCGCCCCGGCACTCTTGCTCCCCACCGGCCGCATGACACCGCAGAAGTTCAACCGGCAGTTTGCGAAGTTCTACCAGGTGGCCATCCAGCTGGCCGAAACGGTCGAGGCCGACGCGCTGCTGGTCGTCCTCGATGGCCCCACCGACTGGCAGAAAATCAAGGCCCCGGCCACGCGGATCAAGCTCCTGGTGTCGGCCGATCACCCGGACAAGCTGGCCGGTGCCGCCGAGGCGGGCCTGACGACCGTGGTCGTGAACATGCCGGACGCGCCGGTCTTTGAGAAACTGACCCAGGCACTGCTCGAGGCCGTGGCCGACGATATCCTGGTCCCCGGGGCCGCGGTCATGGCGGTCTACAGCGGGTTCGAGGCCGGCACCATCGATTCCCTCAGCTACATCCAGCTGGACGAACACCTCGGCCGGCTGACTGCGCGCGACTTGCGCCAGCTGGAAACGAGCGTTCCCCTCGAGACCCTCAAAACCGTCGTCGATCTGGCCGTGGATATCGGCCGCGAAGGGCGCGAGGGCAAGCCGGTCGGCACGTTGTTCGTGATCGGCGATACGCGCAAGGTGCTGCAGTTCTGCCATCCGGCTGGCTTCGATCCGGTCCGTGGCCACTCGCGGGACGAGCGGGACTTACACGATCCTCGCACGCGGGAGGCCGTCAAGGAAATCGCGCAGCTGGACGGCGCCATTATCGTGACCGCCGATGGCATCGTGGAACGCGCCTGTCAGATTGTCGACGCGCCGCACGCGAATCTGACCCTTTCCAAGGGGCTCGGCACGCGGCACTGGGCCGCCGCGGCGATCAGCCGCGTGACGAAGGCGATCGCCGTCGTGGTGAGCGAAACCAACGGCACCGTGCGGCTGTTCATCAACGGCGAGGTGATGCTCCGCATCGAACCGTTCCGCCGAGCCATGAAGTGGATCGACTTCGATTACGAACCGCCCTCCATGACGGCCGAGTAGCCCGGGAGCGATTGCCCATGACATCATCCGCGCAATTCCCCGCCGAGGTCCGCGAGCGCATTGAGCGCTGCGGGGTCATCGCCGTCCTGGTGATTGATCACGTCAAGGACGCCGTGCCGGTGGCCCGCGCGCTGCTGGACGGAGGGATCGACGTCATGGAGTTGACCCTGCGTACCTCCGCCGCGCTCGATGCGCTGGCCGCAATTCGGCGCGAGGTGCCGGCGATGCTGGCCGGCATCGGGACCATCTTGACGCCCCATCAGGTGATCGCGGTCCATGCCGCCGGCGCCGCGTTTGGCGTCGCGCCGGGCCTGAACCGGCGTGTGGTGGAAGTGGCGCAGGCTGCCGGTCTGCCATTCGCGCCCGGTGTGGCGACCCCCTCGGAACTGGAAGCCGCCCTGGAATTGGGCGCGCTGACAATGAAGTTTTTCCCGGTCGAACCGCTGGGCGGGCTGGACTACCTGCGGGCCGTGGCGGGGCCGTATCTGCACCGCGGCGTGCGCTTCATTCCGCTGGGCGGAGTGAAGCTCGAGCACGTCGGTCCGTACCTGATGGATCCGCTGGTCCTGGCGGTCGGCGGATCGTGGCTCGCCCCCCGCCCGCTGATTCACGCCGCCGACTGGCTGGCCATCCGCGAACTGGCCGCCACCGCGCGGCGCCAAGTCGACCAGTTGCGCGGGAAGGACTGAGGGCGGAGGACGGAGGGCGGAGGGCGGAGGAGGGACGAGTGACGAGCGAGGATCTCCGAGTGACGAAGGGATTGCCCTTCTGAACTCGTCCTTCCTTGCTCGTCACTCGTCCCTCCTCCGCCCTCTGCCCTCTGTCCTCTCACCTCTCTTCTCTCACCTTCACCAGCTGCACGCCGTGGCGCGGCACCTGTGCTTCGAGCTTCTCAGCGCTGATTCCCAGATCCGTCTGGCGCCACAGATCCCGCACCTGGCACGGACCCTCGACACCCAGTTCCTGCCAGGTCGCCTCGATGGTCCGCTGTCGGTCCGCCAGATTGAACAGTCCCACGGCGCGGGACCCGTCTTCCAGCGGTTTGACGAGCACCAGGGTTTGGTCGTCCTGCCGGACAGGCCGCGCCTGCTGGCCCAGCGCGTCCTGATCCACCGCAATCACCTCGGCATTGCACAGTACGTTGAGCGTGAACGGATCGAGCTTCGCCATGTCCCCGGAAAAGATCAGCGGCGCTGCCATCAGGCACCACAGCGACATGTAGGAGTACTGTTCGTTGGTCGTCAGCGACGTCGGCGTTCCCTCCGACTGGTTGAACGCCGATCCCACCCATCCGATCAGGATGTAGTCCGGGTCATTCCACTGGCCGGGCCGCGCGTGCTGCCAGTGCCGCGCGTTGGACAGCCCGATGCTGTAGAAACCCGGCAGCAACTGGTCCCGCTCGAGCCCGAGGTCGCCGGTCGTCCGCCAGCAGTGTCCGCCGACCTCCGCTCCCCATTCCCAGACATTGCCCATGCCATACTGGCACAGGTTGAGCACGATGTCCCGATCGAGTGACTTGAGTATGTCACCCATCTGCTGGTATGGTCGCATCAGGCGCATGCGTCCCTCGCCCGTGGCCACCTGTTCGTAGGAGCACCAGTCGTATTTCAGGAAGTCGAATCCCCACTCGGCGAACTTGCGTGCGTCGGCGGCTTCGTGCTGGTGCGAGCCGACGTAGCCGGCGCAGGTCCAGGGTCCCGGCGAGATATAGGTGCCGGCGCGGAGTCCCTGCGCGTGGATCTCGTCCACCATCCCCCGGATGTCCGGGAACTTGGCGTTGGGGAGCACGGCACCTTGCGCGTCGCGGTAGGGGAGATCGCCCTCTTTCTTCATCCAGCAGTCGTCGATATTGACGTACATGTAGCCGTAGTCGGCCATGCCCGACTCGATCATCGTGCGTGCCGCCGCCCGCATGTGCTCCTGCGTGACGCGCGCGTAGTGGATGTACCAGCTGTTCCAGCCCATGGGCGGTGTGAGGGCCAGCGTCTCGCCAACCACGATGGAGAAATCCTTCGCTGCGCTGCCGGTCGTGTTTTTCGCGCGCAGCGTCACGACATAGGATCCCGGCTCCCGGGGCGCTCGGCCGCGGATGATGCCGGTCGTCGGGTCGATGTCGAGGCCGGCGGGCAGGTTGTCCACGGCAAACGTCAGGGGGCGCGTGCCGGTGCACGGGATACGGTAGAGGAAGGGGTGCCCGGGTCGCACGCCGAAGAGTCGCGGGCCATTGATGCGCGGCTCGGGACCGGCGGGGGGCGTCCACAGCACACGCGGTTCTTCCGGCACGGGCGGGCGGTCGACGGCCACGGGGCGCTGCCCGCTGACGATCAGTTCCGCCTCCGCCCAGTTGGCGTGGTCGTAATCCACTCCGTCGCCGGCGCTGCGCACGACCAGCAGGAGCGTCTGCTTGCCCGCCAGGTCGATGTCGATCCGCTCGGCCGCGGCGCCCGCCTTCATGACGCCGCTGCGATAGAGCGTCTCTCCGTCAGCGGCCACCTGAAACTCGATGCTGGCCGGACTGGTGCCCACCTCGTCGTCGACGCCAACCCAGGCCGTGAGGCGACGCGTACCACCCCCCAGAATCACACACAGCACGCTGTCGGCGTGCGTGCCGACGCCGTGCGCAAAGCGTCGTCCGGCAATCAGCAACGGTCGTCCCTGGACGCTTTCATCGGCGCGCGGTTGACCCCAGCCCGCGGTCATCTTGGTCAGATCGAGACTGGAGAGTCGGACGACTTCGTCCGCCGCGGCAATCGCCGCCAGACCCGCCAGCACCAGCGACAGGGGCACGAAGATCCACATCCGAACTGGCCCGCGTGGCATGCGACCACCCTTTCGTTACTTGCCTGCAAGTTCCCGCACGCGAATGTTCCGCCAGCGCACCTCGTACGGCCCTTCCCCGGCGCCGATGCCGTGCACCTGCAGACCGATGAAGCCGCACGACATGTTCGTCTTGTCGTCCACCAGGACGGCGGTCGGCACGCCATTGACCCAGGTTTCGATCGTGCGTCCGACGGCCCGGACGCGATAGTGATTCCACGCGCCCGGCTTGAAGGCCGCCTGGGCCACCGCGTCCCCTTCGTCCGACAGCCAGCCGGTATCGAGCGATTCGCCGTAGATCCGACCCGCCATGCCACCGACCGCGATCTCGACCTGCGGACCGTGGACGCGCCCGTCCTGGTACTCGGCAACACTTCGCGAGCGGATCTGGACACCGGAGTTCAGTCGATCGTCGACTTTCACTTCGAACATCAACTCGAAGTCCCCGTAGTCCTTGTCCGTGCACAGGAACGAGTTCGGGCTGCCTTCGCTGGTCGTTCCGACAATCGTCCCGTCCTCGACGCGGTAGGTGGCGGTACCGTTCTTCTGGGTCCAACCGGCCAGTGATTGGCCGTCAAAAAGCGTGACCCAGCCGTTGTCGTCGGCGGAAGCCGAACGCGAAGCGATTCCCAGGAGGACCAGGGCCATGGTGGCTGCGAGACTCAGGCTACGTCTGGACATCGGTGTTGTCTCCGGCGCGCGAAAAGGGATGGAGTTGTGGACTTCGCGGACGGCGTTCCCGCCAGAGCGCGGTGGAGGGCGGCCGGGGCGGAGCGCCACGCGTCCACGATTTTACGAGATTCCACGGCGCCGCAACATCATGGGCTCCGCGGCACGGCCGATTTACCGCGTCGTGGCGGGATCAAGCTCGCGCGCCTGCGCGTGCTCCAGCCGGGCCCGGAACAAGGGGCTCAGCCCGAAATAGTGGTTCGGCCGGTTGAGTTCCAGGGCGAACTCGAACTTCTGGTACGGGCTGTCCGCACTCACGACCGGCAGGCGGTGGATCCACAGCGCGCTGGTCGGCCGCCCGTTCCACTTGCTGACAAAGACGCGTGCGTCCACGTGCGGATCCGGCTGGAGCTGGAAGAGACGCGTCACGACCGACACCAAATGCCGCTCGTCGCCGACGATGCCGTCCAGTGCGATCCGCTGGACGACGTGCTGCTTGTCGAAGTAGTACGTCAGCGAGCCGGCCACGTCGTGCGGACGCGTGCCCGTGATCAACGGGACACGGAGTCCGTCGAGCTCGTCGTCGGCCCGCGTGGTGGCGACGTGCGGCCAGTTGTCCAGGATCCAGCGCGGCGAGATATCGAAGCGGAGGATCCCTTCCAGGTTCGCGACCGGCGTGGTCGTCCCCGCCGCCGACGCCTGCCACTGGACACTTTTTTCGCTCAAGGCCAGCATCTGCTGCAC
>JALOQX010000130.1 GCA_025459265.1 Pirellulaceae bacterium | reverse complement strand
GGGGAGCGCCTTGAGCGCCTGCGCCGCCAGCTGCAGGTCCTCGCGCGTGGTGATCTTCAAATTGATGGGCGACCCGGGGACGATGGCTACGGGATGTCCCAGCTGCTCGACCAGTTCCGCATCGTCCGTGGCGGGGTGGCGTCCACGCCGAGCGTAGGCGTCCACCAGCAGCTGCCGGCGGAAGACCTGGGGCGTCTGGGCCTCCCACAGATCGGCCCGCGACACGGTTTCGACGATCCGCTGATCGCGCCCGACGCGTTTGAGCGTGCCGGCGACGGGGATCGCCAGGATGGCGGCGCCGGTGTCCGCCGCGGCCGCAAAGACCCGGTCGATCCACTCGGTCGCCAGGCAGGGGCGCGCGGCATCATGCACGGCAATGAAGTCGACGTCGTCGCGGACGTGTGCGAGCGCCTGGGCGATCGAGTCGGCGCGTTCGGGACCACCCGGCACGACCTGGATCCCGAGAATCGCCACGTTGGCCGAGAATTTCGCGTCAAACGTCTCGCGATCTTCCGGGCTGACGATGAGGGTGAGTTGTTTCACGTCGTCGCGATTGAGGAATTTCTCGGCCGAGTGGAGCCAGACGGCGCGGTCCGCCAGCGGCGCAAAGGGTTTCTTGTAATGTCTGTCGCGGAAGCGGCTGCTCTTGCCGGCCGCTGCGAGGATGACGCTGAACGTGGCCACGGGTTCGTCCTCCGCCTGCGTGCCCGGTTCCGGGCTGGGACCCCTCATTGTCGAGTTTCCGGTCCGGGCGTCAAGGAGCGGCGGGCCGGCCGAGCATGCGATCCAACGCGGTGAAGGCCACGTGCCACCGCGGTTGCGCCTCGAGATACGTGCCCCACCACCGCCAGAGGATTTCCACCGGATCGACGTCCGGCGGCGTCACGATGTGCCACACCTGGAGGGCCGCGTCGAGCGTCTCGAGACTCAACCGCGCCATCCCGGCGTCCTCCGCCGCCTGCAGCGTGACCGGCACCATGGCCAGTTCGGCGACCGCGGGCAGACGCTGCCCGTCGATGTGCTCGCTCAGCACCGGCACATCCAGGTTCAGCTGCGCCAGGAGCCACGTCAGTCGCAGCAGCTCGGGCAACACAGGTTCCGGCAGCGGCGCAGCGGACAAGGCCTCGATGTGGACGTTGTTGTAGGGCAGGTGCGCGGCCCCCCCGCCACCGAGAAACGGATGGACGAGCACGACCTGCGCCTCGCTGACAACCACCTGCGGATCGGTCCACCGGACCACCGCGTGCAGCAGTTCGGAGCCCCGCTCATCCCATGCCTGCCGCAACGCCGCGCCCCGCGGAAGCAAGTCCGCGTCCAGCTCGGGCGCAGCGCGGCGCATGGCCGACTCCACCGCGGCCAGCGACGCCGCCAGGCGGCTGGTCAGCTGGCCGGCACGCCCGGCGCCGACCGTCTTGGTCAGCGCGCGTTCGGCCAGATCACGGAGCGAGTCGACGATCACGGCCAAACCCGTCAGGTGCCGCCACAACGCGTCGCGCGGCACTGCCGCCGCCTGCAGCGCCACCCGCAGCGCGTGGACCGGCTCGGCAATCGCCTCAGCCAAGCGCACGTCCGCCGCGACCTGGCCCAGGGCCATCGCATGCGCCGCATGGAGACAACTGGCGCGGAAGCTCGCCGTCCAGGTCACACGCATCATGTCGCGATCCACCGTGCGGTGCCGCCGCGGCGAGAGAAATTCCCGTCCCGGCGCCGATTTGCCTATGGCCGATGCCGGCGCTAAGTACTACTCTATATCATCCGATCGTACAACCAAGGAGAGCGCGTGGCGATGCTCAAAGACGTGGTGAATCGCTGGACGACCGTGGACACGAGCGAGTTGTATGATGTCGCGCGGTGGGGCAACGGCTACTTCAGCGTGCACGCCAACGGCCATCTGCTGGTCCATCCGGAACGCGACGTCGCCCGGGCCATCGACTTGAAAGAACTCGCCGACCGGCTCGAAATGCGCGGTCTGAGCCTGCCCATTCTGGTCCGCTTCAGCGGCATCCTGAAGGACCGCATCGGGGAGATCCATCGCGCGTTTGCCAACGCCATCCGCGAGTACGATTACCAGGGCGGGTACTCCTGCGTGTACCCGATCAAGGTGAACCAGCAGCGCCAGGTGGTGGAGGAGATCGTGCGGTTTGGCGGGCCGTACGGCTTCGGCCTCGAAGCGGGCAGCAAACCGGAGCTGTTGGCCGTGGTCGCCATGACCGACGCCGACGCCCCGATCATCTGCAACGGGTTCAAGGACGGCGAGTTCCTGGAGATGGCCATGCTGGCCCAGAAGATGGGCCGTCAGGTGATCCCGGTGGTCGAGAAGTTCACCGACCTGGACCTGATCCTCCGCCAGGCCGCGCGGGTCGGCGTCCGCCCCAGCATTGGCATTCGCGCGAAACTCGCCGCCCGCGGTTCCGGACGCTGGCAAAGCTCGGGCGGCTACCGCTCCAAGTTCGGCCTGACGGTCGCCGAGATTCTCAGCGCACTCGAATTGCTCCGCCGGCACGACATGGCCGACTGCCTCAAGCTGCTGCATTTTCACCTGGGCAGCCAGATCACCAGCATTCGCCACGTCAAGAACGCGCTCGTGGAGTCCACCCGCGTCTACACCAACCTGGTCCGCAGCGGCGCCGGACTGGAGTACATGGACGTCGGCGGCGGGCTGGGCGTCGATTACGACGGATCGCAGACCGATTTTGCGTCGAGCGTCAACTACACGCTGCAGGAATACGGCAACGACGTCGTCTACCACATCCAGACGATCTGTGACGATGCCGGCGTGGCGCACCCGCATATCATCTCGGAAAGCGGGCGGGCGGTCGTGGCCTACCATAGCGCGCTGTTGTTTAACGTGCTGGGAGTCACGCGCCAGGAGAGCCAGGTGGCGATCCCGGAGAAGGTCCCGCAGGCGGCTCCTCAGCCGATCCGCGATCTGTACCATACGCTCGATGAACTCAAACCACGGAATATTCTCGAGTCGTTCCACGATGCCCAGCAGTGGCTCGACACCGCCATCAACCTCTTCGGCACCGGCCACCTGACGCTCGAAGAACGTGCCATGGCCGAAAACCTCTTCTGGACCATCGCTCGCCAGATCCGCCGCATGGTCAACAACATGGATTATGTCCCCGAAGAACTGAACCAGCTCGATCGCCTGCTCTGCGATACGTACTTCTGCAACTTCTCGGTGTTCCAGTCGCTGCCGGACAGCTGGGCCATTAACCAGCTCTTCCCCATCATGCCTATCCACCGGCTCGATCAGCGGCCGACGCGCACGGCCGTGCTGGCCGATATCACCTGCGACTCGGACGCTGTGGCTGCACCCGGTGGATGACAACCCGTATGTGCTCGGCGCCTTCCTGATCGGCGCCTATCAGGAAATCCTTGGCGACCTGCACAACCTGTTCGGCGATACGAATGCGGTCCACGTGCAGCTGACGGACGAAGGGGACGTGGTCATCGAGTCCCTGATCAAAGGGGACACGGTGACCGACGTGCTGGCGTACGTGGGCTTCCGCCGTGCCGAGATGATCGAGCGGCTGCAGGCGGCGGTCGAGCGCGCGGTGCAGCAGGGCCGACTCAACAATACGGAAGCCGGGCGCTGCCTCAAGTTCTACGAAGAGGCGCTCAACGGCTACACGTACCTGGAAGAGGAATAGCCGGGGGAGGTGAGGCGAGTCTGCCCGGTCTGGAGAAACTGGGCAGCCCGCTGCTTTTCCCAATCTACCAGGGCTGAGCCCCATGGCGGCCCGCCGGCTCGCCTGAAATCCGGCCTTTGTGGCGCAGGGAACTTCCTGCTAGAATCCCCGCCCACGTCGGGAGTGCCTGATCACAGGGATGTGAGTGAGATTCACCGCATGATGCCACGCCTGCCCATGCTGCTTGTCGTTCTGGGTGCGTTCGAAATCAGCCTGTTGTCCGCGCCGCGCGACGTGTCGGCCCAGCCGCCGGCCGGTCCGGCAGCGGCCCCCGTCGCGGTCCCGACCGATCAGGCACCGCGGGCCGGCATCCCCGGCCCGGTCGTCGCCGCGCCCATGGCTCCCGCGTGGATACCGCTGAGTGCCAAACACCAGGAGTACTTGGACCAGGTCCTGGCCTATTGGGAACACAAGAGCAGCGCCGTGCAGCGCTACCGGTGCGAGTTCAAACGCTGGGAATATGATCCGGTGTTCGGCCCCAGGGACGTGTGCAAAACGTTCAGCGAGGGCGTGATCAAGTACTCGGCACCGGACAAGGGTCTGTTTCGAGTCGACCGGCTGCTCGAGTATCAGGCGCCCCAGAACGCTGGCGACAAGCCCACCTGGGTGCCGCCGAAGGAGCAGACGGGTGGCTACGACCACTGGGTATGCGACGGGCGCTATGTGTTCCAGTTCGATCAGCAGAAGAAGAAACTGATTCAGAACGAACTGCCGCCCGAAGTACGCGGGCAGGCCATTGGGAAGGGACCATTGCCGTTCTTGTTCAATGCCAAAGCGGAGGACATCAAACAGCGCTTCTGGCTGCACGTCATCACGCCGCGTGATGTTCAGAACGAGTATTGGCTGGAGGCGGTCCCCAAGACGCAGGAAGACGCGGCCAATTTCAAGATGGTGCACGTGATCATTGACCAGACGGATTTTCTGCCCAAGGCGATGGTGCTGTTCGACACCAATTACGTGGCCGGCGTACGCCCCGCTCGGACGACGTTCCAGTTCAACAACCGCGAGGTCAATTTCAGCGTGCTGGCGGAACAACTCAACCTGTTCCACCGGGAGTTCTACGAGCCGAAATTGCCGGCGGGCTGGACGCGTGAGACGATCCAGGCGGCCGCCGCGCCCGCCCCGTCCGATGTGCAGACGCGGTGACCGCCGCCGCCACTTGTCCGGCCGACCCGCGTCAATCCCGTCTTGCGGGGATGCCCGGATCGTGTTGTTCCCGCTGGCGTCCCTCGCGGCATCTGCGCTCGGCACTTCGTGCTTCGTCACTGCCGCTGTCCCCCCTGGCGGCAGGATGCGGCTGAGCGCCGCTATTCCCGACACCGGCAGGCGGCTATAATTGTCGCAACTTGCCACGTCATCAGTAGTTCAAGCCTGGACAACGGATTTTCGCGCTCGTCGACTCCAACATCGTTACGTCGCGACAGAATCAGGAGTAGATTGTGGCTGAGCGACGCGCGGTCGGAGGGCGCAGGGATGAATCGGTTGCAGCGTGTGAGTGTAGCAGCATGGGTGTGGGCCGTCGCGGCGGCTGTCGCGGTGGAGGGGGAGGACCCTGCCGCACCCGCGGAGGCGAACGCTGTGCCCGCCGGATCGGCTGTGGCCGCGGCGCTGGTGTCCGTGCCGCTGCCGTTGACCGGCACGGCCGATGCCCAGCTCATGGCCTCGCTGGACCGATTACTGGCGGATCTGCCGCCGAGCGACGCGCGTCCCATTGTGGTACTGGAGTTTCAGCGGGAGGAGTCGGTCGGGGATCACACGGGCGATTTCGAGCGTGCGCTGGCAGTGGCCCGCTACCTGGCGAGTGATCGCTTCCGTCGGGTGCGGACGGTGGCCTATATTCCGTCGACGCTGACTGGTCACGCCGTGCTGCCGGTGCTGGCGTGCGAGGAGATCATCATCGCCCCTGAAGCGCAGCTGGGTGCGGCGGGGCGGGGCGAGCCGGCGGTCGATCCGACGATCCTCGCGGCATACCGTGAGATCGCGGAACGGCGGCGGACGATTCCGGTCGCCCTTGTGCTGGCGATGCTCGACCCCGCGCTGACCGTGGTCGAAGTGCAGTTGGTCGGAGGCGGTACGCGGTACGTGTTGCCGGAGGAACTGGCGCAACTGCGTGCCGAGGCGAAGATCTGGAAAGAGGAGCAGGTCGTGGCCCCCGGCGACTGGGCGTTGTTGACGGGGCGCGATCTGCGGCTCAAGTTCGGTTTCGCCAGTCACTTGGCCGCGCAGCACAGCGAGTTGGCTGACGCGTTGCAGGTTCCGGTGGCTGCGCTGCGAGATGCGGTCGCCGCGGGAACAGCGTGGCGGGCCGCCCGCGTCGACATCCGAGGCACCATCACGTCCCGCAGTGCCGATGACGTGACGCGCTCCGTGCGTGACATGCAGGCGGGGGAGTCCGCGAACCTGGTCGCCGTGGTGGTGGACAGTCCCGGCGGGAGCCCGGCCCCCGCCCTGCGGCTGGTCAATTTATTCGCGTCACTCGACGGCCGGACGCTGCGGAGCGTGGCGTATGTCGAGAGCAGCGCTCGGTCCGTGGCTGCGCTGGTCGCGCTGGCCTGCGACGAAACCTACGCGGCGGAGGATGCCATCTTGGGCGGCCCGGGCGACACGGCGCTGGACGCCGCGACGCTGGGCGATCTCCGCGCCGCACTGCAGGAAGTGGCACGCGGGCGACAACGCGACTGGTCGCTGCTCGTGGCGCTGGTGGATCCTCAGCTGGAGGTCTACCGGTATCGGCAAGAGGGAACGGGGATCGCGCGCTATCTGTGCGAAGCAGAATGGCAGCAGCTGCCCGACCCTGGCGCGTGGAAGCGGGAGGCGCTGCTCGACCTGCGCGGGGGCATCTCCGGTCGACAGGCCGAGGAATACGGTGTATTGCGCGGCACGGCGGAGTCCTTCGATGTGGTCATGCGGCGGTTCAACTTGCAGGACCCGATTGCCGTTGCCCGGCGCAACCCGCTTGTCTCCGCCATTGAGCAGCTCGGCTCCGAGCCCTGGCTGGCGCGCGTGTTGTTGTTCGTCGCGTTCTTCGCCCTGATCAGCGAAGCCTCCACGCCGGGCCTCGGAGTCGCGGGGTTCATCTCCGGTCTCAGCTTCCTGTTGTTCTTCTGGTCGCAGTTCCTCAACGGCACTGTCGGCTGGCTCGAGCTGATGTTGTTCTCCGGAGGGCTGGCCTGCCTGGCGCTGGAGCTGCTGGTCTTGCCAGGGTTTGGGATCTTCGGCGTCGGGGGCGCTGTGATGGTGCTGGCGTCCATCGTCCTGGCCAGCCAGACATTCATCTTTCCGCGCAATGACTACCAGTTCGAGCAGCTGTCGCGGTCCATGTTGACCATGGTGGTGGCCTGCGCCGGCATTGTCTCGGCGCTCTGGATGATGCGGCGGTACCTGGCCGAGTCCTGGCTGATCCGCCGCGTGATGTTGCCGTCTCCAGCCGAGGATCTGGATCTCGATCTGGACCAACTGGAATCGCTCGTTGACTGGGAGCACCTGGAGGGTCAGGAGGGTGTGACGACGACGCAGCTGACACCGTCCGGCAAGGCGCGCATTGGCGACGACGTCGTCAGCGTCCTGAGCGACGGGGTCCTGATTCGGGCGGGGGCACGGGTGCGAGTGGTCCAGGTGCGCGGCAATCGCGTACTGGTCGAACCGCTCGAGGAGGTGTGACGGCATCATGGAACCGTGGATGGGACCGGTGTTGTTGATGTTGGCGGGCGTTGGTCTGATTGCCCTGGAGGTGTTTGTCCCCTCGGCAGGTCTGTTGAGCGTGTTGGCCGCGGCGGCGATCATCGGGGCCATTGTGCTGGCGTTTTCGCACAGCCTGGTCCTGGGCACGCTGGTGCTCCTGGCCGCCACGGTGGCGGTGCCGCTGGTCCTGGCGGCCGCCATTAGCTGGTGGCCCAGCACGCCCGTCGGCCGGATGATTCTGATCAAGCGGCCCGTGCACGAGGACGAGGTGCTCCCCGATACGGAAGAGTATCGGTGGCGTGACGAGATGGTGGGGAAAACCGGTCGGGCCAAGACGGACCTGTTGCCCAGCGGCCACGTGCTGATCGACGGGCGACGCTTTGACGCACTCAGCAACGGGGTCGCCATCAATGCCGGCACACCCATCCGCGTGATCGACGTGAGCACGCTGCGACTGGTGGTGCGGCCGCTGAGCGAGGCCGAAGTGCAGGCTGGCGCGGACCCCGCTGATCCGCTCGCGACACCGCTGGACCAGCTGGGGATCGATCCCCTGGACGATCCCTTGGGTTGACAAGGCCTCGGGGGAGCGTTACAGAGACGGCTGCGAGAGGGACGGGGACGCAGGAGCACGGACACGAGGAGTGGTCAGATATGGTGCTGTTGGCTCAGAACCCACTGTCGACGGTATTTGTGCTGCTGGGACTCGTGGCGGCGGTCGTCATCCTGGTGATGTTCGCCGTGTTTGTGACCTATTTTCGGCTGTGGATTCAGTCGTTTCTGACGCGAGCCCAGATTGGGCTGCTCGACCTGGTGGGCATGTCCTTTCGGAAAGTCAACCCGAAGGTCATCGTGCGCAGCAAGATCATGGCCAAGCAGGCCGGTCTGGAGGACGACGATCGGATCACCAGCAAGGCCCTCGAGGCTCACTATCTGGCTGGCGGGAATGTCCCGCTGGTGATCCGCGCGCTGATTGCGGCCAAGAAGGCCAAGACGATCCAGCTGACGTTTCGCGAGGCCACGGCGATCGACCTGGCGGGCCGAAACGTGCTGGAGTCGGTGCAGACCAGCGTGAATCCGAAAGTGATCGACTGCCCCGCCAAGGGTTCCGTCAAGGACTCGCTGGACGCGGTGGCCAAGAACGGCATCCAGCTGAAGGTGAAAGCGCGCGTCACGGTGCGGGCGAACCTGCAACAGCTCATCGGCGGAGCGACCGAGGAGACCATCATCGCGCGGGTCGGCGAGGGGATTGTGAGCGCCATCGGGTCGGCCGAAACGCACGCCGAGGTATTGGAGAATCCCGACTTGATTTCCAAGGCCGTGCTGGCCAAACGACTCGATTCGCAGACCGCCTTCGAGATCGTGTCGATCGACATTGCCGACATCGACGTGGGTGAGAATATTGGCGCGCGGCTGCAGGCGGACCAGGCGGAAGCCGACACGCGCGTGGCGCGTGCCCGCGCCGAAGGTCGCCGGGCGATGGCGGCGGCTGAGGAGCAGGAGAAGATTGCGTTGATCGAAGAGAGCCGAGCCCGGCTGGTGGAGGCCGAGGCGGAAGTGCCGCGGGCGATGGCCGATGCCTTCCGCAGCGGCAAGCTCGGGATCATGGACTACTACAAGCTGCGCAATGTGCAGGCCGATACGGATATGCGCCGCACGATCGCGGGGACCGGGACCACGCGATCCAAAGGCCCGGCCTGAGAAGGTGCGAGACCATGGCCGACGACCTGGAAGCATTCTTGCGGCAGGCGGCCGAGCGCCGCGCGCAACAGCCCGCTGCGCCGCGCCCGGCAGCGCCACCCAAGCCGCCGGTGGCACCGCCAGGCCCCGCTGCGCCGCCGTCGGCGTTGACGCGGTCGCCGCCGCGGGCCGCACCGACCGCCGCCGTCCCCCCCGCCCCCTTGGTTCAGCCGCCGGCGGAACGAGTCGGCACGCGCGTCAGCACCACCGCTTTCGATCAGCGTGCCGACCAGTTGGGTGAGGAAGTCGGCCAGGCCGACGAGCACATGCTGGCGCACCTGGCGCAGACCTTCGACCAGCGTGGCGGCGTCGGCGACTCCCACGACATTGGTGCGCTCGATGCGGCTCCGGCGGACCACGTGCTGAACGCCGAGGAACTGGTCGCGATGCTGCGCGATCCCAGCCGCGTGCCGTACGCGATCGTCTTGAGCGAACTGCTGGCACCGCCGTTCCGCTGGTAGACGCGCGGCGACAGCAGCGCGCGGAGGTCGGCAGGCGCGGATGCTGGAGGATCTCGCGCCAGGGGCGCAGGAGGTGATGGTGGCCGTGATCGACATCGCTCCAGGCGCGACGCGCCTGGGTTGGATCGGTACGGGCGTGATGGGCGGCAGCATGTGCGGCCACCTGCTGGCGCGCGGCTTCGCCCTGACCGTCCATTCGCGCACGCGGAGCAAGGCCGAACCGTTACTGGAGCGGGGAGCCCGCTGGGCGGATACGCCGCAGGCGGTCGCCGCGCAGAGCGACGTCGTGTTCACGCTGGTCGGCTTTCCGCGTGACGTGCGGCAGGTCATCCTCGGCCCCGCGGGCGTCCTGGCCGGGGCCCGCCCGGGGAGCATCGTGGTCGATATGACGACCAGCGCGCCGGCCCTGGCCGTCGAGATCGCGCAGCGTGCGGCGGAACAGGGCGTGGCGAGCATCGATGCGCCGGTCTCCGGCGGCGACATCGGCGCGCGCGAGGCGCGCTTGGCGATCATGATCGGTGGCCCGCGCGACATCGCCGAGTCGCTGCAGCCGTGCTGGGAAGCGCTGGGACGGAGTATCGTGTACCATGGGGGTCCGGGTGCCGGTCAACACGCCAAGCTCGTCAACCAGACGCTCATCGCCGGCACCATGATCGGTCTGTGCGAGGCGCTGCTCTATGCCCATCGGGCCGGCCTCGACGCCACAGCGGTCCTCGCGTCCGTCAGCTCGGGCGCCGCCGCGAGCTGGTCTCTCGCCCACCTGGCGCCGCGGATCCTGGCCAATGACTTCGCGCCGGGGTTCTTCGTTGAGCATTTCCTCAAAGATATTGGCCTGGCGCTGGCGGAGGCGAATCGCATGGGGCTGGCCCTGCCGGGCCTGGCGCTGGCGCAGCAGCTCTACCAGGCCGTGTTGGCTCACGGACACGGCCGATCCGGCACCCACGCCCTGCAGCTGGCCCTGGCCAGCCTCTCCGGCCTCGACTGGCCGTCCCGCGGCGCCCCGTGCCCCGGCCGCTGATGCGCTGGCCGAGTTTCCGTTTGACAGCCGCTCGATCGTGACCTAGCGTAATACAGTCCGCTCGCCGCAGACCCACCCTCCACCCGCCTGCCCCCGGCCGAAGAACCACCCAGGCCTCGCACGAGCTGGCCATGATCCAAGATGTCTGCCCTCAGCTGGACGCGGCAGCCGCCGCTCACAACCGCCGCCAGGCGATCCTGATTGTGGACGACGACCGCGAGCAGGTGGCGGCGCTGGCCTTGCGGCTCGAGCGGCTGGGGTTTGCGACGCTCCGGGCACACGAAGGTCGCACCGGACTGCAACTGGCCCGCGAGCGTCATCCCGATGTTGTCCTGCTGGACCTGCGACTGCCCGATCTGGACGGGCTGGCCATTTGCGGCGAGCTGGCCGATGGCCCGGAAACCTCGCACATTCCAATCATCATTGTCAGCGGCTGCGACGAGCCGGACGTCGTGCGGTCGGCTCGCGCGGCTGGCTGCGAGTACTTCATTGGCAAGCCGTACGATCCCAACGTGCTGCTGATGTTGATCCAGCACGCGATCCGCCACGATCTGGACGAGTGGCTGACGTGAGGCAGGAAGTTCTGCTCGCCCGGCTTGCCGCCCCACGAGCAGGCCTGTTAGACTAGCGGGCTACTTCGCCATGCGGCGACGATTCGCGGACTGGGCCAGGCACGACAGTGGTGGAGACGTTGAGTGGGTACGAAAAAAACGGGCAAAGGTCGACGCAAACTCGGGCGCAAGAAACGTCGGATGCGCGCGAAGATTCGGCACCGTAAGCGGTAGTGTCCCCGTCTCACCTTGGCGTTCCCGCCGCCGGCTCGCGCACCCGACCTGGGATCAGGGGACGGGTGTGCGGTCGCGCTGCTCCAAACCACCCAGGCGGTACAATCGGCAAGCGGCTTCTGCCCGGCCGCGCTGGCCGGGGCGATCATGAGCTACGTTTGAGACAACGCGCGTTGTCTGCCCCGTCCGGACCGCTGGGGTTGGCGTGTGCGCCGGGCCGGTCTGGCCGGCGCGGCCAGCCGCAGACGAGGCGAGGCGTGCGAGGAGTCTGCCGCGATGACTACCCAGGTCGTAACCACGGAGGTGCTCGATCGGCTTGTCGACCGAGCTGGAGCGCTCTATTCGCTCCCCGCGGTCGCCATGGAAGTGCTGGAACTTACCCGGCTGCCGCGTACCGACGCCCACTTGCTGACGGCCTGTGTGGAGCGTGATCCGGCACTGACGGGGAAACTGCTCCGCGTGGTCAACAGCTCGATGTACGGGCTCAGCCGCGAGGTAACGGACCTGAACCAGGCGGTCGCGCTGCTCGGCATCAAGCCGCTCAAGTTGCTCGTCCTTGGGTTCAGCCTCCCGGTCGGCCTGTTTTCGGGTCTGGAGGCCAGGACGCTGGAGCAGTACTGGAAGTTCACGCTGGTCAAGGCGGTGGCGGCGCGGGAGCTGTGCCACGCGTATTGGCATCGGGAAGGGGATGAGGCCTTCATCGCGGGCCTGCTCCAGGACATCGGCGTGCTGGTGCTGACGCAGGAGCTGGGCGATCCATATCTGGATTTTCTGCACGGGGTCCACCAGCAACGTGCCGACCTGTGCACCATGGAGACGGCGACGTTGGGGTTTGACCACATTGCGGTCAGCGCCCACTTGCTGGCCCAGTGGCGGCTGCCCGCTGCGCTGGTCGACGCGATTGTGGCCGAACCGCAACTGGAGGTTCTCGCCCAGCGTACGGCCGAGGATTCGCCCCTGCCGCAGATCCTCCACCTGGCGTCACTGGTGGCCGCAATCATCGCCGACGGCCGGGTGTCCTGCATGGGTGAACTGCTGGTGGCCGCGGACCGCTATCGCGCCCTGCGTGTCGAGCAGATTGATGCGCTGCTGGACCAGTTGCAGGAACGCGTGCAGGTGATGGCACAGGTCTTCTCGGTCTCGTGGGAGCAGCAGGAATCGTACCGCGTGATCATGCAGCGGGCGTACGTGCAACTGTCGCAAGCCGCAGTGGACGTGATGCCGGAGCTGCTCACCGGCAGCGGCCCGCGCGCCGCCGGCCGGACGACCGACACGGCCGCGCTGACGCGCGCCCTGGACCGGTTCGCCCAAGGCCTGCGACCGACCGAGCCGTTTCCCGCGCGGGACCGGGCGCCGCAGTCTGCGGCATCCCCACCGCGTGCGCCGGTCGCGCACGATCCCGGCTTGTGCGGACACATTCTGACCGCCATCACGGCCTGCCGCACGCGGCACGGCGAGGTGAGCCTCGTGCTGTGGGAAATGGACCACCAGGCGGACCTGCTGCTGCTGCACGGTCCGGACCACGCCGCGCGGATCCTGGAGTCGGTGCCGGACTTCGTGGCACAAACCTGCGATGTGGCCAACGAGTGCCTGCTGGTCGGTAAGGCGCGGTTTGCCATCGTGTTGCGGGACTGCGACCGGGGCCAGGCCACGGCGATCGCCCGCACGCTGCTCGACCGGTGGCCCAAATGGGTGCTGGGCCAGCGTCTGACCGCCGTCCCGATTGCCAGCAGCGCGGGGGTGGCCACGCTGGCGCGTCCCTCGCGGCACTCGCGTCCTGAGGACTTGATCGAGGCGGCGGAGCGCTGTCTGTTCGCCGCGCAATCCAGCGGGGGACACGTCGTCAAGAGTATCGACGTGCTGGCCTGACGCGCTGCTCGATGCGGGATCGTCCGCCGCGCAACTCTGCCAGCGCTGTGTCACGGCGTGATTTTGGGATTGGGTGGCTGGAGTCGAGCGTCATGGACAAACTGCTGCGTCAAGTGCTGTTGATCGGCGCCGTGCTGCTGATCCCGATCGTCCCGTTTCTGATCTGGGGCGATCAGCTCGACGCGTGGTTTCGGCGCTGGACGGATCAATCGCGCTCGCGGCCGGCGGTGGCCGCCGTGGTGAGCGGCCTGTTGGCGGTCGATCTCCTGTTGCCGGTGCCGTCGAGTGTCGTCAGCACGTTTGCCGGATCGCAGCTGGGCACCTGTCGCGGGACCGTCGCGGTGTGGTTCGGGATGACGCTCGGCGCGGTCATTGGATTTGCTGCCGCGGCGTGGCTGGGCCCGGTTTGGGCAGCCAAGCTGAGTCGGCCGGAGGATCTGCAGCGACTGGAGCAGGCCGCGGCGCGCTACGGTCCTGCGCTGCTGGTGCTCGCGCGACCCGTCCCCGTGCTGGCTGAGGCCAGCGTGCTGCTGATGGGCGTGCACCGGCTCGCCTGGCGACGCTTCCTGCCGGCGGTGGCCGCCAGCAACTTCGGGATCGCACTGGCCTACTGCGCTTTCGGCGCGGTCGCCGCACGACATCAGTGGCTGCCGCTGGCCCTGGGCCTCTCCGCGGCGCTGCCGATCCTGGTTACGATACTGGTACGGCGGTGGCTGACGGACGGCATCCGCCGGTGAGCGTCGATCCGACGAGGTGACCGCACGATGCCGGACGAACTGATGAATCTGGGCGAGTTGCTCTCCTGCGATGAGGCGGCCTATGGCGAGGTGCGCACGGCAGCACCGGGCCCTGCCGGGACGCTGCCGCTGTCGGAACAGATGTTGCGGGACTGGCCCAGCGGCGACCTGTTTGGTCTCTCCCAGAACACGGGCATGGGCTGGTCGCCGCAGGCGCTGTTGGGTCCGCAGTATCTGCTCCTGAGCACGCAAGGGGGCCTGCGCCAGGTGGACGGCACGCCGATCGCGCTGGGCTATCACACCGGGCACTGGGAAGTCGGTTTGCTGGTGCAGGCCGCGGCCGAGGTGATCCAGCAGCTGGGCGGGGTGCCGTTTGCGGCCTATTGCTCCGACCCGTGTGACGGCCGCACGCAGGGAACCACGGGGATGTTCGATAGTCTGCCGTATCGCAACGATGCGGCCGTGGTCTTGCGCCGACTGATCCGTTCGCTGCCCACGCGGCGCGGGGTGATGGGCGTGGCCACGTGTGATAAGGGTCTGCCCGCGATGATGATGGCCCTGGCCGGGGCCGGACACCTGCCGTGCATCCTGGTGCCGGGCGGGGTCACGCTGCCGCCGATTGCGGGCGAGGACGCCGCCAAGGTGCAGACGATCGGGGCCCGCTACGCGGCCGGTGAGATCTCCCTGGAGGAAGCCGCGTTGGCCGGCTGTTCCACCTGCGCCACACCCGGCGGCGGCTGCCAGTTCATGGGGACGGCGGCCACCTCCCAGGTCGTGGGAGAGGCGCTCGGCCTGGCCCTGCCCCACTCAGCGCTGGCTCCCAGCGGTCAACCGATCTGGCTGCAGATTGCGCGCAGCAGCGCCCGGGCGCTGGCCCAGTTGGATCGGTGCGGCATCCCGCTGCGCGACATCCTCACACCCAGTGCGATCCGCAATGCCCTGGTGGTCCACGCGGCCTGCGGCGGGTCGACCAATCTGCTGCTGCATGTGCCCGCCATTGCCCACGCCGCCGGCCTGCCACGCCCCACCGTGGACGACTGGACCGCGGTCAACCGGAGCGTGCCGCGCCTGGTGGATGTCCTGCCCAACGGGCCGCGGAATCACCCCACGGTGCGTGTGTTCCTGGCCGGCGGCGTGCCGGAAATCATGTGCCAGCTGCGCGAGCTGCAGCTGCTGGACCTCGATGTGCTGACCGTCACCGGCTGCACGCTGCGCCACGTGCTCGACTGGTGGCACACCTCCGAACGCCGGCAACGCGTGCGGCAGCTGTTGCGGGAGCGCGACGGGGTCGACCCGGACAGCGTGATCATGTCTCCCGCGAGTGCCCGGCAGCACGGCTTGACCAGCACGGTTTGTTTCCCGGTCGGCAACCTGTGTCCGGAGGGCTCGGTCATCAAGGCCACGGCGATTGACCCCGCGATCGTCGGCGGCGACGGTGTGTATCGTCACATCGGTCCGGCGCGCGTCTTCACCACGGAACGGGCGGCCATTGCGGCGCTCAAGGGGCGCGGCGATCGGCCGGTCCGCGCCGGCGACGTCGTGGTGCTGATGGGACGCGGGCCACTGGGCTCGGGCATGGAGGAAACCTATCAGCTCACGTCGGCCCTGAAATACGTCGACTGGGGTCGTCACGTGGCGATCGTGACCGACGCCCGGTTTTCGGGTGTGAGCACCGGTGCCTGCATCGGTCATGTCGGCCCGGAGGCGCTGGCCGGGGGCCCGCTGGGCAGAGTCCGCGATGGCGACCTGATCCAGATTGTGGTCGATCGCGTCGGACTGACCGGCAGCGTGGACATGGTCGGCACGCAGGACGATCCGGTGTCCGCAGAGGCCGGCGCACGCATCCTCGCGCAACGGTCACCGCATCCCGACCTGCGCCCGGACCCCGATCTGCCCGCCGACACGCGGCTGTGGGCCGCACTGCAGCGGCTCAGCGGCGGCACATGGGGCGGGTGTGTGTTTGACGTCGAGCGGATTATTGCCGCGGTCGCGTCAAGTGATAGGCCGTGACGCGGTTCTCGAGCATCTGCGGCACGATCAGCAGCTGTTGGTCGGGAATATAGCCGATGTCCGCGGCGCCTTTGGGGAGCTGCAACACGACCCGCGATTGGCCCGCGGGAGACACGTACAGCACACGACCGGCATTCCAGTCGCTGACCAGATAGCGGCCTTCCGCCACGGTCTCAAGTCCGTCGAGATTGCCCACCGGTTCGGGCGTGATCGGCGTCTTACGGGCGGACGACAGGTCGAGCGTGAACAGCCGCCCCGGGACTTTCGTGCTGAAGTCTTCCTCCGGACGCCCCCAGGCGGCGACCACCAGCTGATCGCCCACGACCAGCAGTCCGTTGGGATACTCCAGTTCCTCCCCTTCGGCCCAGACTTCCGCCTTGCCGTCTCGGTACCGATAGATCTTCGTGTTGAACGTCTCGGACACGTAGACGGTGCCTTGATCGTCGCAGGCGACATCATTGAGGAACTTGGCGCCGGGAACGGCCACGCGCTGGGCGATCTGACCGCGGGCGACGTCGATTTCGACCAACTGGTCGATGTCGCTGACCCACAACCTCCCGCCGTGGCTGCGCATTCCCTTGGGCGCATGGAGGCCGGCGATCCACCGAAGGGCGATGACCTTGCCATCCGGGGACAGCTTCGAGATGACGCCGTCGCCGTTCTTTCCCAGCGGTCCCCCTTGGCCGATCTGGGACACGAAGATGCACTGGGCAGCAGGATCGAAATAGGCGCTCTCCGGGCTCTGCATGCCCTGCGTGATTTCCCACACCACGGGATAGGGCGGCGCATCCTCCGCGCACTGCGCAACCGCACAGCTCCACAGGCAATACCCGATTGTGCCACAGACCATCAGCCGTTTCATGGTGAGTTCCCCCTCATTCCAGGTCCCACACAGCCTCTGGTGGGCTGCGCTTCAGAAGAAAACGCGGCGATTGAACACGTACCATTCGAAGATCAACAGCAGTGTCGCTCCCAGCACGAGCCATTTCCACAGCTCACCGCGCGTGGCCCGCAGATCCGTGCGTCCGGCGACCGTCTCGTGTCCGATGTCCAGGCTCGGGCGCCGCCGCAAGTCACTCTCCTGCCGGTCGAACAGGTTGACGACCAGGCGTTCGAGCAGGTCCCGGTCCCCTCCGGACCGCACCTCGTAGACACCCGTGCTGTGCGTATCACTGAAGACAAAGGGACGCGCGTCCTCACGCGTGAGGCGGTGCTCCCCGCCGCGCGGGTCGATCACCACAATCTCGCGCACTTCGACTGGCAGATTCAGCGTATGGGGCTGGCCCGGGGCAGCGCTGGCGCCACCCAGCGCCCCGCGGCTGCCGCCCAAGTAACGGATCACGTTGAACATGAACACGGGGAAGCTGGGACGCAGCGGCCAGGTCGTGTTGGGGACCGACTGCCCCTGTTCGTCCACGGCCAGCGGGAATCCCAGCACGACATCTTCAAACCCGTCGCGCGGCGCGACGGCCAGTAGCGTGCCCACCACGGAATCGAACAGCGCGTGGCTGCCCGGCGGTGGCGCGAGCGGACGCGCTTCGGCAATCTTCACATAGCTCATGTCCACCAGCTGCGTGAGCGGGTGGACGCGATCGACATCCAGGATCGTCGGCGCCAGCGCCGGCGGTCCGGTCTGCCAGGTGTCGCCGGGGGGCGCGACACCCAGGAACAGCGTATTTGCGGCCGGCAGCCGCGGGGGCCGCCAGCGATCGAAGATCACCAGGTCGTAACCGGCGGGCGCAGCCTCTTCCTGCTGCAGCAACTGCTCCAGCGCGGACGGCAGCAGCCAGGTCACATCGGCGATGTTGCCCACCTGCTCGGTGTCCAGCGCTGCCCGCAAGACCTCGCCAGATCAAGCGACTGCTGGTTGAAGAACAGCTCCACCTGGACCGTGGCCGGACGCGGTCCGAAGTTGGCGACACTCACGAAGGCCTGCAACCGGTCCGGTTGCGCCGCCTGCCGGTCGACCGCAAACGCGGTCAGCGCCCGATTCTCGGTCGTGGTCTCGCCCAGCGGCACGAACACGGGGGAGAGGTTGCCCAACGCGAAATCGGGAACGGCCGGGAATCCCCCGTCGCTGAAGATGAACAGGGTCGCGGGGAGCGCTTCGTCGACGATTTGATTGTCGGCCAGCCGCGTCAGCCCGGGGTTAGCCAGTCCGGCCGCGGCGCGGAGGGCTTCGCGGATATCCGTGGCGCGTTGCGTCGGCCGGATCGCGTCGATTCGTCCGCGGAGGGTGCGGCGACTGGCCGTATAGCTCTGCGTCCGCGCCGCGTCCGAAAACTCGATCACCATCGCCACATCCCCGGACTGCATCTGCTCGACGACGGCCAGCGCCCGGCGTTTGGCTTGCTCCAGCCGGCTGGGCGTTTCATCCGTGGCGGACATGCTGGCCGAGTTGTCGATCAGGAGGATCGCACGCTGGTCCGCGACATCGGCACCCCGCCAGCCTGGTCGCAGCAGGGCGAGTGCGAGCAGGAGGAGAAGCAGCAGCTGCAGGAACAGCAGCAGGTTGCGGCGCAGGCGCTGCCAGAGCGAGTTGACGTGCAGATCCTCGATCGTGCGACGCCACAGGTAGGTGCTCGGCACCTCCTGCCGCTGGCGGCGGAGCTTGAGGAAATACAGCAGCACGACCGCCAGGGGAACGGCTCCCAGCAGCGCCCACTGCCCCGGTGTCAGCGTGTTGATGAAGTTCATCGCACGAGCCCCCGCTGTCGCAGGTACTTCGTCACGACGTCCTCGATCGGCACGTCGGTGGGGGCCAGCAGATAGCTCAGGCCGCGGCGGTGGCAGTACTGTCGCGCCCCGTCGAGGAACTGGTGGAGCGTCTGCTGGTAGCGGTCCAGCAGCGGGCGGCTGATCGTCACATCGGCCACGGCGCGGTCCTCACAGTCCACCAGCCGCAGATCGCCCTGCAGATTCGGCTCGAGCTCCTCGCGCGCCAGGATGTGCACGACGTAGACGTCCATCTGCTGGGCGACCAGCGGTTGCAGCGCCTGCTCGTAGCCCTGCTTGTCCAACAGGTCGGTCAGCAGGACGAGGATCCCCTTGGTCGGGTGGCGCAGGCAGAATTCGCGGAGGCTGGGCGCCAGGGGGACGTTCAGACCGGGCTGGATCTCCGCCAGCTGGTCGAGCAGGCGGCGCAGGCTGCGGCGCCCCCGCAGCGGCGGAGCGGCGGCGCGCGGGGCGCCGCCCAGCACGGCGACCTGGACGCGATCGGCCCGCACCAGTCCCACGAATCCGAGCGCCGCGGCCAGCTGCCGCGCATAGTGGAGCTTCGTCGGCGCGCCATAATCCATCGAGCTGCTGGCATCCAGCACCGCGAAGAAATGCAGGTCTTCCTCCTCCAGAAACAGGCGCAGAAAGAGTTTGTCCAGCCGTGCAAAGAGGTTCCAGTCGAGGAAGCGCAGGTCATCGCCCGCGACATAGTCGCGATAGTCCGCGAATTCGACGCTCTGCCCGAGCCGCCGGCTGCGGCGTTCCCCCTTCAGGCGGCCCCGAAAGATCTTCCGCGTCACCAGCTCCAGCCGCTCCAACCGGGCCAACAACGCCGGACTCAGCAGATTCGACGCATCAGGAACGTGGGACATGGGACCGTCACCATGTGGGGAACTCAGGCCACCGGGGTCGTGGCCGGCAGCGTCCGGAGATCACTGGCCTTTTCGGACACCGCGGCGAGGATCTCTCGCAACACCTGGTCCGGCTTGATCTCCGCCGCCTCGGCCTCAAAATTCAGAATGATGCGGTGCCGCAGCGCAGGCAGGCACACGCGCCGCACATCCTCGAAACCGACGTTGTAGCGGCCCTCGAGCAACGCCCGCACCTTGGCCGCCAGCGCCATCGTCTGAGCGCCGCGCGGACTGCTTCCCCACCGCACGTACTGGTTGGTGACCAGCGGCGCAAACTGGCTGCCGGGGTGCGTGGCGAGCGTCAGCCGCACGAGGTAGTCCTGCACGTGCGGCGCCAGAATCACCTCGCGGATCAACCGCTGCCACCGCCGGATCTCCGGGCCGTCCATGACCTGCTCGGCCGCGACCTGCGTGCCGCGCGTCGTGCGCTCGATGATCTCCGCCAGGTCGTCGCGGCTGGAATATCCCAACAGCAACTTGAAGAAGAACCGGTCGAGCTGCGCTTCGGGCAGCGGGTAGGTCCCCTCCTGCTCGATCGGATTCTGCGTGGCCATCACGAAAAACGGCTGTTCGAGCTCGTAGCGCTTGCCGCCAATCGTGACCGTGCCCTCCTGCATCGTCTCCAGCAGGGCCGACTGCGTCTTGGGCGTGGCTCGGTTGATCTCGTCGGCCAGCAGCAGCTGCGTGAAAACCGGCCCCGGCTGAAACTCGAACGTACGATGACCGTCAGGAGTCTCCATCACAATGTTCGTACCCAGGATGTCCGCGGGCATCAGGTCCGGCGTGAACTGGATCCGATTGAACTGCAGGTGGAGGGCGCGGGCGAGCGTGCGGACCAGCAACGTCTTGCCGAGGCCGGGGACGCCTTCCAGCAGGCAGTGTCCCCCGACGAACAGGCAGGTCAACACGCCCTGTACGATCTCGTCGTGCCCGACGATGACGCGGCCGATCTGCTCATGCACGGCGGCGTAGCGCCGGCGGAATTCCTCCGCCTGTTCCGGAAGCGACTGGCCAGTGCTCATCACGGTACCTCTTACTCCAGCGGCGCTCGACGCGCGGGGACGTGCCATCGAGCGACGTCGTCGACAGCCCGCCCCAGCGCGCGGCGGATCAGGGTTCTTTCTTGCGCTGCCGCTCGTGATCGGCGCGCGCCTTGCGTTTGGCCTCCAGAAGCCGGGCTGTATACGCGGCGTCCTCCGCCGACGGCGCGGGGGATGACACCGCATCCGATGGAGGCGCGGCGTCCACAGCCGTCGGCGCTGGCAACGGAGCGGAAGGCGGGGCTGCAACTCCCGGTCCTTCCTCCAGCACCCGCCCGTCGGGCGATGCCACGTACGCCGCAGCGCGGCGTTGTTCGAGTGTCTGAGCGATCGCGTCCTTGCGCGTGCGCAACTGCTCCAGCCGCTGCGACACCTGCGCCGCGGACGCCGGCGGGCGCACCAACCGCCACACCCGCGCCGCCACCGGCTCCAGCCAGGCCAGCGACACGGCGACGCGACGGACAAATACATCGGCCAGGAACACCCACGCGCTGAAGAACAACAGCAGCGGCCAGATGTCTTCGATCCGCGAGGCCTTGGGCAGACCCGGCCGAAAGGTATTCACTTCCAGCAGCTGGTCCCGATTCGACGCGTTGAGATCCAGATCCGCCAGCAGTCCGGGCTGGCCGCCCGGCGGCCGCAAACTCGCCAGATCCTGCAGCAGGCGGCGGTTCGTATCGCGCTCGCGGAACTCCGCCGCATACGGCACGTTGACGCCGGTGATCAGCGGCGGTTCGCCGGCCGCGGGCACAATCGACACGTGGTAACTGCCCGCCTTGCTCGCGTCGAACTCGCCGATGTACCGCCCTGGGGCCACTTGCCGAATGGGCAGCTCGGAGGCGTCCAGGTCCGGACCGACCGCCGAGGCGGTCATCCGCAGCGCGTTGCGGAAATCGTCGTTGGCATCCAGGGCCGTGATGACGACACGCACCTTGTCGTCTCGTACGTCGGTCGTGACGGTGTACTTGCCGGGATCACTGGCCGGCCGCATGGCCCACCGCACGAGCTGTCCGAAGAACTTGTCGTAACCGGGCCAGGCGGTCCAGGCCGCTGCCCAGCGGTGCCCCGCGTCCGTGGTGACGACCGCCGCGCGGCCCAACCCGTAGGTCCAGGTGGCCAGCACGGTCGCGTTGCGTGTGTCGCTCGGCTCCGGCGACCGGAGCACGACTTCGACCAACGGGTTGTCCTTGACCGTGGTCAGCACCATCCCGGTCAGGGGCGGCAGAGGCGCAGCGATGCCCTGCATGATTTCGTGCGGATACACGATCTCGGGTGCCACGTTCGGCAGGTCCTTCACCACAGGCCGCGACACGCGGCGGGCCTCGCGCTGATAAATCTTCGGCAGTAACTGGGGATCGTCGACGACATAATACTGGCCACCGGTCACCGCGGCGATATCCCGCAGCGGCGTGCTGCCCGGCGGACCGTGCGTTCCCACGGCAACCGTCGTGATCTGGATGCCCGCCTGCTGGCAGAGGCTGAGCGTCGCCGGACGGGGTGGAATCGGGTCGCCGTCGCTGACGACAATCATGTGCTTGACCGCCGCCGTGACATTTTGGAAGGCGTCGAGTGCCTTGCGCATGGACGGGTCGAACTCCGGCATATCGCCCGGCGTCAGGCGATTGATCCGCGCGAGCATCATCTCGCGCTGGCCCTCCAGGCGCATCAGCCCCGCGCCGTCGCCCCACAACCACGTGTCGCGCGCCAGGTCATCCCAGTACAGCAGGCCGCAGTAATCCAGCGGCCCCAGCGCCTTGATGGCTTCGCGCGCCACCACCTTCTGCCAGTGGTTGCCTTCGGGCAGCTCCGACGCGTGCATCAGCAGGGCCAGCGCCCCGACGGCTTCGATCTTGGCGTTCTTGATCTGGAAATCGACCGGCATGGCGTCTTCCAGCGGCGTGTTGGCCCAGCCGCCGGCCCCGAACGACTGCGGGCCGCCGAGCAGTACGAGCCCGGCGCCGAGCTGCTGGGTGTTGCGGACCAGCATCTCGATCTGTTCGTCGCGAAATCCCGAAATATCCGCCGTCCCGCTGCCGCTGGCGCGCGGCACGTTGGCCAGTATGACGCAGTCGTACCCTTGCAGCTCGTCGAGCCCCGTGAACAGCTGGTTGCTCGGCTGCACGTCCAGCTCCAGGTTCATCGCGCGCAGCCGGGCGACCAGGAAGTCGAACTCGCCCGCGTGGTCGACATCCTCAATCAGCAGGACCCGGCCACGGCCCCGCACCTGTGTGTAGGCGCTGGCCGCATTGTTCTGCGGCAGCAGATCGTCGGCCGGATCGTCCGGCAGAAACGTCGCCTGGTACGTGTGCAGGGCGGGTTCGTCCAGCACGTGGCGCAAGCCGATCACTGTCTTCCCCGGCGGCAGCTCGACCGCCGTCTCCCCCACCAGGTCTTCCCGGCGGCCGAGTTTGCGGGTGACGCGCAGCTTCCCGCGGACCACCCGCCTCGGGTCCTCGTCGCGGGGCGCCGCGAAATTCTGGAGCACCGTGCGGACTTCGAAGGGCGTACCCCGCCGGATGTCGGCCGGCAGCGTGACTTTCTCCACGGCGACTTCGCCGCGGGTGGCCGACTGGACCGGAATCACGTCGATGGCGATGCCGCTGGCGGCCAGGGCCGCCGCCACGCCGCGCGCGTTGCCCAGGTTCTCGTTGCCGTCCGTCACGATCACGACGCGTTTGGCGCTATCCTCCGGAAAGGCCGCCGCCGCCAGTTTCAACGCTCCCTCGAGGTTGGTCGCGTCACGCCGTTCCAGAAACGCCTCGAATGCGCCCAGGTTCGGGATGTCGTCGTCGTACGGCGGCACCTCGATGGCCGCTTCCCGCGCAAAGACGATCACACCCGCCCGGTCGTTCCGCTCCGCGTCCCGATGCCGGCGTACGTGCTCCACGACAAACTCGCGCATCAGCTCCCGCTTCGCCCGCGGAATGCTCTCCGACTGGTCGAGCAGGTAGAGCACGGTCACCTTGTCGCTGACCTGGCGGACCTGCAGTTCGGCCAGCGCCAGGACCAGCAGCAGCAACACGGTGGTACGCAGCCCCAGCGCCACGGCGCGTCGCACGGGTCCCAGCGCCGCCAGGGTGCGATAGCTCACCAGCCAGAGCGCTGGCACAAGCAGCAGCACCAGCAGGTACTCCGGCCGATCGAATCCCAGCTCACGCGATCCCATGGGCACTCACAGGCGAATCTGCTGCACACGATGGTTGTACGTGTCGAGGATGAAGACGCGGCGACGGCTGTCCAACGCTACCGCCCAGGGACTCGACAGCTCCCCGGCGCGCCGGCCGCCCGTGCCCCAGCAGCCGAGCGAGCGTCCGTCCTCGGTGAACTTCTGCACGCGATGGTTGCCGAACTCGGAGACATACACGTGCCCGAGGCCGTCCAGCGCGATGCCATAAGGGTAACAGAGTTGGCCCGGCGCATCTCCCTCCTCACCCCACCAGCCCACCAGTCGCGCCTCGGAACCGGTGGCTGCGAAAATCTGAATCCGGTGGTTGCACGCGTCCGCGACCCAGATACGGTCCGCGGCGTCGACGGCAAGTGACTGCGGGCGCGCGAACTCGCCCAGGGCTCGGCCACGGCCGCCCCATTGGAACAGGTAGCGGCCGTCCTGCGCGAATTTCTGCACGCGATCGCACAGGCCATACTCAGCCACGTAGAAGCAGCCCTGCGCATCCTGCACGACGTCCGTTACGAAATTGAACTGACCCGGACCCGTCCCGGACTCACCGCCCAGCGTGCGACTCTCCAGGAGCTCCCCCTGCGGCGTATACGTCAGAATGCGGAAGTAGTGCGTGTCGGCCACCAGCAGATTGCCATCGCGCGCGAAACTCAGACCGCACGGCTTGCCCTGGTCCACGGCCGGGGTGCGCCAACCCCGCAGGTACTGGCCGTCGGTCTGAAAGACTTGGATCCGGCCCGTCATGTCGACGATATACACGTCGTCCTGCGCGTCGATGGCCATGGCCCGCGGCTTCTGCAGGCGCCCGGCCGAAATGCCCTGGCGTCCCCAGAGCTGGTCAGGTACAGCGGACGAGGTCGCGGGCGCCCAGCACCCAGCGACCGCACCGCACAGCGGTAACGCCACGAGCACAACGGCGCGGAGGACGCCACGTCGCGGTGTCCGGCCAGGCGGGCGCCAGGCACGGCACGTCGCAGTGAGACAGGCGATACGTCGTCGAGCCCGGCACATGACTGGCACACCGAGAAGACCGAAACCGATCACGAACGTCGCTGATCGTTGATTGTAGGGGTTCGCTGTCGAGCCTCCCAGGCAGCGCGGGGTACCTCTTGACCATGCGGCGCAACGGATTCTAAAGTTAACCATAACGGCCAGGCCCGCTCCGTCCGCCAGGCTCCGCGTCACTCCGACGCCGGCTATCCGAGGTGATCGAGAGGTTGTACGCATGTCCGCCGCGGTGATCGACTTGAATAACGTGGAGGACCAGCGTGACGCGGTCCACCGCGCGGTCGAGGCCCTGGCCGAGGGACAGCTGGTGGTCTTCCCGACGGAGACGGTCTACGGCCTGGCCGCCAGCGCGCTCCACGCGCCGGCCGTCCAACGCCTGTTGGAGGCGAAAGGCCGTCGCACCGGCCAGCCCATCACGCTGGCGATCAAAAGCGCCGACGACGCGCTCGACTATGTTCCCCGTCTCTCGCCGCTGGGCCAGCGTCTGGCCCGGCGCTGCTGGCCGGGCCCCGTCACGCTGGTCCTGGAAGACGATCACCAAGACAGTGTCCTGCGCCATTTGCCGGCCGCGGTCCGGTCGGTGGTCTGCCCCGCCGGCAGCGTCGGCCTGCGCGTGCCGGCACATCCGGTCATCCAGTCGGTGCTGCGTCTCTCCGCCGGCCCGCTGGCGCTGACCAGCGCCAACGTGAGCGGGGAACCGGATGCCACGACGGCGCAGCAAGCCGGGCAGGCCCTGGCGCAGCATGTCGCGCTGATTCTGGACGACGGTCCCTGCAAATTCGGACAACCCTCGTCGGTCGTGCGGATTCGCGACAATCACTGGCAATTGCTGCGCGAAGGGGTCCTCAACGAATCGACCCTGCGGCGGTTGGCCAGCTTCATCCTGCTCTTCGTGTGCACGGGAAATACGTGCCGCAGCCCGATGGCGCAGATGATCATGCAACAACACCTGGGGGCGCGGCTGCAGATACCACCCGCCCAGCTCGAGGATCGTGGACTGCTGGTGATGTCGGCCGGGATCGCGGCCATGGCGGGCGGACGAGCCAGTGGCGAGGCCCTTGCCGTGATGGCACAGCGCGGCTGCGACTTGCGGGCGCACGAGAGCCAGCCGCTGACCGATCGCCTCGTCCGGTTCGCCGATCTGATCCTGACGATGACGCGCGGGCATCGCGAGGCCATTCTCGCGCAGTGGCCGCACGCGGCCGCCCGCACGCAGGTCCTCGGGGAAGCGGCCGGCGATGTGGTGGACCCGATTGGCGGCGCCGCGGAGGTGTATCGCCAGTGCGCCGAACAAATCGAGCGTTTCG
>JALOQX010000407.1 GCA_025459265.1 Pirellulaceae bacterium | reverse complement strand
ATTAACGGCAAACTGCAAACGGCCCGTGAACGCCTACGGGTCCGGAGTATCGGCTGGTGCCGCGGATGGGGGGACAGAAACATGGGGGACAGAAAGATGAGAAACAGGAAGATCTACTCTGCCCATTTCTCTGTCCCCCCATTTTTCTGTCTTCTCCCGGGGCTGCGGATCATCGCGTCGCCTGCCACGCGAGATACGCGTCCGTGCGTTGCAGCAGTTCGAAGTCGACGAGGGCATAGACGAGCTTTCCCGCGCGGGTCAGCAGCGTCCCATTGCGTCGCGTGCGCAGAATAATGTGATTCGGCTTCGTATCGGGCACGTGGAAGCCTTTGGCAGCCAGGTCGTGCACGATCTGGCGGACGAGCAGCTCAGCATCGCCGATTGTCATTACGCGTCGGTCGACGAGCGTCTGCGTATCGTCGCCGCGTACCCATTGGAAGAGCGCGATGTACTGGCGGTCGATCGACATTTCCACAGCAGCCATGTCCTCGGGTCGACGATCCTGGTCCTTTTCCAGCTGGCGGACGTACGTCCGGAAGCGGTCGCTGGTTCTTCCCAGCTGCCAGGGCTTGAAGCGCTGGCCCGGTGAGTAGATGGCGAGCGGACGCTTGGTGCGAATCCGCAGCGTGGCCGGTCCGTAGCGACTGTTGCGCATGTCCTCCAGAACGCCGAACTCCTGGAACGGATCATTGAACACAATGTTATCCACGACCTGCGCGGGAACATCGGCGGGAAACGCCGACGAGATGCGCAGGAGCACTTCCTGGGCCATGCGGGAGAACTTGACCACCAGGTCTACGGACTTGCCGTCGGGCCCTGAGCTGCGCACGCGAAACACGGCTCCCGTCCCCCCGGACAGGCGTTGGCCAAGGCGGTCATATTGACTGTCGAGGAACCAGCGGGACGGATCAAGTTGTGTCAGGTGACACCAGCCGTGCCTGGTGACCCAGAGTTGTCCACCGGTGCCGTCGCCGAGTTCGACATAAGACACGTTGTACGCCTGACGACGCAGCCATCGCGGCACGTGATCGAAGGGCAGACTGATCAGTCGTGGCAGCGTCTCAATAGCTGGAGTCGAGTTGGGTGCGGCTTGTTTCCCAGTCGGTTCTGGCCTGTTCACGACAGTCGCTCCTGGAAGTTGTCAACGGCAGCCACAGCGCCCTTGACTTGGTACACGCGATGGCCCATGCTGGCAAGCCGACATGCGGACTTCTGGGTGCCGCGCGCGGACTTTGCGTGGGAGTACTGCCGTGGTGGAACAAGCACCGCGCTTGGGTGTTCTGACGCTCAAGACCATCGTCGTGCACACCGTCACGTATTTCCTCTGTGGGGTGGCGGCGTTCACGTTGTTGGATTACGAACGCCACATGGCATTGCCGGAGGTCCGATCGTACATGCGGCAGGCGAACGATCGACTGGTAATGGCGGGGCCTCTGCTGCAGCCGATTCGTGGCGTTCTGTTTGTCGTCGCGTTCTACCCATTACGGGACGTGCTGTTCGGCCGGCGGTACGGCTGGTTGGCCATGTGGCTGATGCTCGTCATGGTTGGGGTGCTCTCCACGTTCGGTCCGTCGCCGGGTTCGATCGAGGGGTTGATCTACACGGCCTTTCCTGTCCAGCTGCAGTTGTTCGGCCTTCCGGAAGTGCTGTTGCAGACGTTTCTGTTGTCGGTGCTGTTGTGTTACTGGGTGAATCAACCGGCGAATCGATGGTTTGGCGTGAGCATGTGGGTTGTGTTCTGTCTGATCATTACGATGTCCGTCCTCGGTCTGTTGGTAACTCCTCCTGCCTGACGAGAAGGAGAGGTTACGTACACATGCGGCAGCTTTTCGATGCGTTGTGCGCCGGGATGGGGCTGTGGATTGCCGTCGCGGCCGTGATTGGTCGGGCTCAGGACGCGGACGTGAGCTGGCTGGAGCAGGTCAATCGCGTACCTGCCGAGGCATCGGCGGCAGATCTCGGCTATTTTGCTCCGTTGCTGGTCGACGAGGATGGCCGGGGCATCGACACCCGCGGGGACTGGGAGCGACAGCGCCGGGTCATCCGTGACAAGTGGCAGGCGTTTCTCGGTCCGATGCCGGACCCGCGGCCGGCGGTCGTGCTGGAAGTCTTGCGAACCGACGCGTTGCCCGACGTTACTCGGCAGCTGGTCCGCTACGAGGTGGAGCCTGGCCAGTGGGGCGAGGGATACTTGTTGGTGCCGGACGATGCGGGCGACGACGATCGCAAGCGACCTGGCATTGTGGCGCTCCACCCGACGACGGCGGACACGATTGAGGAGATCGCGGGGGTGCGCGGGCGCGAGGACTCGCAACTGGGACTGCAGTTGGCCCGCCGCGGATTCGTGGTGTTCTGCCCGCGGTGTTTCCTGTGGCAAGACGTAGCCAGTCTCGACGAAGCTGTTGCCCGTCACCGCACGCGACATCCACACTCGCTGGGCATGGCGAAAATGCTCTACGATGCCATGCGTGGCGTGGATGTCCTGGCGACGCTACCCCAGGTTGACAGTCAACGTATGGGCGCGGTCGGCCATTCGCTCGGTGCCAAGGAGACGCTGTACCTGGCGGCCTTCGACGAGCGGATCAAGGCGGCCGTGGCCAGCGAAGGTGGTCTCGGATTCCGCTCCACCAACTGGGACGCCCCGTGGTATCTTGGTCCGGCAATTCAGGATGAGCAGTTCCCCTTGAATCATCACCAGCTGCTTGCGCTCATCGCGCCGCGCCCGTTCCTGGTTGTCGGAGGCGAAGCAGGACCTGGTGCCGCCGATGGCCAGCGGAGCTGGCCGCTGATTGCCGCCGCCATGCCCGTGTGGCGATTGTGGGGCGAGCCTGTTCGCGTGGGCCTGCTCAACCACGGCCAGGGGCACGTGATCACGGCAGAAACGTTCAAGCGGATTGCGGAGTGGCTGCAGGTCTATCTATAAAGGGGGGAAGTCCGGAGCGATTGCGGGACGAGAAATCATCCCTGAGGAGCTGCTGCCATGCGCTGCAAGTCCATCCCCAGCCGCACGAAGTCCACCGGGACGCGCTGCTGTCTGATCGCGGTGACGTGGATCCTGGGGGCCCTGAGCGGTCTTCCAGGCGGCACACAGCGTCTGCAGGCTGCCGACGACGCGGAGCATGCGAAACGGACAGTGCCTTGCCTGTCCGCGCCGCTCGAGCCGGGTCGGCTGGACTTCGACGAACTGATCTTCGTCAAGCGGATGCCGTATTCGTCGGATCACTACTACACCGACATCAACAACGGCACCAGTCCCGATCGGTTTCGGCCCGACAATGGCATTTACATCTTCAACTGCCGCACCCAGACCGAACGACCCGTCGTCACCGGCGCCGATCTGCCGGGCGGTCAGGCGCTGATCGGCAAGATCAGCCTGTCGTATGACGCGACCAGAGTCCTGTTCGATGCGCGGCTGAGCGCGGATGCAGGATTTCGCATCTGGGAGGTGCAGGTCGACGGCAGTGGTTTGCGGCAGGTGTCGTTTCCACCCGCGGACGAAGCCGAGAAAGTGGCCCGCTGGGGCAATCCGCACTGGCACACGGACGACATTCATCCCTGTTATCTGCCTGATGGCGATATCATCTTCTCATCCACACGCTGCGAACACACGGTGCTGTGCGGCGGTTCCGGACATCTGGTGGCTCCGGGGCTGCACCGGATGCACCCGGACGGCACGCACATCGAGCAACTGACACGCAGTCCGGTGAGCGAATTCTGTCCGGTCGTGCTCGACGACGGCCGGGTGATGTACCACCGCTGGGAGTACATCGATAAGGGGGCGCGTGTGGCCAAGACGATCTGGTCGATGAACCCCGACGGGACCCGGCCGCAGGGGCTCTACGGCGTCGCCGACGACACGACGACGGTCTATATGTATCCGCAGGCGGTGCCGGGTAACGATCAGCGCATCGTGTGCGTGGGAACGTGTCATTTTCCGCAGGGCGGCTGTGTGGGGGCGATCATGCTGATCGACGTCCGCAAGGGCGTGCGTGTGCGCGGTCCCGATCCGGATCAAGCGGACTATCTGCAGGGTGACGAACGGTATTCGGTGACGAACATCACTCCGCACGTATTCATCCAGCGCCGCACGGAACCCGGCTGGCATTTCCTGACGCCGGCTGGAGCGTATGTCCATGACTCGAGTGGGCAGCAGGGAATTCTCTACACGCATCCGTATCCGGTGAGCGATCGGACGTTCCTGGTGTCCTGCAAGGTGAATCCGGCAGACCATTACCAGCAGCATGCCGATCCGGAGCTCTCGTGCTGGCATCCGCTGCCGCTCGTTTCCCGGGCCGTGCCTCCCGCCATCGAGTCATCGCGCGACGCGGCGCTGGCAGCTCACCGGCAAGCGGTCTGTGTTGTCAACAACGTGTACGAAGGCATGGAGGGAGTCGCGCCGGGGGAGATCCAGTGGCTCCGGATCAATGAAGCGCTGCCGCGGTACTGGTCCACGGGGCGGCGCTGGGATCCGTCGGTGAGCAGTTCCGGGTGGAAGGCGGCGTTGTGGCCGCGCGTGCAGTGGGGAGTCGTGCCGGTCGAGCGAGATGGTTCGGCGCATTTCGTGGTGCCGGCGGATCGCGCGATCTTCCTCCAGGCGCTGGACAAGAACTTCCGGGAAGTGCAGCGCGAACGAACGTATGTGAATTATCGCCCGGGCGAGGTCCGCGCGTGTAACGGCTGCCACGGTCAGGCGGGTCACGTTGTGCCGTCGGCCAGCTCGCGCACTCCCCTGGCGCTGGCGCGGGCGCCCAGCGCTCCGCAACCCCAGCCGTGCGATCTCGTGGAAAACGGCGGGGATGGCCAGGCGGGTCAGGTGATTCATTACCCGGCTGACATTCAGCCGATTCTCGACGCGAAGTGTGTCTCATGCCATGGGAACACCGAGCCGGCGGGCGGACTCAGACTCACCGGCGAGGTGACGACTTCTTACAGCACGTCGTACGAAGAGCTGGCTCGGAAGGAACTGGCGGGACCGATCATTCCGGAGTTCACATCGTTTCAGGGCGCCGATCACGGCAACTTCAACGGCGCCTACCTGCCTCCCAGGAGTCTGGGATGTCCGAAGAGCGTCCTGATCGCGCTGTTGACTGATCCTGCCCATCCCAAGAATGCGCAGGATGATCACAGCGGCATGCTGTCGTCTGTGGAACTGATGGTGCTCAGCCGGTGGGTGGACACGAACTATCAGTTCTACGGATCCTACTTCGGGCGTCAGCATGGGCAGTGGGTGGCAGCCGATCCTCGCGTGCCGGCGTATGATCCCGCGGACTTCCGCCGCCAGCCCACGTTTGAAGAGGCTGTTCATTTCCTGGCGCCCGACTGGCACCGTTGAGCTACTGACGAAGGACCCTGAATGTGGATGACGCGTCGGTCAAGAGTACGCTGTTCGAGCGTCTGGACAAGCTGAACGAATTCGAGCGCCAGCCGGTCGGCGAGAAGTCGCTGCAGAGCGGGCTCTACTTTGCCGGTGCGTTCGCGGGCGAGCACGTGGCCGCCACGGAGTTCGTCATCGGTGCCTTGTTCGTCAACTTCGGCGCCCGGGCCTTCGATGTGATTGTCGGACTGCTGGTGGGCAATCTGCTGGCCGTGCTCTCGTGGACACTCGTCTGCGCGCCGATCGCAGTCCGCACGCGGCTGACACTCTACTGGTATCTCCGCAAGATCGCCGGCCCTGCGGTCATGGTGATCTACAACGTGGTCAATGCGTTGCTGTACTGCGTGCTGGGCGGAGCCATGATCACGGTGGCCGCCTCGGCGGTGCGGATTCCGTTCAACATCCCGGAACAGACGAAGTGGTATCCCGAGGACGCGCGGTTTGTGCTGGTCGTGCTCGTCGTGGGTGCCGTCGTGGTCACCCTGGCGATTCTGGGATTCAAGCGGCTGGCGCAATTCGCGACGGTCTGTTCACCCTGGATGTTGCTGATGTTTGTTGCTGGCGGCCTGATCATGCTGCCGCAATTGGGGACCACCGCCAGTCTGGCGGAGTTGTGGCGCGTGGCGGATGAACAGATCTGGAGCGGTCCCCGCGCGGATCAGGTGAACCCGCTGGGCTTCTGGCATGTCGTCGCCTTCGCCTGGGTCTGTAACCTGGGCATGCATATCGGGTTGACCGACATGGCGCTCTTCCGGTACGCCCGACGCGCCAGTTACGGACTGTATTCAGCCTGCGGCATGTACCTGGGACACTACGTGGCATGGATCTGTGCCGGCGTGATGGGTGCGGCGGCGGCCGAGGTGCTCATGCGTCCGTTACCCACGCTGGACTCGGGGAGCGTGGCGTACACGTCGCTGGGTGCGGTAGGGGTGCTCGCCGTGGTAGTGGCCGGCTGGACGACGGCCAATCCGATGCTGTATCGCGCCGGTTTGGCGCTGCAGGTCATTACGCCGGGTTGGCCGCGCTGGAAAGTGACGCTCATCGCCGGTGTCATCACGACCATCGTGGCCTGCTCGCCGTTCGTCTTCACGAAGATGCTCGATTTCGTCGTCGTCTACGGCTTGATTCTGATGCCCATGGGGACGGTGGTGGTGATGGAGCACTGGGTCTTTCCGCGCCTGGGGCTGCACCAGTTCTGGGCCTCTCGCCGCCGGTTGGTCTGGAACTGGCCCGCGCTCGTGGCGTGGATCGGCTCGCTCGTTCTGGTCGCGATCCTGGCCTGGGTCGGCCTGGTGGACCTGTACTTTCTGTTCCTCCCGGCGTGGTGTCTCGCGGCGATCATCTACCTGGTTCTGGCCGCCGTGAGCGGCGCGCGGGGACCGATGCCCGCTGGTGACGAGGGTGCGCCGGCGACTGGTCGTGGTGCCACGGAGGAGACGAGTCTGTCCCAGACGGCGGATACACCGGCCGACGCGTCCCGGCCCGCGGCGCCGGACGGCAAATCCCGCCTGTTTTACCTCTCAGGCGCCGTGGCGCTGGTCGGGCTGGCACTCTGTCTGATCCTGCCGCTCTGGATCTGGCTGTCTGGGCCCGCCGGCTATGAAGACCGCGTCGCTCTGTTTCGGGCACTGATCTTCTGGATCACACTGGTGTACTTTGTCAGCGGCACCATCTGGCTTAGCCAGTGGGAGCGACGGCGGTAACACGGTGTGCTCGGGCCGGCGGCGTACCGCGGTGCGGATCGACGCTGCGGCGCGAATCCGATTGGCCGGGCACGCATTCGCACACAGTGGCACGCTCTTGGGCGGGC
>JALOQX010000406.1 GCA_025459265.1 Pirellulaceae bacterium | reverse complement strand
CAAGTACTCCCCGGGTTCGGACAACTCGCCCGGTTCAAGACTGTAGACAGCGGCGTTCACTTCGCTGGTCCCGGTGTGGAACTTGGCCGCCGCACCTTGTCTGAGCCGCAGCCCGTCACGCGGCAGCAGTCGCACGCGGCAGATGTACCAGGCCTGGGGCACGAAGTAGCCCGGCAGCGTCACGGCGTCCCCGCGACGAATCGCGCCCGACTCCCAGTGCCCCACGTTGATCGCCGCGCACTGGCCGGCCAGCACCGTATCGCTCGGCCGCCCGTACACTTCGATGCGTTTGAGGCGGCCCTGCAGTGCGTGCGGCAGAATCACCACTTCGTCGCCCAGCTGGGCCTGGCCACTCATCGGAATCCCCGCGACCACCGTCCCGTATCCGGGCGCGGAAAACGCCCGGTCGACCGGCAGGCGAAACACGCCTCCGGTCGCCTTGGGCGCGATCCGCCCCACCAGTGTCTGCAGGGCCGTGTAGAACCGGTCGTAGCCCGCACCGGTCACGTTCGAGACCGGCAGGATGGCTGCCCCTTCCAGGAACGTGCCTTTCACGAAGTCGACCAACTCGGCGCATGCCAGTTCGCAATCGTCGGTGGACACGCGATCGATCTTCGTCAGGGCAATCATCCCGTGACGCACGCCCAAGAGTGTGAGGATGTCGAGATGTTCGCGCGTCTGCGGCATGACGCCGTCGTCAGCCGCCACAACCAGAATGACGCCGTCCATGCCCGCCGCCCCGGCCACCATGGTCTTGATGAAGTGCTCGTGCCCGGGCACGTCCACAATCCCAATCTCCAGATCGCCGATCGTGCAGGGCGCATAACCCAGATCGATCGACATGCCGCGTTCCTTTTCCTCGCGCAGGCGATCGGTTTCGCAGCCGGTCAGGCTCTTGACCAGCGCGGTCTTGCCGTGGTCAATGTGGCCCGCCGTTCCCAGCGTGATATTGATCTGGTTCTGTGCCATGCCCGGTCTCTACCCCCTTGTTTCGGGGCTGAGCGTCGTGATCAGGGAATCGGCTACAAGCGCTACTTCACCTTCCAGCAGCGTCCGGGGATCCAGCATAACCTGTCCTTGATGGACTCGGACGAAGATCGGCGGTGTCAGCTGACGCAGTCGCCGCGCGACAAGATCGGCGGACATCCGTGGGGCCGAGATGGTCACGAGGCGTGTCGGCAGATCCTGAGTCGGCAGCGAGCCGCTGCCCATCTGCGAGCAGCCGTCGACGACTGCCGCCCGGACGTCGGGCAGGCACGCGGTCACGCGCGCCGCGATCTCCCGGGCCTGTGCGTCGAGCTCCGCCAACGGTCGGCAGAGCAGCCGCAGCGTGGGGACTTCACGCAGCGCCGTCGCTTCGTCGACGAAGAGCGACAGGGTGGCCTCCAGGGCGGCCAACGTGAGTTTCCCCGGGCGCACGATGCGCACCAGCGGATTCTTGCGGACGGCCTGGACCAGCGCCGCCCGTCCCAGAATGATGCCACCCTGGGAACCGCCGATCAACTTGTCCGCGCTGGACGTGATCAGATCGGCGCCCGTCCGCACCGACTCGGGCAGTGTCGGTTCGCGTTGGAAGCCGAACCGCGAAAAGTCGATGAGCGGTCCGGCACCGACGTCGTCGATCACCACCAGTCCATGGGCGTGACCGAGCTGGACCAGGGGGGCAAGCGGCACCTCCGCCACACAGCCGCGGACTTTGTAGTTGCTCGGGTGGACCCGCAGTACTGCGGCGGTGTTGGCCGTGATCGCGCGCTCGTAATCGTGCAGGTGCGTGGCATTGGTGGTGCCGACTTCGACCAGTTTGACGCCGGCGGCCGCCATGACATCGGGCAACCGGAAGGACCCTCCGATCTCCACCAGCTGCCCGCGGGACACGATCACCTCCTTGCCCGCCGCCACCGAATTGAGCACCACCACCGTGGCGGCCGCATTGTTGTTGACGACGGTCGCGGCTTCCGCGCCGGTCAACCGCTGCAGCAGTTGCTCGATGCGGCCGTCCCGCTTCGCGCGTTTGCCCGTGGTCAGGTCGACCTGCACGAGCGAATAGCCTGCCAGCTCCTCGCGAATCCGCTGCATGGCTCGCGGCGGCAGGACGGCCCGGCCGAGCGCGGTGTGGAGAATGACGCCCGTCGCATTCACAGCCCGGAGCGGCGGCAGCCAATCTTGGTTTGCCATGATCATCGCGGCGGCCCGCGAGGCTTCCGCGCTCCGTCTGGTGCAATTCGGATCCAGCTCATCCACCCCTTGGCACGTCGCCCACCGGGGAACGAACAGGCGAGTTGCCGCATTCTAGCCGTCCACGCCACGGCCTACAATTGAGACCGATCGGCGCGGACCGCGCCGGTCCGGCTTGTTGATTGGCCTCTACGGATCCGGCGCGATGGCAGTCAAAGACCTGGACAAACGGCGGCGGGTGATGCAGCGGTCCCAGCAGTTGGGACATTGCATCTGCGACGCGAAAAAACCGTGTCCCTGCGATGTGTTGCTCAAACAGGACCTTTGTCCCTGTGCAGGTGAACGGCCCGAGGCGACGCCAGGGCCGCTGCGCCTGACCGCGCTGGTCGAGAGCGCCGGCTGTGCCTCGAAGATCGATCAGGCCACCCTGCGACGCGTACTCCGCGACTTGCCGGCGCCCGACGACCCACGGGTCTTGATTGGAATGCCGGCCGGCGACGATGCCGGCGTGTTCCAGCTGGACGAACAGACGGCACTGGTGCAGACGGTGGACGTCTTCACGCCGTCGGTGGACGACCCCTACGTATTCGGTCAGATCGCCGCAGCCAATGCGCTGAGCGACGTGTACGCCATGGGTGGTCAGCCGCTGACTGCACTGTCCATCATCGGCTTCCCGGTGCGGGCGCTGCCCGACGAGGTCCTGGAGCAGATCCTGCGCGGGGGCCTCGACAAAATGGCGGAGGCCGGCGTGGCGGTCATCGGCGGGCACAGCATCAACGACCCGCAAGTGAAGGGGGGTTTTGCCGTGACGGGCGTGGTCGATCCTCAGCGGGTGTTGGCCAACTGCGGGCTGCAGCCGGGCGACGTCCTGGCGCTGACCAAACCGCTGGGGACCGGCATCCTCAGTTTTGCCGCGCAGATCGGCCGAGCTTCGCCGGAGAGCACGGAGGCTGCTGCGCGCTCGATGACGGCGTTGAACAAGCGCGCGTCGGAACTCATGCGGCAATTCGACGCCCACGCTTGCACCGACGTCACGGGATTCGGCTTGATGGGACATCTGGCGGCGATGGCGGAGGCCAGCCGCTGCGACGTGGAGTTGTATTGGGACGACGTGCCGCTGTTGCCCGGCGTGCTCCAATGTGCGGCCGACAATATCCTGCCAGGCGCAGTCGAGCGTAACAAGGAATCGAGCGGTGCGGCGCTGGCCGCCAGCGAGGGACTCGAACCCGCGGCGCTGGATATCCTGTTTGACGCGCAGACGTCGGGCGGCCTGCTGATCGCCGTCCCGGCGTCCACCGCCACCGAGTTGGTTGCGGCACTCCGAACAGAGTGTGCGCCGCAGGCGGCTGTGATCGGCCACGTCATCGGCGAGGGCACCGGCCGCATCTTCGTCCGCAGTGACGGCCGCCGGGAGCTGCCACCACCGCGTCCGGTCGAGACCGCTGCGAAGTCCGAGCGCGGCGATGCCGCGCTGCATTCCTCGGGACCTTCCTTCGACGAGGCCAGACAAATGAGCCAGAGCTGTTGTGGCGGGGACCGTGAGGGGGAAACACGCGTGACGGGCGCCGCATCGGTGGTCGGCGACACGCAGCAGAAGTTCTTCGACTTTCTCAAGTCCGCCAATCAGCCGGCAGCGCTGGACGCGCGCACCAAACGCCTGATCGCCATCGCGCTGTCCGTCCTGTCGCGCTGCGAGCCGTGCGTGAAGAGTCACGTCCAGAAGGCGCTCAAGGAAGGCCTCTCGCCGGCCGAGATCGATGAAGCGGCGTGGATGGCCATCTCCTTCGGCGGTACACCCACCATGATGTTCTACCAGGAAACCAGAAAATCCCAATGATGATGCACGATGTCGCCGCATCGCGCACGACCATTGGGCCGATCGTCGCCTCGCGCCGGATGAGGACAACCTTGCGGGCCCGACCTAGTGGTCAGGATACTCCTCAGGGCCGAAGGCCCGGTACAACCTCTGCCGGTGGCGCAAGCCACCGGTGAGCACTTATCCACGACGATCAGGCCCGCAGGGCCGACACAATCAGGCCTGTGTCGGCCCTGCGGGCCTTGAGGAGTTCTCACCGAGCATGCGACCGGGGCCTGTCGGCCCCGGCAGAGGCTGTGCCGGGCCTTCGGCCCTTGGCTCAGCACGGGGTGGCATTGCACACGACCTACGACTCGGACTCGAGGCCAGCGCGATCACCGAACCCACGGTTGACCACAAACGACTGAGAGC
>JALOQX010000405.1 GCA_025459265.1 Pirellulaceae bacterium | reverse complement strand
GGGGACGTTCCTGGTGGATGTGCCCAACCGGCGGTATGAAGTGGTGGTCACCATGGGCGATGCCGGCGGGCTGCACGACCAGATGGCTGTCTACCTGGAAGGCATCCACGTCGACACCATCACCACGGCTGCCGGGCAGTTCATCACCAGGACGTACTTCGCCGACGTCGACGACGAACAGCTCACGCTGCAACTGATCGACCTGGGCGGCAGCAACGCCAACATCGTGCTCAACGCGCTTGAGGTCAAATATCGCGCCGGCAGTGCCGGGTGGATCACTTCAATTGCGGGCGATCCTGGCGATCTGCTCCGCACGGATGTCGCGCTGCCGTCTCTGCCATTAACTCAAGTCACGCGGTCCAGCGCAGCCGGGCCTCGCCTGACAACTCAGGGCGACCGACGAGCGTACTTGAACGAGGCGAGCTCGGCGCTGCAGCTGTTTGTGGGCACGCCAGACCAGGCGGTCCCGTCTCGGCGTGCGGAGTTCAATCATGGCGCCACGGAGACCGCGAACGAGCGTGCACGGCAGCGGTGGTTTGCCGAGCTTCCCGATGAGCTGCTGCGCAGTCTGTGGCTCGATGAAGGCGACACCGACCATTGAGTGCCTGAACAAGGACACCACCACGATGCGCATTACCTGTCTCCGACTCCCGATGTGCCTTGTTCTGTCGTTGGTTTGCGTTTCCGCCGCGCGGGCGGCCGACGACGAACCGCTGCCCGCCGCAGCGACCACGGGCGGGCGACCGCTGATGGAGGTGCTGCGTGACCGGAAGAGCACCCGCGAGTACACATCCGCACCGGTCAGCCGCGAGCAGCTGGCCAACCTGCTGTGGGCCGGGTTTGGCGTCAATCGGCCGGCCACCGGGCAGCGCACCGCGCCCTGCACGATGAACCTGCGGACCATCGATATTTATGTCGCCGCCACGGACGGCGTGTATCGCTACGACGCGGACGGACATCGGCTGGTCGTGATCAGTCGCCAGGACGTACGCGTCTTGACGGGCGGACAGGATTACGTGAAAACCGCGCCGCTGGCCCTGCTCTACGTCGCCGACCAGGCCAAGCTGGAGAAGGTCGCCGAGCACGAACGCGCGTTCTACTCGGCCGCCGACGCGGCGTTGATTGCCGAAAACGTCTACTTGTACTGTGCTTCGGCCGGCCTGGGGTGCGTCATCCACATGCCGGGTGACCGCGCGGCGCTGGCCACGGCGCTGGGCCTGCGCTCCGAGCAACGGGTCGTCCTGGCCCACACCGTCGGTCACCCCGCGCCATAATGACGTCTCTCGCGTTCAGTAGCGCTCCGTGTCGTCCTGCGGCAGGAAGGGGAGCACTGTCGACGAACGCCCGTTGATCGTGGCCCCGCCATACGCAAAGTTGGCGACATAGATCAGGACGTCCGCGGGGAAGTTCAGCGTCGGCCGAGAGACTTCGTCGAGCGCAGCGAGCTGTTCCGCTGGAATCACTACGTCCAGCGCGCCCAGGTTGTCCTCCAGTTGCTGCAACGTGCGAGCCCCGATGATCGTCGAGGTCACTCCCGGCCGCGACTGCACCCAGGCGAGCGCGACACGGGCCGGTGTGCTGCCGATTTCCTGCGCCACACGCAAGAGGACGTCAATGATGCAGTACGTTTTGTCGGTGAGTGCCTGCGTGGCGAACTCCCAGCGCCCCTCCTTGTGCTGCCCGGCCGTCTCGCGCGTGTACTTGCCGGTGAGCAGACCGTTTTTCAGCGGCGACCAGGGGGTGACCCCCATTCCCAGCTCGAGCGCCATGGGAATCAGTTCCCCCTCCACCGTTCGCTCGGCCAGCGAGTATTCGATCTGCAGCCCGATCAACGGACTCCAGCCGCGCCACTGGGCCAGCACCTGGGCCTGCGCCACTTTCCAGGCAGGCGTGTCGGAGAACCCGAGATACCGCACCTTGCCGGCACGAACCAGGTCGTCCAGAGCCCGCATCGTTTCTTCGATGGGCGTAGTATCGTCATAACAGTGCATCCAATACAGATCGATGTAGTCGGTCTGCAGCCGCCGTAGTGACTGCTCGCAGGCCGCAATCAACGACTTGCGGTTGGCGCCGCCCGCGTTCGGATCCCCCGGATAGAGGCTGCTGTAGAACTTGGTGGCGATCACCACGCGATCGCGGCGCTCGGGATAGCGACCCAGGTGGTCCCCGATGATCTTTTCCGAGTGCCCTTTCGTGTACACGTTGGCCGTGTCGAGGAAGTTGCCCCCCGCCCCCAGATAGTGATCCAGAATCGCCTGCGAATCCTCGACCCCTGACCCCCATCCCCACTCGGTGCCGAAGGTCATACAGCCCAGACAGAACGGGCTGACCCGCAGCCCCGATCGCCCCAAAGTCACATAATGATGCAGCGGCATGACTCCCCCTTCCCGGCTAGACCGCCTCCGTCGCCCCCGCGGGCGCGAAAACATCCCGGTCCCATTGAACCGCAGCGGCGCGTGGTCTACAAGTCGCCCAGGCGGCCCAAGGCTTCAGTTCCGAGCGATGACGTGTTGGGAGACAATTTCCTGCACGCCGCGGCGAACAGCTGTGTGTCGACGCGCTGCAGAGATCTGCCCACGGCGCATAAGCGTGCGCACACGTTTGCATGAAGGAGAAACCGATGCCGACGCTACTGTCCTGGGTTCTGGGGATTGTATTCTTTCCGATCACGCTCCTGGCCAGTTGGGTGGTGGTCCACCCGCAGGAAGAGAAGATCGTCCTGTTCTGGGGCAAGCTGGCCCGCGTACTCAAGTCGCCTGGGCTGTCCTTCATTAACCTCTTCGGTCGCAAAGTCATCACGATTTCCACCAAACAGCAGGCCGTGGAGATCAACAAGACGACGGTTGCGGATGCCAACGCCAATCCGATCATCGTGGCCGGCATCTGTACGTTTCGCGTGGTGGATTCGGTGAAAGCTGCACTGCACGTCGAAGACTACTTGGGTTTCGTGCGGTCGCAGGCCGCGGCCGTGCTGAAACAGGTCGCGTCGAAGTATCCCTACGAGTCCACAGAGGGACATGGGCTCAAGGACGAGGCCGCGAAGATCGGCCAGGAAATGGTGAGCGTCCTTGCGCGCAAGGTCGAGAGTGCGGGGGTCGAGGTGATTGCCTACGAACTGTCGGATCTGCGAGATCCAGGACTACGGACTGGAGGAGCTGGCGGGCAGCATGAAGTCCGCGGTCGAACACCTCAAGGCCATCGAGACATCGCTCAAGGCCCAGCAGGGCAAGTAGCTGCACGACGGTGGACGCGAGTCGCGGGTGCCACGTCCTCACGGCGGTGCCCGGCCTTCCTCGTGCCATACGCGCCCGCCCGCCGCCCGCGTCCCCTTGCGGCAGGGTGGGTCACCCGATAGCTTGTCGGTTTTCCATCACCAAACGTGCGTCTGGGGGAAGGAAGAACACGAACGATGCGATCCGACATGGTGAAACTGGGTGACGCCCGAGCGCCCCACCGCAGCCTGCTGCGTGCCACGGGCGTGGGGGACGACGATTTTTCCAAGCCGTTCATCGCCATCTGCAACAGCTATACCGACATCATTCCCGGCCACGTGCACCTGAACAAGGTCGGCGAGTTTGTCAAGCAGTGCGTGCGCGAGGCGGGTGGCGTCCCGTTCGTGTTCAACACGATCGGCGTGGATGACGGCATCGCCATGGGGCACGCGGGGATGAAGTACTCGTTGGCCAGCCGCGAGCTGATCGCGGACTGTGTCGAGACGATGGTGCAGGCCCACTGCTTTGACGGTATGATCTGCATCCCCAACTGCGACAAGATCATTCCGGGGATGTTGATGGGCGCGGTGCGCTGCAACATTCCCACGGTATTCGTCAGTGGCGGGCCCATGGAGGCGGGGACCGACGCCGCCGGACGCAAGATCGATTTGATCGACGTCTTCGCCGGCGCGGCGGCTAAGCAGCAGGGCAAGCTTACGGCCGAAGAGTTGCTTGCGCTGGAGCGCGCCGGGTGCCCGACCTGCGGCTCGTGCTCCGGTCTGTTCACGGCCAACAGTATGAACTGCCTGTGTGAAGCGCTCGGCCTGGCACTGCCCGGCAACGGCACGCTGCTGGCGACGAGTGTCGAACGTAAGCGGCTGTTCCGTCGTGCCGCGCAGCGCATCCTGGAGATGGTGTACCAGTACGACAAGCTGGGGGCGGGACACGGGCTCCTGCCCCGCGAGATTGTCACGCTCCAGTCCGTGGACAACTCCATGGTCCTGGACATGGCCATGGGCGGAAGCACGAACACGGTCCTGCACATGCTGGCAACGACCTGAGCTGCCGAACGCCGAACATCTGTCGCGTGGCCCCCAGCAGTCATTACCATATCGAGGACGTGCACAACGCGGGCGGCATCGCCACGATCCTGGGGAGTATCCACCGCGGTCGCCCGCACCTGCTGCACCTGGACTGCCCGACGGTGACCGGCCAGACGCTGGGTGAGAACATCGCGGCGTACGATGTGCGCGGCAAGGGGGCCAGCCAGGAGGCGCTGGAGCTGGCGGCGGTCACGGCCGGCGGCACACGCAATGTGGACGGCCTGAACGTGACACGCCGCGCGGGGACGATCCGCGACCTGAGCGCCGAAGAGCTCGGTTTTGATCCCTGCGACTGCATCCGCGAAGTGTCCCAGGCGTACAGCCAGGAGGGCGGGCTGACGAT
>JALOQX010000129.1 GCA_025459265.1 Pirellulaceae bacterium | reverse complement strand
GTCGTCAGCTCGTGTCGTGAGATGTCGGGTTAAGTCCCTTAACGAGCGAAACCCTTGTCCCTAGTTGCCAGCGGGTCATGCCGGGGACTCTAGGGAGACCGCCGGTGTTAAACCGGAGGAAGGTGGGGATGACGTCAAGTCCTCATGGCCTTTATGATCAGGGCTGCACACGTCCTACAATGGACCGCACAAAGGGAAGCAAAGGAATCGCTAGTAATCGCGGGTCAGCATACCGCGGTGAATGTGTTCCTGAGCCTTGTACACACCGCCCGTCAAGCCACGAAAGTGGGGGGTCGACGAAGTCGCCGAGCTAACCCGCAAGGGAGGCAAGCGCCGAATCGAAACTCCGCGATTGGGACTAAGTCGTAACAAGGTAGCCGTAGGGGAACCTGCGGCTGGATCACCTCCTTTCTAAGGATGAACAATCGCCGCATGGTGACATGTGGTGGTTCTCCGTGGACATGATCCTGTTGTTAGCAGAAAAGCAGGCGGGCATCCTGGTGGTGCCTGCCAGTTGCCGGATTGACGAGAACGAAGCCCGTTCAGGACTAGCCGACCTGAACGGGTTTTTTGTTGCGCTCAGCAGCATCAGCGCGTGCCGTTGCCGAGCGTGGCAAACTGCCGGGCCGTCCCGTTGAATGCGCCGCGACCTTGTGGTACGGTCGGCAGGTGGCCGCGCGTCGTCGGCCGGAAGACCGGTGCAATGATCCACAACGCGATCGGGACAGGAACGACACAGGGTCGTGAGGCCACCGTGATGACGGTCTGGCCGTCGATTGCGGTGTATCCGTCGGGTCAATGGTTGGGCCGGATGTACGACCTCCGCTGGCCAGGCGGGCATGTCGTGCGGCTGGGGCACCTGGTAGCCCTGCTCTCGATCCCCTGGGCGCTGGTGCTGTATCTGCTGCGTGTGGCACCCCGCACCGGCATCCGTTACACCGTGACCAATCGCCGGATCCTGATTCAGCGCGGATTACCGGCGATCGCAAGCAGTGCGATTGCGCTGGGCGATTTTGACGCCATCGACCTGGTTGTGGAGTCGGGTCAGGCGTGGTTTCCCGCCGGCGATCTGGTATTTCGGCAGCAGGGGCGCGAGGTGTTTCGGTTGCGGGCCGTCTCACGACCGGAGTCGTTTCGCCAGGTTTGCCTCAAGACACGCGAAGCGCGGGTGGCGGTCGATCGCGTGTGCCCGACGTCGGCCGCCGCGGGCTGACTCGGCGTTGCCGGGATGTAGTACCGATCAGTCGGCGAGCTGTTCGAGGATCAGTCGGAGAGCATCAGCGGCGGTCGTGCTCGGCATCGACGGCAGTTGTTCACCGTCGGCACAGGCGATTGCCTGCGCCGCGGTCAGCGGCAGGTGGACGAACATGGCGCGCGTCGGCCAGGCGTGGCGTTCGCACAGGTAATGGGTCCAATACAGCGTGGCGTTGCAGAGGAAGGTGCCGGCGTGATAGGAGACCCGCGCGGGGATGCCGGCGTCGCGCAGCAGGTTGGCCCACGCCGCCAAGGGGAGCTGGCTCTGATAGGCCACTGGCCCGTCGGCGGCCAGCGGCCGCGGTTGCCCCACGTCCTGCACCTCTGCGGCGCTCACGTTGATGCCGATCGATTCGAGTTGCACGGTGGTCGAGCCCGGAGCCTGTCCCAGGTGGATGGCGACATCGTGGCCCGGCAGGTCCTCGGCCAGCCGTTGCGAGACGACGGCGAAATCGACCGGGTAGAGCCGCGTCGTGATCTGCGGGGAGACCGGCAGGTGGCGGGTCAGTTCCACCAGTGCCAGCCAGCTGGCGTTGCTGTTCCAGTTCCCGTAGGGTCCGAACGCGGTGATCAGCACGCGGGTCATCGGCGTCTCTCCCGCAGGCCCGGCGCGGTACGCTATGTCACGCGCGCTGGTGTTGGCACCGTGGCCCACGATTGCGTAGATTTACGATACTCGGTTTCTCCTCTTGCGGAAGAGTCCCATGGCATCCGAGCTAGTGCACGCGTCGCCGACCTTGCGGTCGGGTTCTCGCTGGGTGGACCTGTTCGGCATCGATCCGCGCACGCTGGCCGTGGCGCGCATGGCGCTGGCGGCGGTGTTGCTGTACAACCTGGCCGCGCGGGCGTTGGAACTTGAGCTGATGTACAGCGACAGCGGGCTCTACCCGGTGGCGGACGTGCGGAGATTCTGGGGTCCGGACACCTGGCGCTGGTCGCTGCATCTGCTTGGCGGCTCCGTCCGCTTTCAGGGCGTGCTCTTCGCGCTGGCCGGACTGGCCGGTGTGTTGTTGCTGCTCGGCTGCTGGACGCGGCTGGCCACGATCGTATCCTGGGCACTCCTCGCGTCACTTCACACGCGGGCACCGGCCCTGGTCACAGGGGGCGACGCGCTGCTGATCATGATGCTGTTCTGGGGCATGTTTCTGCCCTGGGGCCAGCGGTGCTCGATCGACTCGCTGCGGCGGCGCGCCGCGCCGGTGACGGCGAGCGTGGTGAACTGCGCGTCGGCGGCCATTTTGCTGCAGATCGCGTTCATGTACTGGTTCACCGGCTTCTCCAAGTGCAATTACCTCTGGTTCGAGGGACGGGCTCTGGAGTCGGTGTTTCAGAACTTGCTCTTCACGCGGCCGCTGGGCCAGTGGCTGCTGGGCTTTCCCTGGCTGTTGCAGGTCCTCACGATCGGCACGTTGGTGCTCGAACTGCTCGGCCCGCCGTTGATGTTCTGTCCGTGGCGCACGCGGCAGGTTCGCGTCCCGATCGTCCTATGCTTTGCGCTGCTGCACGTGGGCATCGAATTGACGATGAGCGTCGTGATATTCTCGTATGCCAGCCTGGCGGCGCTGACCCTCTTCATCCCCGGTACGTTCTGGTCGCGCGCGGTCGTGCGACGCCTGGTCCCCTGGTGCGGCGGACCCAGCTGGCCGGACGCCGCTGGCCAGATGACCCGGGCACGCCCCACGCGCTGGGTGCGCCGGCGTTCGTTGGCGGCGAACCTCGTGAGTGTGCTCGTCATGGTGACGATCGTGATCGTCAGTCCTTTGGCCTACTTTGGCGGCCCGGAAGTGCTGGCGCGCGTCCCCCGCGTGCTGCGCGTCCTGCGCGACGTGGGATCGCTCGACCAGGAGTGGAGTATGTTCTCCTGTCCGGCGACGCATAATTACCGGTACCTGGTGGTCGCGTCGCTGCAGGACGGCACACAGATGGACCTGCTGCGCGACGAACCGTTCCGCGAGACGAATCACCCGGAAACGCTGTCGCTCGATCTCCCCTCACACCGCTGGGTCCAGATCATGGTGGACCTGGCCCGCAACCAGAGCGACGTTTTTCGCACGTCCGTGATCCGGTATTTCGCCCAGCGCTGGAACCGCCAGCACCCGGCGTCCGAGCGAGTTGTGCATGTTCAGTTGGCGCTGCTGTATGAGCCGCCGGCCCCCGGCGCCGGGCTCGGGGGGGTCGAGCGGTTAGTACTGGCACAATACGACCCGTTTGCCGACGGCGTCTACCGGGACGGGAAACGGGAGGGTCGCTGGACGTTTCGCTACCCCAGCGGCGCGCGGGAGGCGGAGGGGAGTTTTCGCGCCGGGAAAGAAGAGGGCCGCTGGACGCTGTGGTACGAGGATGGCCGCAAGCAAGGCGAAGGCCAGTACGCCGACGGCCGCATGGAAGGCCGCTGGAAATTCTGGTACGAGACGGGAGACACGGTCGAAGCGTACTTCCACCATGGCGTGCTCGTGCCCAGGCCGCTGGCGGACGCAAGCACCAGGGCGGCTGGTCCGCTCGATACAGACAGCGGCCAATGACCCCAACGGGACTCGAACCCGTGTTGCCGGCGTGAAAGGCCGGTGTCCTAGACCGCTAGACGATGGGGCCCACAGGCGCGGGCACGCGCGCACTGGCACGGGTATACTAGCCGCGTTGGTAATTCGTCAAGAGGACTGTTTCAGCCCGCAGGGACCAGGGACCCGGCTCCAGGCACAGAAACACCCGGGTGACGTGGTCAGCCACTCAGCCACGAAGAGTCAAGGCGGGATGCAAGGCGGGAAAGGCGGGCGGACGGTCGCACGGCGCGGAGATCAGGACTCGGCAGTACCGGCTTCACTGGCTGCATCCTTGTCCGACGCCATCTCGTTGCGCTTGATGGCGTCGTAGACTTCGCGCCGGTGTACCGGCACTTCCTTCGGGGCTTCTACCCCCAGCCGCACCTTGTCTCCGCGGATCTCGACGACGACGATCGTAATGTCATCATTAATGACAATACTCTCGTTCTTCTTACGCGAAAGCACTAACATCGTTCCATTCCTTTGTCTGATCGGCCATCGTTCTACGATAGCTGGGCGCCCCAGGTTCCCCCCCTTACACGCGCCCTCCGATTCTCCCTGCCGCGGCGGCGCAAACCTACAGTGAGCAAACCGCTTAGGCGCACTAAATTCCTTCCATTCACTCTACGTGCTCGTTTCCGCGAGTCAAGGAAAGAGATCCGCCGGAACGCCATTTTCACATAAAATTCGTCGTCTTTATGCGCAGATCCGTTATGTTCGCTGCCATTTGCGCCGCCAACCACCGCGTCAGCCCTCCGGGCCGCCAGCACACCACCGCCACAACATATTACACCAGAGTATCTTGCATTCACGCCACAGCATGTGTCCGGGCGTGTCGCATGCCGGACGTCCAGGCGTGTCCAGGACGTCGCGCGACCACCGCCGATGGTCCGCAAGGGCCGAATGCTGCACGTTATGGCGCCTGGCAGGTCGACTCAGGCCGACCGGACACTGTGTGAAGCGGAGCGACGGGCGGACTTTGGCACGGAAGTTGAGCGAGGGAGCAAACAGCGGCGCCGGCCGGCATGCGCGACGTGTGACGCGGAGCGTAATTCGCTGTCCGCCGGCGGGCGACGTCGCGGCATCTGCGTGGGCGCGGTGATCGGCAGCCCGCCGAGGCGTGAGGAGGCCGCCGCGCGGCAGCTGGCGGCAGGATCACCCGTGTGGCGCCGCGTTGGTGTGCCGCGGATCGGCTGGTTGCGGGTACTCCGGTCCTGTCTATAATTCAGGCAGACGTGTCGCTCGTAGGCGTGACGAGCAGGTGGTCGGGCCTCGCGAGGTCGGGGTGACCCGGGGGGCGATATACCGACACATCCCGGGAGCGATGGGCGTCTGGACGTGAAGAGGCGGTGTTGATGGTCGGCTGGCTGCGAAACGTCTGGTTGGCGGTCTACACCGTCGTTCAGGGCTTGCGCGTGACGCTGCGGTATGGGGTGAGCACGTATCGGGCGGATCGTGGCACGTTCACGCATCGTTTCGAGTATCCCGAGAAGCCGGTGCCTGTCGCGCCGCGGTACCGGGGTTTTCATCGGTTTGACCTGACCACCTGCATTGGGTGTGACCAGTGCGCTAAGGCGTGCCCTGTCGACTGCATCTATATCGGCAAGGAGCGTGTGACGCAGGGGAAAGGTTTTCGGATCACCGGGTTCAGCATCGACTACACCAAGTGTATTTTTTGTGCTCTGTGCGTCGAACCGTGCCCGGTGGATTGCATCTTTATGGGTGCCACGCACGACTTGAGTTGCTACAGTCGCGACGGCTGCATCGTGGACTTCTCGCGACTGCCGCTCGAAGTGGCCTGGGGGCGGGCCACGCTCAACCCGACAGCCGTGGCCGAATCGAAGGTGATTGTGGCGCCGGTGCATGGGGGCCCGAATCAGCAGCCGAGCGCAAGCGGCAATGGGTAAACGAGCAATGATGGTGCAAACGTACAAGCCGACACGCATGTTTACGGTCCGCGAGGCCAATGCGATGCTGCCGCTGGTCCGGGCGATCACGCGGGACTTGGTGCTGTTGTCGCGTGAGGTGGTGGAGCGGCATCAGCGGGTCGAGCATTTGAAGGCGGGGCGGAGCATCACGGCGGGTGATCCGTATCAGGATGAGCTGGCGCAGATCGAGGACGAGTTGTCGAAGGATCGCGAGCGGCTGCACGAGTACGTCAACGAATTGCGGCAGCTGGGCGTGGAGCCCAAGAGTGGCGTGGACGGCATCGTGGATTTCCCCGCCCGCTTGAACGACGAGCTGGTGTACCTGTGCTGGAAGTTCGGAGAACCGGAAGTACAGTACTGGCACACGCTCGACAGCGGCTTTGCAGCTCGCCGCCCGTTGACGGCCGAGATGACCACCGGCATATCGGCGGCTGAGTCCAACTGAGGCGGTGTCCTCCGTGACGCGGACCCGGGTATGCGTTGCCTGGGGGGCGTGGTGGCGGGGACGGTGCAGGGTGGACAGGAAGTAAGCGAGTGGGACATGGCGGATGCCGTTGCTTCGTCGTTGGGGCTCGTCGCGTACGTGGCGATGTTTGCGGCCGTGGCGGTGCTCTTCCTGTTGGCCAATCTGGTCGTCGGGCGATTCGTGCGTCCGCAGAATCCCGAGCCGGAGAAGTTGGAGATCTATGAATGCGGCGAACCGGCGGTGGGCGCCAGTTTTGTACAGTTCGACTTGCGGTTCTACGTTGTCGCCCTGCTGTTTATTATCTTCGATGTGGAAGTCGCGTTAGTGTTTCCCTGGGCGACTGTCTTCGGCAAGGCGGCGCACTTGGCCCGCGCGACGCCTGAGCAGTTGGTCCGGGTGGCTGAGGACGGCACGATTTCGCTGACGGATCAGGCGCGGGGGTTGCACGAGGAGTTGGGCGTACGCCGTCCGACAGTGCCAGTGGAGGTTCCGGCCAGCTTGCGCGGGGCGGTGGCGCGCGAGGCGGATGAAGCCCCGCGTGCGGCGGGCATCATGCGGCACGGCGGGCAGCAACTGGCCGCTGTGGCGCTGCTGGACATGGTGGTTTTCTTCGGTGTGCTCCTGGTGGGTTTTGCCTATGTCTGGACGCGTGGCGACCTGAATTGGGTGCGCGCATACCGCCAGGATCAGCGGTCCGAGGCCCCGCCGCGTGTCGGCCTCATGCAGGAGTCGTAGCGGTGGCAGTGGACCAGACGCTCGTGGACAAGCTCCGCACCCGGTTTGGCGACGGCGTGCGGCAAGCTCAGTTGGAAGGGCTGGACCCCTGGGTTGAGCTGGCACCGGACGTGCTGGTCGACGTGTGCCGGTTCCTGCGGGATGATCCGGACGTGGCCTGCGACATGCTCAACTGCGTCTCGGGCGTCGATTTCTTCCACGCTGACCCCAAGAAAGCCGCCAAGGCGAGCTGGCAGCCGCACGTGGCGCTCGTCTACCATCTCTCGAGCACGCGCACGAAAGAGCGGCTGGTCCTGAAGGTCACGCTCGAGCGGTGGAAGAGCGGCGTCCCCGGGGAGCCGCCCGAGGTGCCGAGCGTGTGCGGGATCTGGCGGGGGGCCAACTGGCATGAACGGGAGGTGTTCGACCTGATGGGGGTACGGTTCGTGGGCCATCCCGATCTGCGCCGCATCCTGTGTCCCGAGGACTGGGAGGGCTACCCGTTGCGCAAAGACTACGAACCGCCGCAGTACTATCACGGAATCCGCGATCATTGAGGACCGGTCCACGAGCCTCCTGACGGACGAGGACGTCCGTCCTACGGCGTGGTTGCCGGATCGGCACGAAGGCAGCCGGGAGCGACACGCATGGCGACGATCGACGATGCACGTACCGTCGAGTGTGATGTGCGCACCGACGAGATGCTGATCAACATGGGTCCGCAGCACCCGAGCACGCACGGGGTGCTGCGTCTGCTGCTGCGCACGGACGGCGAGATCGTTTCGTGGGTGGAACCCCATATCGGTTACCTGCACCGCTGTGCGGAGAAGATCGGCGAGAATCTCACGGCGCGGCAGTGGGTGCCGTACACCGATCGGATGGATTACCTCGCCGGCATGAACATGAACCTCGGGTGGGCGCTGGCCGTGGAACGGCTCCTGGGGCTGTCGGTTCCCGATAAAGTCCGGCATGTGCGCGTGCTGATGGCCGAACTGAACCGGATCGCCAGCCACCTGGTGGGTATGGGCACGTACGGGCTGGACCTCGGATCGTTCACGCCGTTTCTCTATGCGTTTCGCGAGCGTGAGAAGATTCTCGACCTGTTTGAGGAAGTGTGCGGCGCGCGGCTGACGTACAGCTACATTGTGCCGGGCGGCGCTGCCGGTGATCTCCCCGGCGGCTGGCTCGACAAGTGTACCCGCTTCCTGGACGAGTTCTGGCCGGTCATCGACGACTACCACACGCTGCTGACGAACAATGCGATTTTCATTAAACGCACGGCGGGCATCGGCGTGCTGCCGGCGGCATTGGCGATCGAGTACGGCTGCACGGGCCCGGTCCTGCGCGGCAGCGGCGTAGACCAGGATCTGCGCCGCGACGGAGACGCGTGGTACACGGCGATGTACCGCGATTACCGCTTTCACGTCGTCGTGCAGAAGGACGGGCATTATCCGCAGGACCACGCCTACCCGGCGGTGCCCGCCGAGGCAGTCCTGGGCGACTCGTGGCATCGCTACTACGTGCGCATGCTGGAAGTCGTGCAGTCGGTCGACATCGTGCGGCAGGCCTTGGAGAAATATCAGGCGGCCGAGGACGAGTGGAGCACGCCGATCAAGGTCAATCATCGTCTGCCGGAAGGGGAAGTGTACCTGGAGACCGAGGCGCCTAAAGGCCAGATGGGTTTCTACCTCGTGAGTGACGGCACCGCGATCCCCTGGCGAACGCGGGCCCGCAGTAGTTGTTTCGCGAATCTGTCGGTCACCTCGGAGCTGTGTCAAGGCTGTCTCCTGGCCGACGTCCCGGCCATCGTGGGATCCCTGGATCTGGTGATGGGGGAAATCGACCGCTAGTGGCGTCCTCCGCTTCGGCTCCTCGGGCGGGTGCCTCGGATCGATCTTGTGGGGGCTTGCCCCCTTCGCCGCTCATGTGGCATAGTTGGGAATCCGTGACGGCTGCCGGGCCCCGAACGCCGGGACGTAGCGTGAGAGCGAGACTGTGGCGGAATTCTTCGCAGAAACCTGGGCGCTGCCCGCGCCGGCGGCGTATGCACTGGCCGGTTTGATCCACTGCGCGTTGCTGCTGGGGATCGTGGCGACCGGTGCCATGGGTTTCATCTGGCTGGAGCGGAAGGTATCCGGACGGATCCAGGACCGGCTGGGCCCGACGCGGGTGGGCGGCAAGTTCGGGTGGCTGCAGAGTCTGGCCGACGGGATCAAGCTGCTGAGCAAGGAGGACTTGGCACCGCAGGAGGCGGATCGGCTCTTGTTTCGCGCGGCACCGTACATCAGTTTCTCGGCCAGCTACACGGCCTACCTGGCCCTGCCCTTTGCGCCGGGCTGGGTCGCCTTTGACACGAACGTGGCCGTGTTCTTCATTCTGGCGGTGCTGGGGCTGGAAGTGTTCGGCGTGATCCTGGGCGGGTATGCCTCCGGCTCCAAGTGGTCGCTCTTCGGGGCGATGCGCGAGGCCGCGCAGGTGGTCAGTTATGAAGTGCCGTTGGGCATGTGCGTCGCCATCCCGGTCCTGCTGACCGGGACCATGAATCTGACGACGATCGCCCAGATGCAGGCCGGCTGGTTCACCAACTGGTTGATCTTCCACGACCCGTTCACGTTCGTGGCGTTCTGGGTGTACGCCGCCTGTGCGCTGGCCAGCGTGAATCGGGCGCCGTTTGACCTGGCGGAAGCGGAGAGCGAGTTGGTCGCCGGGTTCCTGACCGAGTACTCGGGGCTGCGGTGGAGCTACTTTTTCATGGCCGAGTACGGTTCGATGCTGTTGGTGGGCGGTTTGGCCGCGTTGTTGTTCTTTGGGGGCTGGAACGGTCCGGTGCCGATTTTCCACTCCCTGGGCTGGGCGTACGCCCCGGACGAAACGGCGTGGCGTCTGACGGGATTTCTTTCCAACCTGGCCGGCTGCATGAATTTCCTCACCAAGGCCGTGCTGGGTGTGCTGGTGATGATGTGGGCACGGTGGACGTTACCGCGACTGCGCATCGATCAAGTCATGTCCATGTGTCTGAAGTACTGCATCCCGCTGGCCGCGTTCTGTTTTGTGGGCGTGCTCGGCTGGCAGGCGTTGGGTGTCGCCAGTCCCAATGATTGGCTGCCGGCGGCGCGAGGTGGGGCGATCGCCGTCCGCGAGACGTGGTGGTGGCAGGAGGCTGCTGCGGCACCGGCTGGCCGGGCAGGCCGCGGGGACGAGTCGGGCGTCGGAGCGGACACGGGGGACGTCGTGGGCGGAACGGCGAGACGGGCGCGGATCGCCGAGGGTGCGGGAGGTGCCGGATGACGCTCCTGGGCACCATTGACTGGTACGCCTGGTTCTTCGGCCTTTTTGCGCTGTTAGCGAGCGTGTTCGCGGCGGCGGTGCTGTTGACCAATAACATCGTCCGGATGGCGTTTTACCTGACGCTCTCGCTGGGCGCGACGGCTGGTCTGTTCTTTTTGGCCGGAGCGGAGTTCGTCGGCGCCATGCAGCTGATGATCTACGTCGGCGGGACGCTGGTGCTTCTCGTGTTTGGCGTCATGCTGACCGCGCAGGCCACGTTCATCGTGATGCGTCCCCGCAGCGGCGAGTGGGTGGCGGCGCTACTGGCGGGCAGCCTGTTGCTGGGCCTGCTGATCGCCACCGCGTGGGGTGTGAGACCGTGGCGGGAGCCGCGTCCGACCGGCGCGCTGGCGTTGGCCGAAGGGCAATCCGCCACCGCGGTGGGGGCGGCCCTGACCGGGGTGCGGGTGGATCGACTGGGAGATCCCGCGGCGCCGGAAGGACCGTCGCGCACGTACAGCCGATCGGGTTACCTGTTTCCATTCTTGATTGTGTCTGTTCATCTGCTGGTCGTGCTGGTCGGCGCGGCGTACCTGGCCCGGCCGCGTGTGGAGCAGCCGGTGCGGGCCGAAGGGCGCAGTCCGTAGGGAGTAGTCCGCGATGACGACGCTCGTGGCATCCATCACGGTCTCTCATTACCTGGCGGTCGGGGCCGTCTTGTTCGTGACCGGGGTCATGTGCATGGCCACCAAGCGCAATGCGCTCGGGGTCCTGATGGGCATTGAGTTGGTGCTCAACGGCGCGAACGTGAATTTCGTGGCGTTGGGAAGTCCTTTCTTGCGGTCCACCACGCTCGGCATCGACGGTTCGTTGATCGCCCTGTTTGTGATCGTCCTGGCGGCTGCGGAGGCAGCTGTCGCCCTGGCGATCGCGTTGAATTTCTACAACAACCACATCACGATTGACGTCGATCGGGCAGAAGACCTGAAGGGATAATGGACACAACTTTCCTGCCGGGCATTTTGGGAATCGCCGTCCTCGTGCCGCTCGGCTCATTTGCGGCGATCTTCACCCTCGGACGCTGGTGGAAGCCGGTGACGGGTGGTTATGTGGCGACCGGCGCCATTGCGCTGTCGGGTGTGTTGTCGTTGTGCGCGCTGGCGATCTGGCTGGGGCATCACCCTGTGGGGGCCGGAGCGCACCATGCGCAGGGAACGGTGGACCGCGTCCCGTTGTCCTTGGTGGCGTGGCGTGCCGACACGGACGGGGCACCGCACGCGGAGGAGTCCGGGGCACAGGGGGTCGTCCCCTCGGCCTATGCGGGGGATTACTATCAGCTGGGAGAATTCGGCCAACTGCGGCTGTCGATCGGCTATTACATCGACGCGTTGACGGTCGTGATGTTCTGCGTCGTGACGTTCATTGCGTTCTGCATCCACGTGTACGCCTTGGGCTACATGCACGAGGAATTGCACACGGTTACGGACCACGAGGTGACGCTCGCCGACGGCACGCCGCTGACACGCCCAGGCCGATTCGGCTGTTTCTTCCAGTACATGTCGCTGTTCTGCTTCAGCATGCTGGGGCTCGTGCTCTCCGGCAACATCGCCATGGTGTTCGTGTTCTGGGAACTTGTCGGTATCTGTTCCTATTTTCTGATTGGCTTCTACATTGAGCGCCGCAGTGCGTGTCTGGCGGCGAACAAGGCCTTCATCGTCAACCGCGTGGGCGACTTTGGCATGCTCATCGGGATGATGGCGCTCTGGTCGGGACTGGGCACGTTTGCCTTCGGCGACGTGGATCGCGACGGGAACGGCACGATTGAGCCGGCGGAGCGGGGGATCTTTAGTCTGGTGCGGCCGGCCGAGCGGGACCACGCGTTGACGACTCCCGACGGCCTAGTGTGGGCCGCTGCGCAGGAAGAACTCGTGCGCTGGCGGCAAGCTCACCCGGAGGCGACCGGGGCGGACGCGCAGCGTTACGCACGGGCCCAGTTGCCGGGGTGGCGGGACGGCGGGACGGACGGAACGGGGCAGCGGTACGGCTACGGGTGGCTGACGCTCGCGGGCATCGGCATTTTCTGTGGGTGTGTGGGGAAAAGTGCGCAGTTCCCGCTGCACGTGTGGTTGCCCGACGCCATGGAAGGTCCCACGCCGGTGTCGGCGTTGGTTCATTCCGCCACGATGGTCGCGGCCGGCGTCTACCTGGTCGGCCGTTTTTACGCCGTGTTCACCGCCGAAGCCCTGCTGGTGATCGCGGTAACGGGCGCGGTGACGTTGTTTCTCGCGGCGACGATCGCCATCACGGCCACGGACATCAAGCGTGTGCTGGCCTATTCAACGGTGAGCCAGCTGGGTTACATGATGCTGGCCTTGGGTGTCGGCGGCTGGCTGGCGGGGATGTTGCACCTGGTGACGCACGCCTGTTTCAAGAGCCTGCTGTTCTTGTGTTCCGGCTCGGTCATCCACGCGGTGCATTCCAACGATCTGCGGGTCATGGGCGGTTTATGGCGCAAGATGCCGATTACGGCGATCACGATGTTGATCGGCTGCGTGGCGATCGCCGGGCTGGGGATTCCGCTGGTAATCGGGCTGAGCGGCTACTATTCGAAGGATCTGATCTTGGAGCAGGCCTTGTCCTTTGCGCAGGAGAATGGCGGGCGGTGGGCCGGTCTGTTTTTCCTGGTGGCAGCGGGCGGGGCGGCGATCACGGCCTTCTACATGTTCCGGCTGTGGTTCCTGGCGTTCGCGGGCCAGCCGCGGGATGCGCATCGGCATGGGCACGCGCACGAGTCGCCGCGGGTGATGTACGTGCCGTTGGTCCTGCTGGCGTTGTGTGCGGTGGGCGCGGCGTGGGAGCTGCCAGGGAGCGATTTATCGGTGGCGGGCCTGCTCGAACAGGCGCGGCCGACGGGCACCGCCGCAACGCTCACCGGGGTCTGGGTGCCGCTGGCGTGGCCCAGCGAACATGTGGCGCACGCGGCGAGCAGCCACGGTACGATCGTCGTCCCGGCCGTGCTGGTGGCCTTCGCAACGGCCGTGGCGGGGCTGGCACTGGCCGTGGCCATGTACGTGACGGGCTGGTTGCAGCCGGCGGAAGTGAGTCGGCAGTTTGCGCCGGTCTATCGGCTGTTCTGGAACAAATGGTGGTTTGACGAGTTGTACGCGTGGGGGTTCGTGCGTCCCGTAGGGGTCCTGGCGCGGCTGTGCGCTGCGTGCGACACGGGCTGGATCGACCGGTGCCTGGATGCGTTGGCCCGCGGCACATGCCGCGTGGCGGTGTTCTGGGAACAGCTGGCCGACCGGCGGCTGATTGACGGTCCGGTGGACCGCGCGGCCGGCTGGACCTATGCCCTGGGTCTTTCGCTGCGGCGTCTGCAGACGGGCAACGTGCGTCAGTACATCCTGTTTCTCGTGGTGGGTGTGGTGGTCGTGTTCCTGATCAGCAGTCTGTTTCTCTAGCGGGCTGCGCGTCCTTCGACACGTTGAATTCGGCAAGACATGAACGCAAACATGCTGTGGCTGAGCCTGATCGTATTTCTGCCGGCGTGCGGTGCTCTGGTGATCGCGCTGGTTCCGCGGCAGCAGGTGGCGCTGTTGCGTTGGATCGCGCTGGCCACCACGGCGATCACCTTCGTGGTGTCGGCCGGTGCCTTCCTCTGGCCCGATGCGCAGACGTATTTCGACACGGGCGTGGGGACGATGCAGAGCGCGTTTGTGGTGGACTGGATTCCGTCGTTCGATATTGCGTATGCGCTCGGCGTCGACGGCATCAGCCTGCCGCTGGTGTTGTTGACCACGTTCCTGTGCGTGTTGGCGATGGGGGCCAGTTGGTCCGTCGACAAGTACGTGAAGGCGTACTGCATTTTGTTTCTGATCTTGGAAACCGCCATGTTGGGTGTGTTCGTCGCGCTCGACTTCTTTCTCTTCTTCGTGTTCTGGGAAGTCATGCTCCTGCCCATGTACTTCCTGATCGGCGTGTGGGGCGGTCCGCGCCGCGAGTACGCCGCCATCAAGTTTTTCCTGTACACGCTCGTGGGTGGCGTCCTGATGTTGGTGGCGATCCTGATGCTGTACTTCAAGAGTGATCTGCGCGCACTGGCCGAGGTCTCGGACCTCAACCTGCAGAATCCGGCGCCAGCGGTCATCTGGAGTGAGCTGCACATCGCCGACGAGATCACGCAGCGGCTGCAGGTCGACGCGACCAACCAGCCCCGGGAGTTGCACACTTTCAATCTGCTGGCTTTGGCCGCCCTGGGACAGCACACCGAAGTCTTCAGTCCGACGTGGCAATGGTGGGCGTTTCTGCTGCTGTTCATCGGGTTTGTGATCAAGGTGCCGTCGGTGCCGGTGCATACGTGGCTGCCGGATGCGCATGTCGAAGCCCCGACGCCGATTTCCATGATTCTGGCCGGGATCCTGCTGAAGATGGGCGGTTACGGCATCATTCGCATCTGCTATCCGATCTGCCCGCACGGCGGTTATGCCTTGGCGTACTTCGTCTGTCTGGTCGGCGTCGTCAGCATGGTGTACGGGGCGTTGGCGGCGTTGGCCCAGACGGATTTCAAGCGGTTGGTGGCGTACAGTTCGGTGAGCCACATGGGGTACGTGGTGCTGGGGCTGGGCGTGTGGTCGGTGGGATTTCCCGCGTACAACGCGGACTACTGGAACATGGGGGTCAAGGGCGCCATGTTCCAGATGATCGCGCACGGGATCAGCTCAGCTGGCATGTTCTTCCTGGTCGGCGTGATCTACGACCGCGTCCACCACCGGAACCTGAACGAGTTTGGCGGCCTGTTCGGCAAGATGCCGGTGTACACGGCGCTGTCGATCGGGATCTTCTTCGCGGCG
>JALOQX010000128.1 GCA_025459265.1 Pirellulaceae bacterium | reverse complement strand
CGCGGCACGACGCTCCGCGAATTCGATCTCGACGCTGCACTAGCGCGGAAGCCCGAAGTCATTCTGGTGGATGAGCTGGCCCACACCAACGCGCCCGGCATGCGGCACGCAAAACGCTGGCAAGATGTGGACGAACTGCTGAAGGCAGGCATCGACGTCTATTCGACGGTCAACGTGCAGCACCTGGAATCCCTCAATGACGTGGTCGCCGGGATCACTGGCGTGACGGTCCGCGAGACGTTTCCCGACGAGGTGTTCGAGCGGGCCGATGACGTGGCGCTGATCGACCTGACCCCGGACGAACTCCTGGAGCGACTACGCCAGGGGAGAGTCTACATTCCGCAGCAAGCGGCGCACGCGCTGGAGAGATTCTTCCGCAAGGACAATCTCGCGGCCCTGCGCGAAATCGCGCTGCGACACACCGCGGATCGCATCCATGACGACGTGGAAACCGCGCGCCGCAGCGTCGCGGCCAAGGTACCTTGGCCCACGAACGAACGCCTGCTGGTGTGTGTCGGACCGAGCCCTACGTCGGCCAAGGTCGTGCGCGCTGCGAAACGCCTGGCCGACCGACTGGACGCGCCGTGGGTCGCGGTGCATGTGGAGACGGCCCGCGCTGCGCGCCCGGCGGATGCCCCCCGTCGGCGGCTGCATGATCACCTGCACCTGGCCGAGAGCCTGGGAGCTGAGACGGTCCAGATCACCGGTGAGAACATCAGCCGCGAACTGCTCCAATACGCCCTCAGCCGCAACGTCACCAAGATCGTCGTGGGGAAGACCGACGAACAGGGCGCCTGGTGGCGGCGGGGCCGACTGTCGTTGGTCGATCGCCTGGTACGCGACAGCGGGCACATTGACGTCTTCGTCGTGCGCGGGGCGGAGGATCCCGTATCGGTCGCGCCGGGCGGCGCTCGGCACGCCGCGATACGAGGCCTGCAGGGCGGGTTGGGCACGGTGGCCGCCTTGGGTGCGGCGACGCTCGTCGCGCTGGCGATGCATCGACTCGGTTTTACCGAGGCCAACCTCGTGATGGTCTACCTGCTGGCCGTCGTAGCAGTCGCGGCTCGTGGGGGCGCAGCCCCTGCCCTGGCGGCCTCGATCCTGTCGGTGCTCTTGTTCGACGTTTTGTTCACACAGCCCTATTACTGGCTCACGGTTCGCGACACGCAGTATCTGGTCACGTTCGCGGTGATGCTCACCGTAGGACTGTTGGCGGGCACCCTGACCACGCGCGTGCGCTATCAGGCCGAGGTAGCCCGTCGCAACGAGCGACGCACCGAGGCTTTGTATCGGCTGAGCCGTCGCCTCACGGCGATTTCGTCGACCCTGCAGTTGATTGACGAGGCCGAAAAGACAGTCGGCGAGGTTTTTGACGCGCACGCCGTGATCTTCGTGCCCGACAGCCACGACCGGATTCGCCCCGTTCTCGGCCATATCGCCACATTCGCGGCCAGCGCCACAGAGTTTACGGCGGCCCAGTGGGTCCTGGATCACAACGAACCGGCTGGTCGCGGCACGAACACGCTTCCGAACGCCGAGGCGCTGTACGTGCCGATGGCGACACCCAAGCGCGTGGCCGGCGTTCTGGCGGTTCAACCGGTACGCCCCGACCAGCCGTTGTCGCCGGATGCCCGCCAGTTGCTGGACACCTACGCCACGCAAATCGCCTTTGCGCTGGAACGGAATCGCTTGGTGGAAAAGTCGCAACAGGCCGAGGTCCAGGTCGAAACCGAAAAACTCCGCACGTCGCTGCTGGCGGCCGTGTCTCACGACCTGCGCACCCCGCTGGCAGCAATATCCGGAGCGGCCAGCACGCTGGCCGAGGCGCACGACGCACTCGATCCGCACACCCGGCGGGAACTAGTCGACACGATTCGCGAGGAGTCCGAGCGATTGACGACGCTGGTCGAGAACGTGTTGCACATGACGCGTCTCAGCAGCGGCCACATCACACTGAACCGCCAGTGGCAGCCCCTGGAGGACGTGATCGGTTCAGCACTCAATCGCCTGGAGCGGCAGTTGGCGGGTCGCGATGTGTCGGTGCGACTCGCTGACGGATTACCGCTGGCTCACGTCGACGGAGTGTTGCTGGAATCCGTGTTAGTCAACCTCGTCGACAATGCGGCCAAGTACTCAGCAACGGGTTCCCCCCTGCAAGTACATGCCGAGGAAGATGCCGGTCGCATCGCCGTGGAAGTTGCGGATCGCGGTCAAGGACTGGTTCCCGGAGATGAGCAGCGGATTTTCGAGGCATTTTATCGCGGTGCGAACGCCCGTTCCGATCGGCGAGGGACCGGTTTGGGGCTTGCGATCTGCAGGGCGATTGTTCAGGCACATGGAGGCACGATTGCAGCCCGCAACCGACTCGGCGGCGGCACCGTGATCCGCTTCACGATCCCGCAAGGCACTGCACCGCCGGTTTGCGAGCTCCTGACTGCCGAGTGATCGAGCCAGTGACAGCCAGCGACCATCTTATCGCGATCATCGAAGACGAAGCACCGATCCGGCGGTTCCTGCGTGCGGCGCTCGGTGCGGAAGGGTTTCGTGTATGCGAGGCCGCGACGGCGAAAGACGGCATGCGTCTGCTCACACAGGACCGCCCCTCCCTGGTACTGTTGGATCTGGGCCTGCCGGACGCGGACGGGATACAGATCATTCAAGAGGTGCGACAATGGTCGTCGCTGCCTGTCATCGTCTTGTCTGCTCGCGGTGAGGAGAAGGGCAAGATCGCCGCGCTCGATGCGGGCGCGGACGACTACGTGACCAAGCCGTTCGGCATCGGCGAACTGTTGGCGCGCATGCGCGTGGCACTGCGCCATGCCAACCGCCGGGAGACTGGGGCGGGGGAAACGACGGCATTTCAGTTCGGTGGCGTGCACGGTGATCTGGCCGAACGTCGCGTCTTCGCGGATGAGAATGAGGTAAAGCTGACCAAGATCGAGTTCGACCTGCTGGCACTCCTCGTCCGCAACTCGGGCAAGGTGTTGACGCACCGATTTCTGCTGAAGGAAGTGTGGGGACCGGACGCCGTGAACGAACCGCATTACGTGCGCGTGTTCATGGCGAACTTGCGAAAGAAGCTGGAACGCGATCCGAGCCGCCCCGAGTACCTGCTCACGGAACAGGGCGTTGGCTACCGACTCAAGGCGGATTGACCATCCACTCGGCGGACCGGCGGCTCAACCTGCGTCCCGAAGGCGCCGTCCTGCTCCAGATCGAGTGAAGCTGCACAGGACTGGTCGAGCGTGACCGTTTTGAGCAGTCCGACCCGAGCAATTTGCCGGCCTGCACACGCCCGGTCGTTGCCCACGGAAACCTGTGCATTCGCGACCAGAACCTGGGGCTGTGCTACTCTAGAGCAGCTTGATCTGCCTGCCGGGTCTGGTTTGGCGAAGGAGGGAATCGATCTGAGGATGGAGTCGATAGAGATGGACGTCCTTGGGCAGCGGGATGACGTTCCAGCCGACCGTTTGGCCGCCGAAGGCTTCGGGCCAGATGTGGTGAACATCAAAGGTCTTGAAGTGGGGGTTCAAGTACCTGTCGCCCGACGCATCGTACGGGGTTGCATATCCCGCGTACATGTTGTACGCCCTCTCGGGTAAGCCGAGTGTGCTCACGATGCCATGCCTGCGCAGCCAGTCCTTCGTATAATTCTCCACGGCTTGCCACAGCTTCCAGGTCGGGTCTTTCCGGGGCAGGCTGAGCTTCGTCACGACACCGCCGCGTTTGCTCAGTTCGGCGTGGACGCGTACCAGCCTCTCCTGCAGCATGCCGCGCGTCACCTTGTCGGCATTCCTGGCGTACGCCTCCAGAACCCCAACGTACGCCCGCCAGTGATTCACCCCATCTCTTGGCGATTGGTCCAGCATTGGTGTTCTCCTGCACAGCTCGAGCATTCGCGGGCCCAGCGGCTCAGCAGTCCCCAGTATACCCATGCGCCTGGGCCTTCAGCCACTTTCGGATGTGCTTGCACGCCCTGAGTGTTCTGGATTGGTGTCGGCGCCACCTATCTTGTTCGGCATTTCCTTTCCATACCGCACCATTGCGCGAACAAGATCCGCGTGTCGGCGACTCGGGACATCCTGTCAATCCTGTTCATCCTGTCTCCCGATCCTGTCTCCCGATCAGCCTGTCTCCAGCTCAGAAGCATCCTGTCGAGCGTGCAGGCGCTTCCAGCGCCAGGCGCGGACACGATAGAAAAAGACGGGCAGCAGCAGGTCGATCACCTCGTCCGACACCAGGATGCCGCCCAGCACCGGGGCGGCCATGGGGCGCATGATCTCGGCCCCTGTTCCGGTCGCCCACAGCATCGGCGCCAGGCCAATGAGCGTCGTCAACTCGGTCATCAGCTTCGGGCGCGTCCGGTGCACGGCGCCGTCCATGACCGCCTGCTTCACCTCGGCCAGCGTCATCCGCTCCAGGCCGCCGCGGGCGGCAATGGCTTCGCGCAGGTAGACGAGAATCACCAGTCCGCCCTCGGTCGCGAGTCCAAAACAGGCGATGAATCCCACCATGACCGCCACGCTGAAGTTGTAGCCGAACAGGTACTGCAGCAGCACGCCGCCGAACACGGCCCCGGGCACGGCCAGCAGCATGACCACCAGCGTGTCCGCGAAGTCGTGATACGTGACGAACAGCAGCAGAAAGATCACCACGACCACGATCGGCACGACAATCATCAGCGTGCGCCGCGCCCGCAGCTCGTGTTCGAACTGGCCGGCCCACTCCAGATACATTCCGGCCGGCAGCCGGATGTTGTCGGCCACCACCTGCTGGGCCTCCGTGACAAATCCCACCAGATCGCGATCGCGCACGTTGAGGCGGACATACGAGCGGAGCATGCCGTTCTCGCTGCGGATCATCGACGGCCCCTCCACAATACGCACGTCGGCCACCTGTGCCAGCGGGACCTGCAGCATGCCCGGCACGGCGCCCGACCCATCGCTCGCATCCGCCGCTTCGCCCGTGTCCGCCGTGGACGCCGCGAGCAGGTCGGCGCCGGCTGCCGCGGACGCGTTGACCAGCACGCTGCGCACCCACTCCTCGTCCTCGCGAAAGGCCCGCGCGTAACGGACCCGCACCGGGAACCGCTCACGGCCTTCGACCGTCATCGTGATGACCTGGCCACCGAGCGCCGTTTCGATCACGTCCTGGATGTCGGCGATGGTGACACCGTAGCGCGCCGCGCGCTGGCGGTCGATGTCAATCTCCAGGTAGCCTTCCCCCACGACCTGGTCGGCCGACACGTCCACGGCGCCGCGCACACCGCGCAGTACCTCGGCGATCTCCTGGCAGACGGCCGCGATCCTGCCATGGTCGTCGCCAAACACGCGGACGCCGACCATCGTGTTGACGCCGGTCGCGAGCATGTCGATGCGGTTGATGATGGGCTGCGTCCAGATATTGCCCCAACCCGGCATCTGCACGACCGCATCCAGTTCCTGCAGCAATTCGTCTTTGCTCTTGGCCCAGAGCAGGAGACGTTCGTGCCAGAGAGCGACCGCCGCCCGCACGGCCTCCTGCCACTGGGCCTCCGTCGGTTCCCCCTCCCACTGGCCGCGCTGCTGACTCTGTTCGCGGAGCCGTGAGAGCACGTGATGCGTATAGACCCAGCGGGCCTGCTCGTGCAATTGCCCGTTGAGCTGCCGCACGAACGACCGCCGCTCCTCGTCCGGCTCCTGCGCCTCTTGCCGTGCAGCAAACGCCCCCCATTCCCGGGCGGCGATCGAGCGCATCAGGCCGTCAAAGTCCTGGATCGCCAGCATGGTGGCATCGTTGACCAAGCCCTCGTCCGGCTCGGCCGCACTGGCCTGCGCCAGCCAACCGCGCTCGCGAAGCAGGCTCCACGCCCGGCGGGTCTGGGCCACCGCGTCGTCATACCGCAGGTGCCGTTTGGGCCAGTCGGTGCGCGGCCGGAGGTTGATGACGGTTTCCACCATGTCCAGCGGCGCCGGGTCGGTCGGGGTCTCGGCGCGGCCGGCCTTGCCCACCACCAGCTCGACCTCGGGGAAGGCGCGCATGACCGCGTTGCGGGCCTTCAAGTCGTCGCTCACCTGTGTGACCGACACGCGCGGGACAGTGACGGGCATGTCCAGAATCGCGCCTTCGTCCAACGGCGGCATGAATTCGCGTCCCAGCGGAACCATCCACTGGTTGGCTAGCAGCCCGATGACGACCAGGCCGCCGGCGGTCGTCAGGCTGGCGGCATAGCGCAGCCGCGACAGCACGGCCACGACCATCACGCACGCGAGCGCGGCTGCCGCGGTTGCGCCGGCCGCCCGGATCCAGCGCATCGCGCCGGCGTCGTCCAGCCACCACGCCGGTCGCCAGCCGGATCCCCACGCCAGGGCTGCAGCTGCCGCGATGCCCAGAAACCACAGCGCTGCGACCCAGCGCCAGTGCCGGCGGAACGCCGCTTCCTCGCCCCAGGACGCCCACAGGTTGGTCACCAGCCCCGCACCGAGCGCCGCCCGAAAGAGCCAGGGGGAACCGCTGGGCACCGCGCCCAGGACGTAGACGGCGCTGACAATCCACACCACGGGCCATGGATGCTGCATCACAAACGCCAGTACGGGCCGGTAGATCTCCATGACGCGGCGCACGAGCCAGTTGTCTTCCTCGTGGCGGATCCGGCCGCGCAGCAGCCACGGTATCAGCGCCGGAACCAGTGTGACGGCCAACACCGACACACCCACCAGGGCAAAGCTCTTGGTGAACGCCAGCGGCCGGAACATCTTGCCTTCCATGCCGCTCAACGCAAACACCGGCAGGAAGCTGATGATCATGATGGCCAGCGAGAAGAAGATGGGGCGACCCACGCTGCTCAGTGCCGGGAGCAACAGCTCCCGCGTGTCTCCCCGCACGCGTGCCGCGCCGAAATGCCCGTGCAGCGTGTGCGCTCCCTGATCGACCATCACAATGGCCGCATCCACCAGGACACCGATCGAGATGGCGATGCCGGAGAGCGACATGATGTTGGAAGAGATGCCGAGCTGACGCATGAGGATGAACGCGATCAATGCCGACAGCGGCAGCATGAGGCACACGATCAGCGTGCTGCGCAGGTGCCACATGACGAGCGCAATCACCAGGCTGGCCACCAGGCTTTCCTGGATCAGCGCCTCGCCGACCGTATCGATCGCTTCGTGAATCAGCCGCGTCCGATCGTAAAACGGCACGATCCGGACCCCGTCAGGCAACCCCGCCTGCAACTGCGCAACCTTCTCCTTGATCCGCTCGGTCACCACCAGCGGGTTCTCGCCGTACCGCATGAGCACGACCCCGCCGACGGCTTCGTTCCCGTCTTTTTCCAGCACATTGCGGCGCTGCGCCGCCCCGAATTGCACCGTGGCCACATCGCCCACGCGGACCGGCGTGCCCGCCACGGACTTGATGACGGTCTGTTCGACGTCCTCGAGCGACTGGATCCAGCCCGTGCTGCGGACCAGGTACTCGGAGCTGCCCTTCTGGATCACACGACCGCCGACCGAGGCGTTGGAGCTGCGGACGGCCGTGTAGAGTTCGCCCAGCGAGACGTTGTACGAGCGCAGCTTGTTAGGGTCGACGTCGACCTGGTACTCGATCGGCAGGCCGCCCACCGACGCCACCTCGGCCACGCCCGGGACGCTGTAGAGCTGGTACCGCACGTACCAGTCCTGGATGGCCCGCAGCCGCCCCAGGTCGTACCCCGCGCCTTCGACGGTGTACCAGTAGATCTGACCCAGGGCGGTGGTGTCGGGAGCGAGGTAGGCCGCTACACCCGCCGGCAAGAACGTGTTCGCGATCGACAGCCGCTCGAGCACTCGCTGGCGCGCGAAGTAGAATTCCACGTCGTCATCGAAAATGATGCTGACCATGGAATAACCGAACTCGGAGATCGCCCGGATCGACTTCACGCCCGCCAGCCCCTGCAGGTTGACCGACAGCGGATACGTGATCTGGTCTTCCACGTCCTTCGGATTGCGCCCCGGCCAGTCGGCGAACACAATGACCTGGTTCTCGGACAGGTCCGGGATCGCGTCGACGGGAGTGTGCCACGTGGCGTACACGCCCCACAGCGCGACGCCGATGGCGACGATCACCACCACCAGGGGATTGCGCACCGAGTAGTCGACGCACTTTTCGATCATGGTCCCGCCTCGCGCTGCGTCTCGTGGTGCACCGGATCCACCGCTGGCGTGGTTGCGGGCAGCGCGCGCCACGCGCGCACTTGTTCGACCGTGCGAACCGCGTCACGTTCGGCGCCGGCCCGGCACCCTTCACAGCACAGAAACACCGTCTCGCCCTGCAGCACGAGCTTGACGGGCGGTCCCATCGAACCCAGCGGCAGTTCCGTCACGGGGCACCACCGCTGAGCCATCGCCGCCGAGCGATCGTCCGGCGCGAGCTGGGCCAGCTGCTGGAGCGCCTCGGCCGACGGTGTTTCCCGTTTGCGTGGCAGTGCCGGCTGATGCGCCGCGTGACGGTCCGGCTGGCCCGTGGCCCCGAAATAAGCGGCCGCGGCGGCGGGGTTGAGCCGCGTCTCGGCATCCACCAGAAACGCGCCGGCCGCGGCCACACGATCGCCTGGCCGTAGGCCGCTGACCACGGCGTAATAACCGCCGGCCGCCGGCCCGAGCTGCACAAGCACCCCCTCGTAGACGCCCGGCTCGCGTTCCACATACACGACCTGCTGATCGCCCGTGTCGATCACCGCGCGGTCGGGCACCGCCAGCACGCCCGCGTCCGTCACGGTCCGAATCCGCGCCAGGTACTTGGCTGGGTCGCTTTCCAGCGGCGACTGGCACCCGGCACAGCACAGATACACGATCTCGTCGCCCACCTGCACCGGGACGGGATCCCCCATGCTTCCCAACGCCGCCCCGGTCACGGGGCAGATCTGCTGCTGGTCGATGCAGGTCTGCGCGTCGAGCGACGCGGCTTTGGCGGCGATATGGATCGTGCGAAACGGCTCCAGCTCCTGCACGGGTGTCGTCAACCGCACTGTCGCATACATGCCGGGGCGCAAGAGCAGGTTCGCGTTGTCCACGACAAACCGCACGCGATTGGTCCGCGTCGCCGCCCGCAGCTCGGGATAGATGGCATCCAGGCGCCCCTGGAACCGCTGACCCGGGACGGCGTCCACCTCCGCCTCCACCTGCTGACCCGCCTGCAGTGCCGCAATCTCGCGCTCAAACACGTCCGCCTCGATCCACACCGATGACAGGTCCGCAACTTCAAACAACACCTGCCCCATCTCCACACGGTCCCCCGCCAGCACGTTCTTGCGGATGACGACGCCGGCACGCGGCGCGCGAATCGCCAGCCGGTACTGCGCCGCGCCCTGCGAGAGGATCCGATCGATCTCACGGTCGTCCAACCCCAGGAGTCGGAGCTTCTCGCGCGACGTGTCGGCCAGCTGGGGCAGTGAGGAACGCTGAGCGATCAGCAGCTCCTGCGCGGCCGCATAGAGCTCGGGACTGTACAGCTCGGCCAGCGGATCGCCTTCCTGCACGTTGTCGAAGGTCTTGTTGACGAACAACTGCTCGACGTAGCCGCTCACGCGGCTGACGATGCGCGCGCGGCGACTCTCGTCGTAGACCACCGTCCCGACGGCGCGGATTTCCTTGGTGAGCGGTTGCACAGCCACCTCGGCATTGCGGATCCCCGCCAGCGCGACCCGCTGAGGAGACAGCTGCACCCGTCCCACGACATTGGCAGTCAGCGGATCAGGCACGCCTTTCTTTCGTTTGGACAGCGGCATGCCGCAGATCGGACACTTGGGCACCGCACCGCCGGGATCCAGGCTGTCGCGGCGCACACTCGGACACATCGGACAGTAGAACTCGGTGCCACTGTCCAGCGTCGCGGCGGCCGCGGACGGACGCAGCCACGCCTCCCAGTGGTTCTGCAACCACTCCCATTTGCCGACCACCAGCCCCACGGCCACGAACAGCAGGACGAAGCGCAGGCGGACCTCGATCAGCCGGACGACGAACCAGATTTTCGCCCGCCGCGATGCAGGACGGGCAGTCTCTGCGCGGTCGGGCGAGCCAGCGCCACCCACGGGCGGTTGCGGACCGGACGAAAACGGTTCTTGCACGTTCATGGACATGGATGTTCCCTCGCAGGAAATGGTCGGAGCCGGCACGTCGGCGTCGCAGACCCCCTATCTCCCCCGTCACGTGTTGCCATCAGCCGTGGACGCACGGGAGGGTTCCATTTCGCAACCCGTGACGGGAGAGAGGGGACGACAGCTCGCCGTCCTTCGAAATGCGAGCCGACTGTTCAGGCAAGCGGCACAAGGGCACCGCACATGATCGGATCAGCGCGCACTGTCGCTGCCGCAAATCAGATCTGCCAGCAGCGGAGCCAGGCCTGACGCGCGCCCGCGCTTTGGAAGCGATGGCCATCGCGGGCCAGGCTCACGTCCGATCGGGCACCCACACGGGGCGGGCGCGGCGGAAGCACCGCGCTGGGCAGCACGCGCGTATCGTCACGCGGGCTCTCAGGTGCCGTCGCCTGGGATGGCTGCGGCGACACGGGCCCCTCGCCACAGCGGCAGATACCGCGCTCTGCCCCACAGCACGTCGTGCCGCCATCGGGCGACTGCTCGCAGCAGCAACACGGCCCCGGGGTTGCCGGCGATCTCGCTGCGCACGCCGTGCGCGCGGGCACGGCGCTCACCAGCCCCATGGCCAGGATCAACCCTATCTGCAGTCCAGCCCACAACCGGCGGAACACGCGTCGTGCCCAGGAAAGAAGATGCCGACGGGAGAACGAGGATCACCCCCGAGAAGTATAGTCCGCCGGTCGCGAGCGTCTAGTTCTCTCCGGTACGCCCTGTCTCACGGCCGGGCTGGCGGCGGTGACGCGGCTACGATGTCGGCCGGCTGAGGGAGGTCGTTGCCAACGGTCGGTGCCACGGGGTCGGTACCCACGACGGTGGCCAGCGCGGCGAGCGTCTGGCGCAGCTGCATTTGGACTTGCTGCTCGAGAATCTGGTGCCGCAGCAGCGTACGCCAGTTGTCGACCACCTGGGCGAAGGGGATCGCGCCGACCTGGTATTCCCGCACAGCCACGTCGAGTGCCTGCCGGCTGCTGGGGAGAATCGTGTTCCGCACCAACTGCAGCACCTCGGCCTGGCTGTGCGCCTGCACGAACAGCGTCTTCACGTCCCGCAGCGTCTTGTCCCGCAGCGCATCGTGCTCACGCGCGCTGGCACAGAACTCGGCCGTGGCCTCGGCCACACCGGCATCCAGCCGCTGGCGGTAGACCGGCAGGTTCATGCTCAGGCCGACGGATACGCTGTCGATCCCATCGGCAAACGGGACGATCGAGCGGTTGGTGGTCATTTCTCCCCAACCTGCCCGCCAGGTCACGTCGGGGTAGTACGCCAGGCGAGCCAAGTCGACGTTGTAACGGTCGCGCGCGACGTCCGCCAGCGCCGCGCGCAGCTCCGGACGGGTCGCGACGGCCTGGCGATACAGCGCGTCGACGTCCGCGGGCAGATCCTCAGCCGTATTGAGCGGGACCGTTTCCAACGGCGTCTCGGGGGACACGGACAACACCTGGGCGAGTTCTGCCTGGGCGGTAGCCACCTCCTGACGCCACTGCGCAATCTCGGCGTCGACACCGCCCAGTTCGGCCTGCAGCCGCAGCACATCCTGCTGGCTCGTCGTGCCGGTGGCAAAGCGGGCCGTGGCTACCTCCAGCACGTCGTTCAACAGCGTCCGGCTTTGCGCGGTAATCTCGCGCGACTGCTCGGCATACTGAAGCTGATAATACGCGCGCTTGACGTCTTCCACGGTTTGCAGTGTGACCGCCTGGAGCGCGGCGCGGTGGCCGCGGACCTCCTGCGTCGCAGCCGCGGCCTGTAGGTCCCGCTCGCCAAACCACGGCACTTCCTGCGAGACAACCACGTCCACGGTCATGCGCCCGCCGGCGGACTGCTGGACGTAGGGGTAGAACGGCCATCCGCCCACGTCCATCATCGGGTCTTTCAAACTCGCCGCCTGCGGCACGCGCTGGGCAGCGGCCGCCACGCGGCTGCGGGCTGCCTGCACCGCCGGGTTGCGCTGCAGCGCCCAGGCCACCAGGACGTCGACACGCTGCGGGCCGGCCAGATCTAACTCCACCGGACCAGCGTGCAGCGCACCGAACTCGGTGACATGCGGGACAGATGCCGGGGACGCGTTCGGTCGATCGCCCATGGGGACCGGGTTGGGCTGCAGACCGCGACAACCGGTCAGGATGTCGAAGCACGCGCACACGGCGACAAAAATGGCTCGGCGTGTCACGGAATCGTGGAACAGAGGAGGCATGATCGGTCCGTTCCGGCGGGTCGACGGGCAGGGGCGGCGCACCGCGTCGGGCAGCTTCGGCCTAGCGGCTGTTATCGACCACAGTTTGAGCACGACCCAACAAAAGCGGAACACCGGCACAATCCGCAAGGTCAGCGCAGTCGAGCCATGCATTACCAGTCGCGCAGTTTCGCCGGACTCCTCTTGTCGCCGCCGCTGCTGCGAAGTTGTCAGACGCACGACGGGACGATGGCTATCACCTGAATCGGGGCATGCTTCCTCGTTCATCGTGGGGTAGCCGGGGTTGATCACGGCGGCCACGCTGGAACGCCCAAAGCTGGGGGCTCGCTGCGCTCGTCCCCAGCCACCCGGCGCGCGTCCCCAGCCACCCGGCGCTCGTCCCCAGCCACCCCTCGTCCTCAGCCACCCGGCGCGCGTCCCCAGCCACCCCTGGCGCGCTGGGGGCTCGCTACGCTCGTCCCCAGCCACCCTTCGTCCCCAGCCACCCTTCGTCCCCAGCCACCCCTCGTCCCCAGCCACCCACAGCCGACGCCACGTCGCACAATTCGACGCGCTGGGATACAATTTGCACGCAGCCGGCCGGTTCACCCGGTACGGGGGTGATGGCCGCCGAGCAACTGACCCGGCTGACTGAGTCAGCAGTGATCCGGACCACGCGCCACGAAGGACACGCCTGGTGAATTCCTCCCGCGACAACCGCAAGCCAACCGCTGGTCCGAAGGCGCTTGCGCGCCGACCGGGTCCCAATGTGTGGGTGTTGCTGTTGATCGTCGGCGCGATGGCCCTGGCGGTGCTCACGGTGCAGGGTCCGCGGCGTTCGGAAATCGGGTATTCGTTCTTCCTGGAACAAGTCCAGCAGGACAACGTCGTGTTCGTCCAACTGGGCGATCAGCACGCCGACGGTTTGTTCAAAAGCGCGCCGCCGGAGCCGCCGCGGTATGATCGGGAGGGCAAGCTGCGGCCCGGCGACCCGAAGAAGAAACTCCGCGATCATTTTCGTGTGGTGTTGCCGCGGGACGGGGAGTCGCGCGGCAAGTTGACGGCGCTGCTCGGCGAGAAAGGGATCCGCTACGAGAACCAGGCGCCCAGCAACGCGCTCCTGATGTTCTACATGCTCGTGCTGCTCGTACCGCTGGCCCTCTTCGCGTTCTTCTGGTTCTCCTACCGCCGGACCCGGGACCAGATGATGGGGGGCGGGTTCTTGATGGGGTTCAGCAAGAGTCCCGCCAAGCGGTACGAAGCGGTCTCCGAGCCCGTCACGTTCGACGACGTCGCCGGACTGGAAGGCGTCAAGTCCGACCTGGAGGAGATTGTCGACTACCTGCGCAGTCCCGAGAAATTTCAGCGCCTGGGGGGACGGGTTCCCAAGGGCGTGCTCTTGAACGGTCCACCTGGCACTGGCAAGACGCTGCTGGCCCGCGCGGTAGCGGGCGAGGCGAGCGTGCCGTTCTATTCGGTCAACGGCTCCGAATTCATCCAGATGTTTGTCGGCGTGGGGGCCAGTCGTGTGCGTGACCTGTTCAAGACGGCTAAAGAGAACGCGCCGGCGATCATCTTCATCGACGAGATCGACGCGGTGGGGCGCCAGCGCGGAGCGGGATTGGGGGGAGGTCACGACGAGCGGGAGCAGACGCTCAACCAGATCCTGAGCGAAATGGACGGTTTTGCGCAGAACGATTCCGTCATCGTGCTCGCCTCCACCAATCGCCCCGACGTGCTGGATCCCGCGCTGCTGCGCCCCGGCCGGTTCGACCGGCACGTGACGGTCGATCGCCCGACCCTCAGGGGCCGACTGGAGATCTTCAAAGTGCACGTGCGCGACGTGCCGCTGGACGACGACGTCGATCTCCAGCGGCTGGCCGCAGCGACCGTGGGATTGACCGGCGCGGACATCCGCAACATCGTCAACGAGGCGGCGCTATGGGGCGCGCGGCAGGACAAGAACCGCGTCACGATGTCCGACTTCGACTACGCCCGCGACAAGGTCCTGATGGGGGCCAAACGCGAAGAGGTGCTGTCGGACAAGGAAAAGGAAAAGACCGCCTATCACGAGGCGGGACACACGCTGGCTGCCTGGAAATCGCCCGGGGCGCACCGCGTACACAAGGTCACAATCATTCCCCGCGGGCGGTCGCTGGGCGTTACCCACACCGTGCCTACCGAAGACCGTCTGAGTATCTCCGAGCACGAACTTCGCGATCACCTGGTGGTGATGCTCGCGGGGCGGGCCGCGGAAAAACTGATCTACGCCGAGACGACGGCCGGCGCGGAAAACGATCTCGAGCGAGCCACGAACACCGCGCGGCACATGGTGACACACTGGGGCATGAGCGAACGGCTGGGCCCGGTCAGCTACAAGGTCTCCGACGAAGATCCCTTCCTGGGACGCGAGATCCACCGGCAGCGAGCGTTCAGTGAGCACACGATGGAGCTGATCGACCAGGAGGTGGCGCGGATCCTCCACGAGGCCTCCGAGCGGGCCACAAGGCTATTGACCGAACATCGGGACCAACTCGAGCAACTCAGCGACGCCCTGCTGACGTCCGAAGAACTCACCGAGCAGGAGATCAAGGA
>JALOQX010000127.1 GCA_025459265.1 Pirellulaceae bacterium | reverse complement strand
TTGATCGCGGACCACGGCTTCCTGGAGATTCCATCCGTTACGCGTGAGGTGGATCATCGTGGTGAAGCAACAACTCGGAAGTCCTGGCTTACCATTTGTGATGCTCGCGATCATCGTGTTCCTGGCATACGTTGTCGGTATGGCATTGCCTTGGATTGCCCGGTTACGGGACTTCCTATTCGAATGGGTGAAATCGTAGACGTGCGAGACATTCGTATCCTCCTGGCCAGCGTCCGGAAGAGACACCTGAGGGAGGCTGTCTGACAGCGTCTATGGCACATAGTAGCCTAGGCAGTACGTGTCTCTCTGATGTTCCCAGGAGGATAGGGGAGTAAGGGTGCGACGGGGGGACGGATCTGTTTAACCGCCGGGCCAGAGTCCGCCGGCAGGCGGACGGCGGCCCGCGCGCTGGGAGCCGGCCGTTGGCAGCGGAGGCCGCCGTGGATAGCTGTGGCGCTGGGGCACGGCACTCATTGCAGGAGTGCGCGATGAAGTCTGACGTGGGGGCGCGGCTATCAGGTGAGTTTGCGCGGGGACGGCCTCCTCCCCGCGCGCGGCCACCACGCGCATGAAGAAGCCCCCGCGTTCACGCGGCGGGAGTCTCACGATCTACCGGCGTGCAAGGCGGCACGCATCATTGCGATTGCAGTGTCCCCGAACGCCGCGTCTCCCTATCGGCGATGCGCCCCATCCGTCTGCTGTGCGCGCGGTCGCCCATCCCGTGTCAACTCACCTGGGATGCGATGTGGAGTCCGACCCTCGTAGGTTGAAGGTGAGGCTCCCACCGCGTAAACGCGGGGGCTTCTGGGCGCGCGCGGGACGCGGCGGGCGTAGGTTGAAGGTGAGGCTCCCCCGCGTGAACGCGGGGGCTTCCGTGTGGGGTGCGAGTTGTTCCCAGGAGATATCGGGGAGTAAGGGTGCGACGGGGGGACGGATCTGTTTAACCGCCGGGCCAGAGTCCGCCGGCAGGCGGACGGCGGCCCGCGCGCTGCAGGCCGGCGGCTGGCACCTGGACCCGTGCCGTAGGATACGCAGCGCTCATCCTGCACATCCTGTCCATCCTGTCAACAAAAGCGCGACACGTCGGTCACCACCGGCTGGGGCGGCCTCGGCCGGCCGCGGGTGTGGTGGAGGCGTTGGGCCTCGGCCGCCGTGCGTGGTCTTCTTCCCCCCGGTGACAAGCACCGGGGGGCCGTTTTGGCCGTAGCCGATGATCTTCGTGCCCCATGACCCGAGGTCATGGGGGCACGTGCGGGATGTCCCCCGGCTGCGGGGTAAACGAGGCGTGGCCGTGCCGCTCCGGAGTGCGCCGCCGGTGTCGCGTCTCCAGGAGGATAGGGGACGAAGGGCGGGACGGGGGGGAGCGCGAGGGGCGTGGGGACGGGGAGCGCGGGAAGCGACGCGGGGAGCTGCTGGAACCGCCTGCATCATATGACATGTCTGTGTCACACATCCAAATGCCCCCGGCTTGTCCGGGGGTAGTTGACGCTCTTCGCTACACTAGCAGACAACCGGAACTACCCCCGGGCAAGCCGGGGGGATCGCGGATCAACGTAGTCATCACGCTCCGCGTGATGACATCCTCTCGCGGAGCGAGAGGACTACACTTAGAACGCGGTCGTGATGCCGGGCATGGCGACCGGGTAGTTGCCGTGCTCGTCGGGTTGGACGGGCGGCTGGGACTGCAGGGTGAAATCGTCGAGGCCCGGGGCCAGTTCGAGGTCGGATGCCAGCGCCTCCTCCCACGTGACGAGTTTCCCGGATTCCGCGGCCATGCGGCCCAGAATGCCGGTCATGGCCGCGTACGCGCAGCGCTGCGTTTCGTTGCACGGGAGGTCTTTGCGGATGGCCTCGAACAACAGGTTGTGCTCGTCCTGGTACGAATTTCCGGGATCGCCTTGGAACTGCCATGTCACGGCCGAATTGTCCGGGCGGAAACCGCGGAACAGCTTCGGTTCGGGAATCCCTTCGCCCAGCACGGCGCATCCTTTGGAACCGTGAATCACATCGCCGAAGAATCCCCAGCAGTTGGCGATATGACGTCCTTGCGCGAAGAGCCGCGTGCCGTCTGCGAATTCATACTCCACGGCATACTGGTCGAACAACTGGTCCTTGTAGTCATGCGTATCGCGCACCTGCCGGCCGCCCTGGCCCTGCGCCTGGACGGGCCAGCTGTTCTTGACCCAGCAGCAGACGTCGAGGTTATGAATCAGCCAGTCGAGGATGAAGCTGCCGTTGACCCAGGTGAAACACGAGTAGTTGCGGATCTGGTGTTCCAGTTCACTCCACTCCGGCTTCTTCGGCTGGAAGCCGACCGGACCGTGGACGCGATAGGCCCAGCAGGTGATGACGTCGCCGATCGCTCCCTGGTGGATCTGTTCGACGATGGCTTCGAGCGGCCGATAGTGGCGGCTCATGAGCCCGCCGACGACTTTCAGATTCCGCTTCGTAGCTTCCTCGCCGGTCCGCAGCACGCGGCGCACACCCGGCGCATCGACGGCGAACGATTTTTCCATGAAGACGTGGCAGTTGGCGTTGACCGCATGTTCAAAATGGAGGGGGCGGAAGGCGGGGGGCGTGGCGAGCAGGACGACGCCGCCGGGGGCGATTTCCGCGATCGCTTTCTGGTAGGCGTCCATGCCCAGGAACTGCCGGCTGGCGGGCACATCCACCTTCGCCCCAAACTGGGCGGACAAGTTGTCGTGGCTCGCGGCCAAGCGATCGGGAAACACGTCGGCCATGGCGACGAGTTTGACGGGGCCGGGCGTGGACAGGGCGTTGTGTGCCGCGCCGGTGCCACGGCCGCCGCAGCCGATCAGCGCGATCTTGATCGTGTTGTCTTCCGCGGCATAACTGCGCGCGCTGATCGCGCTCAGCAGCGCCGCGCCGGCGAGGGTACCGGTGGACTGCTTGAGGAAATCACGGCGGGAGGTGCAGGATGTCCGGACGGGATGCGGTGCGCTCATGTGCCAGCCCTTTCTCGGCGTGGGGAAACGGGTGTTGCCAGTCGTGTGCCGTGTGGCAGGAGGGTGGCACCAAGTGCGTCCGGCCGCCGGCGCGGGCGGGTGCCTGATGCCTCCCCTATCTTGATCAATTCGCGCGGCAAAGCAAAGTCCGGGAGCGCAAAACGGTCGCTGGCGCCCCCATCCGCGTGTCGACGCGGGGGCGATTCAAGCCTGCGGCTGAGCCAACCCCAAGCGCTGCAGCAGTTCCTCGCGACAGCGATAGTCGCCGATGATCAGATCGGCGCCGGCGCGAACCAGGCGATTGCGTTTCCAGTCGTTGACCCCACGGCGCGTGACCTCGTTGCTGGCCACGCCCACGGCCACGCCACCGACCTTCTTGACTTCTTCGATCTCCACGAACCCGTCGCCGAAACCCAGGATCTCGCTCCCCTGGACCCCGGTATCCGAGACGATGCGGGCGATGACCATCGCCTTGGAGAACTTGCGGTAGTCGTCCAAGGCCCCGTACACGCGGGGCCCAAAGTACCGCTCCAGACCCAGCACGGCGAGTTCATCGCGGACGTAAGTCAGGTCGGTGCCGGAGGCGAGGTAGAGGGTCAGGCCACGCTGGTCGAGCGCCGCAAGCAGCTCTTCGGCCCCCGGCACCATCATCTCGTCCCGCGCGATGTGTCCGCCGCGCACGCCTTCGACGCGGCCCTCCACCTGTTGCCACAGGAGATCGTGATACTGGTGCTTGTATTCCAGCGGTGTCCGCGGAGTGCCGCCGCGGGCGCGGACCTCCTCGACCAGCTGCATCATCTGGTAGATGGTCTGTTTGCCGTTGAGCCGCATGACGTATTCTTCGACGTGCCGCGCCAGCAGGTCGCGGGGCTCCTGTGTCCCGGTCGCCTGCAGGATGTCGACCATCATCGGGATCATGACGTCCTGCCAGTTGCGTCGCAGCAGCGAGAGGGTGCCGTCAAAATCCACGATGGCGGCGCGGAATCCGCCGCGGCGGTGGGCCGGCGAGACGACTTCGATCGAGGTGCAGGGAGTCGACACGATTGATCCACAGGCAGGCTTGAAGCGGGACCCGCAGGACGCTTGCGCGACAGCTTATCGGACGAGGGCTCAAGCCTGCAATGGTGGTGCGTCGGGAGAGCGAACTTCACCGGTAGGGACGCCACTGCGGTCGCCGCGCTTGGCGCGCGGCGGACGGCTCGGCGGAAGGCGCTGGCGCGTGCGTGGCATCGGAGAGGGAGCCGCCGGCGCCGCCGGGATGTGGCGCGTCCGCCGCAGGGGTCGCGTCGCCCGACTGGTCCGCGACGGCGATGCGCGTGCGATCCGGGCGCGGGCGGGTCTGGGCGCGCGGCGTCCACCGCGAGACCAACTCCGCGGGATCGCTCAGCGACACGGACGCGGCTTCCTGGGGCGGGCCGAGTTCGAGTTTCGGGGGGGACATGTCGAGGTCGTCGGGTTCCTGAGGCGGTTGCGGTTCCCGGGGCGGTTGCGATTCCCGGGGCGGTTGGGGCGGTTCCGACTGAGGCGGTGCCGGCGTGCCGGGTTCGACGACGGGCGGGGCCAGTTCGTCGGGGGCGATGTCGCCGCCGGCGGCCGAAGGGGGGCTTGGTTTGCGACGGCTGGCCGCGCCGTCGCGCGGCGCGGGTGACGCGCTGACATCGCCCCGGCGCACCCGAGTCAACTCGGCACGCAGGTTCTCGAGTTCCTTCAAGTTACATTCATAGTCGTACTGCAGATCGTAGAGGGTATCCTCCAGGAGCCGCTTTTCGGCATTGACGTTGTCCAGGTACACCTGCGTGTGCGGATTGGTGCGGCAGCCGCTCAACAGCACCAGGAGCAGGCTGGCAGTGGGGAGGAACCGAATGCTCATCGCACCCTCACGGTCCGTCGCGATGCGTAGTTCGCACGCGGGTCCTTTCCGTGGACCCGCGGTAGTTCTCCCGAGCCTGGGCCGCGCGCCGCCGCGGGTCAGGTCGGAGCTTTTTCCATTTGCGAAACCACTTTGTCGATGAGATGGTACTGGCACGCCTCGTCGGCGGTCATGAAACAGTCTCGATCCGTATCCTTTTCGATCTTGTCCAAGGGGTGCCCGGTGTGCCGGATGAGGATCTCGTTCATCCGGTCCTTGATCCGGCGAAACTCCTTGGCGTGGATCAGGATGTCTTCAGCGCTTCCCTGCATGCCGGCCAGCGGCTGGTGGATCATGATGCGGGCGTTGGGGAGCGCGAAGCGTTTGCCGGCGGCGCCGGCGGTGAGCAGGACGGCGCCCATGGAGGCGGCCTGCCCGATGCAATAGGTCGCAACATCGCAGTTGACGAACTGCATCGTGTCATAGATGGCCAAACCGGCGCTGATGCTGCCGCCGGGTGAGTTGATGTAGAACTGGATATCCGACTTGGGATCTTCCGACTGCAGGTAGAGCATTTGAGCGACGATCGAATTGCTCCCGCACAGCCGCGTGGCGGCTCACTTCCGCTTGTCCTCTGGGCTTTCCGCGTCGACCGGCGGCCGTTTGAGGATTTCATCCACCAGGCCGTAGGCCTTGGCCTCTTCGGCTGACAGGAAGAAGTCCCGATCGGTGTCGCGTGCGATCCTCTCGATGTCCTGGCCGGAATGTGCGGCGAGGATCTCGTTGAGCATCTGGCGGTTACGGAGGATTTCGTTGGCCTGGATCTCGATGTCGCTCACCTGACCACCCACACCGCCATAGGGCTGATGGAGCATGACCCGCGCATGCGGCAGGGCATACCGTTTTCCCTTGGTGCCGCCGGTCAGCAGCACGGCCGCGCCGCTGGCCGCCTGGCCCACGCAGTAGGTGGCTACGGGGCAACTGAGGATCTGCATGGTGTCGTAGATGGCCAGCGTGGAGACGACGTCACCGCCGGGCGAATTGAGGTAGAAGTGGATGTCCTTGCGGCGGTTCTCGCTCTGGAGATACAGCAGCTTCATGATCACTTCGTTCGCGTTGGCGGTGTAGATCTCTCCCTGCAGAAAGACGATCCGGTTCTCCAGCAGCAAGTCGCCGAGCGTCAGCTGGCGCTGTCGCTGGTACGACTGGTACGAATACGAATTCTGGATCGGGGCAAATGACGATTGGCTCATGCCAGCGGATCCTCAGGCATTCAGTAGGTCAGGTAGCAGTGCGGCCGCTGCGCCGGCCGATCAGCCGTGTGCGAAGGGCTCACGCAGTTCCTCGGCTTCGCCTCCATGCTTGCTCCAACGGGACATCGGTGAAGTGGGCCTTGGAGCAGATCAGGTCGACCACTTTCCGCTCGATGATCTGGTTCCGCAGGGCGTCCATCTGGCCGCGTTTCTCCAACCGGGCGCGCACGCGCCGCGGCGACTCGTCTGTCCGCTCGGCGATGAGCCGAATCTCGAAGTCGTAGTCGGCCGGTGTGACGTCCAGCTCCTGATCCTCGGCAATCCGCTCGAAAATGAAGTGTTCCTTGAGCGCTGCTTCGGTGGCCCGCAGGCTGTTCTGGCGAATCTGATTGGCGTAGCGCTGAATCTGCTCCATGCTGAAGCCGCTGGCCTGCAGTTCGAGCACCATGCGTTCGAGCTCGCGCTTGGCCTGCCGCCGCACCAGATCTGGCGGGAGCTCCCAGTTCGCTCCCCGCACGAGGGCCGCCGTGATCTGCTCGCGCATCCGCCGCTGTTGCGAAAAGCGCGACTGCCGCTCCAGCTCACCGCGGACCGCCTCCCGCAACTCGTCCTCGTCCTCAAATCCGCCGATGGAATCGAGAAAGGCCTGATTCAGCTTGGGCAGCTCGACGTGACGCACCTCCCGCACCTTGATGCTGACCGCCACCTGCTTGCCCCGCAACGCCTCATTCTCCGCCCCGTCACTGATTGTCGCGGTCGTCTCGCGGGTGTCCCCGCGCCCGGCGCCGACCAGCAACTGGTCGAGGCCGTGCAGTTCGGTATCCCGCAGGCTCAGCCGCGGCAGCAGGTTGATCCGCACGTCCGAGTGCTGCTGGACTTGGGCCCCGTCGTGGCTGACGTGCAAGTCGACGTTCAACACGTCTGCGAGCTCCGCCGGCCCGTCCCGCTCGACCAGCTTGCCGTATCGCTTGAGCAAGGTCGTCAGATGCTGATCCACGTCGGCGTCGGTGAACTCGCGCACCGGTCGCATCAGATGCAGACCTTCCCACGCCGGCACATCAAACTCCGGCCGCACCTCCACGTCGAACTCGAACGTGAACGGTCCTTCGTCCGGAATGGAGACCGCGTCGAAATCGAATTCCGGCTCGCTGATCGCAGAGAACTCATACTCCTCGCTGACTTGATTCAGCGAATCGATCAGCAGCGATCCTTTGACCTGGTCGCTCACCTGATCCTTGAACCGCGTTTCGATCAGCTTCCGCGGTGCACGACCCGGACGGAAGCCAGGCACTGCCGCCTTCGGCTTCAGTTCGTCGAACGCCTCCGTCATGTAGCGGTCCACGTCCTCGCGCGCCACCGTCACGGTGACATGACGTTGACAGGCACCCGGCTTCTCGATCTTGACCTCCAGCGACAACTTCGGCTTCTCTTTGTCCGCTGCCGAGTCCTGGGCTTCATCATGCGGTTCAGCGTCTGTGGAACTCATCTATCCGCGCCGTAAGAGTCCGTGGTCCGCGTGTCGGCACCTGTTTGCCACGAAGGGAGAATCGAAAAAGAGCGGGTGATGGGATTCGAACCCACGACAACAACGTTGGCAACGTTGTGCTCTGCCAACTGAGCTACACCCGCATCTTGCCTCGTACCCCACCCGCGCCGTCGGGCGTGAGCGTACAAAGACTCGGATTATAGAGCCCGGTATCGAGCTTGCAAGGTCAATTGTCCCGGGGTGCGACCGCGCCCGAAACCCTGCCCCGACTGCCGGACACCAGCCAGACCCCGCACGCAACCTGCACGTCTACCGCAGGTTACGGTATCCTAGCCCACGCCCGGCGAGAACACAACCCGCGCTGCAGGAGACCGCGTTCAGGGAGACTGGGGAGCCAACTGACCATGCCGCGCGGCAGGTCCTTGCGATATTTCCGGGGAGGCGGGAGCCGGGCTGTGCCGGCGACCCGTTGGCAATCTCACTACCACACGTATGCGGTACGAACTATGATTGTCCCAGGGGGGGTCGGGCGGCCGCAAGCTGGTAGTGAAGGCGGTTGACCATTGGGGGGGTGGTGCGCGACGTGACATCGTCCGGGCAAGCGGACGAGGAAGCGGGCTGACGATGAAGGTCAGGCTGGTATCGGTTGGCAGCAACGTGAAGGCGACGGAGATCGACGTGCAGCTCCCGGCGGTCGTGGGCCGCGGCAAGCGGGTGACGCTGTCGCTTCCCCATCCTTCGGTGAGCCGCCGGCACTGTGAGCTGTTCGATTGTGATGGCAAGCTGATGGTCCGCGATCTCGGCTCGCTCAACGGGACCTATGTGGGAAATCAGCGCGTAGACGAGTCGGAGGTTCCGCTGGGAGAACTGCTCACGATCGCCACCTTGAGTTTCCGCGTCGTGTACGGGGAGCTGCCGGCGGGCGATCAACGCGAATCGCCGTTGTTGTTGAGTGTGGACGACAGCACGCACGGCGCGAGCGATCTGCCGCGCGGCGCCAGCCAGTCGCCGCGTGTCGAGTCGTCCGAGGCCCCGGACGAGGCGCCGCGCGTGAGGCGGGATCGCGAGGTCCCCGTCGAACGCGATACGGAGTGGCAAATGGGGACGGCGTCGGATCGCGACAGTGACGAGGACGGTGAGGATCTGAGCCGGCTGCTCAACGGCCGGTGACCGGGCTGGCCGGAGGCCGTCAGCGACGCAGCATCTCATCGAGTCCCTGCACGACGGTGGCGGGATCGCTGATCATGCGGTAGGTCATCACGCCGATCAGCAGGGCGCCCAAAGCCAGCAGGCCCAGCCCGCGGACGTTGGGTGCGGACCGCGTCTGGTGGAGCACCTTGGCCAGGGCCGTTTCCAGGCGTTTCCAGCCGGTGAAGTCCTGGCGCGGACCGGCGGCGACCAGCTGGATGTGACGGGCCGCCTCGGACAGCTCGACGTGCAGCTGCACGCCAAGTTTGGGCAACAGCAGGCTGTCGCCGGCCCAGCGCGCGTCACTGTCGAGTTCCGCGACGACTTCGGCCAGCACGGCGCGCGCCTGATTGGGGTGCACGTTGTAAATGATCAGACTCGGCCGTATCAGCAGGACGAGCAGTGTGAGGCAGAGTCCGTAGAAGGCCAGCAGCAGGAGCCACACGTAGCCGCCGAATTGGTTGGTCGCCGCTTCGGGCAGGAACAGCTCCATGGGTCCCGCGACGATCAGCCCGCAGAGAGCCAGGCCGAGGGCGCCGAGGTCGCGCGCCCCGGTCGTGACGAACGGACGGGTCGAAAGATGGATGAACCCGAGCACCAGGAAGTACACGGCGAGCGGCCCGAGCGCGATGCTCAGATGTAGCGCGTCAATCTTCGGCATCGCCCTGCGATCCGGGGCCTGTTCCAGCCTGCCTGAACAACGACCTCATCGTAAAGCACCGCGCGCGGTTCTGCAACATCGTGGTCCCCGCGGGCGTGGGCAGTTCGAGTTCCGCCGTCCGTCTGCCGCGATGTTGCGGAATCACGCACGGTCATTTAGAGTCATACCTGAGCGAAGCGCACCGGGTGCCTGACGTGGGACGGGCCGCACAGGCTGGCAGCCCGGAGGGCGCGCGGGCGGTATCCGCAGAAACCACAGCACCATGGCTCGGGAGCGCGGCGGCGTGAACGTGCCCGATTTCGACAAGTGTGAACTGATTCCGGTCATCGCGCAGGACGGCGAGACGGGTGACGTGCTGATGCTGGCCTACATGAATCGCGAGGCGTACGAGGAGACGGTGCGCACCGGGCGCGTGTGCTACTTCAGCCGCAGCCGCGGCCAACTCTGGCGCAAGGGCGAGCAGAGCGGTCATGTCCAGGAGGTGCACGCGATCTACTTCGATTGTGACGCCGACGCGCTCTTGATCAAGGTGCGGCAGCTCGGCGGTGCCGCCTGCCACGAGGGCTATCGCAGCTGTTTCTTTCGCCAGCTGGAGCCGGCGACCGGCAACCTGAGGGTGGTGGGCACGCGCGTCTTCGACCCGGCGCACGTGTATGGGAACCAGTCCTGACGCAGCGGTCCGGGGAGAGGCGTCTCCGGCCCGCCGCGCGAGGCGTGATGCGGATCCAAGACCATGTCCGAGCAGCCGATTCTGAAGTTTGGGATTCCGGCCGGCAGCCTGCAGAATGCCACGATCGAGTTGTTTGAGCGGGCCGGCTATCACATTCACATCTCGTCGCGATCCTATTATCCCACGATTGACGATGCGGAGATCGAATGCCTGCTGATTCGCGCGCAGGAGATGGCGCGCTATGTCGAGCAGGAGATCCTGGACGCCGGTATCACCGGGCTCGACTGGATCCTGGAAAGCAATGCCGAGGTCGTGGAAGTGTGCGAGATGACGTTCTCGAAGGTGAGTCGGCGACCTGTGCGCTGGGTACTCTGCGTGCCTGAGGACTCGCCAGTGCAGGCGGTGCGCGATCTCGAGGGGAAGCGGATTGCGACCGAGGCGGTCGGCCTGACCACCCGGTTCCTCGCGGCGCACGGCGTGACGGCCCGCGTGGAGTTTTCCTGGGGCGCGACCGAGGTCAAACCGCCCCGCCTGGCCGACGCCATCGTGGAAGTCACCGAAACGGGCAGTTCCCTGCGGGCGAACAACCTGCGGATCGTGGCGGAGATCCTGCAGAGCACGCCGCGGCTGATCGCCAATGCGACCGCCTACGCGGATCCCTGGAAGCGCGAAAAACTGGACAACGTGGCCCTGATGCTCAAGTCCTGCCTGAACGCCGAGGGGCGTGTGGGCCTGATGATGAACGTGCACCGGGACAATCTGCAGCGCGTGCTGGCACTCCTGCCCGCACTGCAGAATCCCACGATTTCATCGCTGTCCAATCCCGAATGGCTGGACGTCAACACGATCGTCGAGGAGTCGCTCGTCCGCTCCGTGGCGCCGCAATTGCGGGCGGCCGGAGCACGCGGCATCGTCGAATACGCGATCAACAAGATCATCGACTGAACGCTGCGGGGTGCTCCGGCCTGCGGGCCCGCCGGAGGACGTCGCGCCCGGTCAGGGCTGGGTGGGCGCCGCGTGACCGGGCACCGCCTCGTGCTCCTCGGTGGCCGGCGTGAGCTTGACCAGGGACTCGGGGAGTTCGATCCCGCCGATGTCCTTCATGACCTGCAGCATGGGGGGCAGCGTGTTGGCCAGGTTGCTGAGGAACCCGGCGGTGTTACCCTGTCCGTTCTTGCCGCCGTTCTCCCACACGACCACTTTGTCGAACTTGATGTTCGAAATGGCGCGGGACGAGGCCTCGGCGAGCTTGTCGAGGTGTTCCAGCAGCAGGATCTGGAAGGCCTCCTTGGAGCCGCCGCAGGCGTGGATGATGGTGCGAAGACCTTCGCCTTTCTTGGCCAGGATCTCGTACTGGCCGCGGGCTTCCGCGTCGAGCCGGGCGAACAGCGCGTCGGCCTGGGCCAGCGCGTCGATCCGCTTCCGCTCGGCCTCGGCTTCCGCTTCCACGATGGTGCGGGCCTTTTCGGCCTTGGCCGGGGCTTCCAGCTGTGCGCGCTTCTCGGCTTCGACGCGTTCGGCTTCGGCCAGCGCCGCCTTGGCCATCGCGCGGTTCTGGACCTCCAGCACGGCCGCCTCCGCCTCGCGCTTGCGACTTTCCCCCAGCTGGTAGGCTTCGGCCCGCTTGACTGCCAACTCGGCCTGCGAGGCGGCCACTGTGGCCTGGGCCACGTTTTCGCCTTCGATGGCGGACGCGTCCGCGGTGGCCACCTGCACCCGCATATCGCGCTCGGCCGCCTTGACCTGGGCCTCCCGCAGAAACGCCGCCTCCTTCTCGCCGACCGACTGCTCTTTCTCCAGGTTGGCCACCTGGATCGCCTGGTCGCGCTCGGCCCGGCGGACACCAATCGCCTGTTCCTTGCGCGCGTCGGCGACCGACACGGTCTTTTCCCGCTCGGCCGTGGCCACACGCACCTCGCCCATCTTCTCGTTTTCCGCCACATCACCGCGGGCCTTCTGGATGGCTTCCGAGGCGGCCTTCTGGCCAATCGCGTCGATGTAGCCCGATTCGTCCGTGATGTCGGTGATGTTGACGTTGATCAGCTGCAGGCCCAGCTTGGCCAGCTCGGGTTCGAGTGACTGCTGGATGTGCTCGAGGAACTTGTCCCGGTCGCGGTTGATCTCTTCGATCCGCATCGAGGCAATCACCTGGCGCATCTGGCCGAAGATCATTTCCTCCGCCTGTTTGCGGATCTCGCCAACCGACAGTCCCAGCAGGCGGATGGCCGCCTGCTGCATCAGCGCCGGTTCCGTGCCGATCGCGACGGTGAACACGCTGGGGACGTTCACGCGAATGTTCTCGAACGACAGCGCCCCGCGGAGCGGAATCTCGATCTGGATCGGTTCCAGGCTCAGGTACGCATAGTCCTCCAACAGCGGCACGACAAATTGCGCGCCGGCATGGATGGTCTTGGTGGCCTGCCCCGCCCGACTGCCGCGGCCCCATATGACCAGGATGCGGTTGCTGGGACAGCGTTTGTACTGTTTGACCAGCACCAGCAGCATACTGAGAAACGCGATCGCCACGAAAAAGACGATCACGGTCAACCATCCCAGCGTGCCGCCGGGAAACCCTTGTGCCAGTAACGTGGAGATCAACATGGTAAGTCTCGCTGTACCTGAATTCCCCCGGGTGCATCATCAATCGGCTCAACCTCCACCGTCGTGGCGTTGAGCACTTCGGTCACCTCCACGGTCGTGCCCGTCTTGAGCCGGTCCGCGCCGGGCGTCCGTGCGGCATACTCCATGATCCGTCCTTGCGTACGGATCTGAATCTTGCCCAGCCCCTCGTGGTTCGGCGGGATCGGAATGTACACCGTCCCGCGTTCCCCAATCGTCCGCTGGATGCGCGCGGTGCCGTCATACCGCAGCCGGTAGAGCGACCGCATGAGGTAATGTACGCCGTACATCGCTGCGGCGCCGGCCGCGACGGCCACCAGCAGCGTGAGCGGACCGCTAACATCGGCCGACAGTGAGGCCAGTCCGGCCAGTCCGAAGAACGTCACAGCCGCTACGACCGTCCGGAACGAAATCACCCCGAACATCCAGGTCGACCCGTGGGCGTGACCGTGGCCGGCCAAGTCCCCGGGATGGGCCGACACGTCGCCGTGGAAGTCGCCAGCGAAATCGTGCGGAACATCGTGGGCCAGGTCCAGATCGTCCGTATCGGCCCCGAGGACCGCCAGCACGAACTGCAGGAGGAAGATCGTACCTCCAACCAGCGCACAGAGCAGGAACAGGGTATACATGGGTGTCGTTCCCTTGCCATGAGTCTCGACGAACCACTCGATAATTCGCCCTCGTCGCGGCGATCTTGGAGCGGCCGTCGCGACGACCAGTGCGCATCATGCCACACCTGGGTGGGGGTGTCTAGCTGCGCATCCGCAGCAGCTGGAGCAGCGTGCGCAGCAGGCAGCCGGTGCCGCCAGCATCGAGCCAGGGTTTCGGTTTTTCGGCGAAAGACGGGCCCGCGATATCCACATGGACCCAAGGCCGGTCGCCCACGAACTGTTCCAGGAACTTGGCGGCCGTGATGGCGCCTCCCCAGCGGCCATCGCCGATGTTCTTCAGGTCGGCCACGTCGCTCTTGATCTGCTCGGCATACTCCGCAAACATGGGCAGCTGCCAGACCGGTTCGCCGCACACCTGGGCCGCCGCGATCAACTCGTCGCACCAGGCCTGATCGTTGGTCATCACGCCCGCCACGTCGGTGCCCAGGGCCACGACGCAGGCGCCGGTGAGTGTAGCCAGATCGATGATGCGATGCGCACCCTGGCTGACGGCCACGTCCAACACGTCGGCCAGCACGAGTCGTCCTTCGGCGTCCGTGTTGAGTACTTCAATCGTCTTCCCACGGCGCGACGTGAGCACGTCGCCCAACTTGTACGCATCGCCGCTCACCATGTTCTCGACCAGGCCGACGTAGCCGTGCACATTGACGGGCAGGCTCAGGCGGGCCACGGCCACGAGCGCACCGAGCACGGTGGCTGCTCCGGCCATATCACACTTCATGGTCTTCATGGCATCGGTGGGTTTGAGGGAATATCCCCCGGAATCAAACGTCACACCCTTGCCGACCAGGGCGATGGCGGGCTCGTCGTCGGCCGCTCCTTGGTAGCGCAAGGTAACCAGTCGCGGCGGATGCGCCGAACCGCGCGCGACGGAAAGCAGCGCGCCACAACGCTCATCGTGCAGACGCCGCTCGTCCCACACGTCAATGTCCAGACCGAAGGTGGTGGCCAGACCGGCAGCTTCTTCCGCGAACCGCACGGGTGTCATCATGCTGGGCGGCTCGTTCACCAGACGCCGTGTCAGATTGATGCACTCGCCGAGCACCACGCCCTCGGCGATGGCTTGCGGGGAGCCCGTGGACCAGAGGATCTCTCCGAATACATGCAGCTTGCGCTCGCTGCGATACAGATCCTGGCCGTGGCAGCCGGTCACGGCGCCGCAGACGGCTGCGCTGGTGACCGCGTCGTCCCAGTCGCCGTCGAGGCAGTAGGCGATGCGATTGCGTGGCCGGCCGGCGAGTTGCTTGGCGGCAGCGCCGGCCGCCTGGAGTGCCTGGGCCTGTCCGAACGCGGCGCGGTCGCCCAGCCCCACGATGACCAGCTCCCCGGCCTGCAGTCCTGAGGGGCTCAGTACGCGGACGACTTCCGCGGCCTTGCCCGTGATGTCGCGTCGTTCCACCAGCCGTGTGACGGCACCGCCCACGGCGGCGTTCAGGTCCGCCAGGTTCGACCCGAGAATTCCATCCGTGAAAATCCCTGCTACCATGGCATCGGATTCCAATTCCGTCACGACGGTCGTGGTTGCCTGCACATTCATGGCCAGTTTCCAGTGCGTCTGAGCGCGGAGTTTTGCCAGCTCGCTGCAGCACATTTTACGACAACGGCGGCGCCAGACGACAGGGGAGTTCCCGGCGGATGAGCTATCGCACGCTGGCACAATGTGTCGCGGATCTGGAACGCACGGGTCAGCTCGTGCGGTGCACGGACGAGGTAAGTGCGACGCTGGAGGCGGCGGAGATTCAGCGCCGCGTGTACCGCCGCGGCGGCCCGGCGGTGCTGCTCCAACGCATCCGCGATTGTCAGTTCCCCATGGTCTGCAACCTGTTCGGGACGCTCGACCGGGCCCGCTTCCTCTTTCGCGACACGTGGGAGCCGGTGCGGCGGCTCATCGCGCTCAAGGCCGACCCGAGTCGCCTGGCGGCCCGGCCGCTGGAGGCGCTCCGCCTGCTGCCCACGCTCTGGCATATGCGGCCGCGCTGCCCGTCGCGTGCCCCGGTGCTGGCGCGCGAGCTGACGGTCGACCAGCTGCCCCAGCTGCAGTCCTGGCCCGACGACGGCGGGGCGTTCATCACGCTCCCGCAGGTCTACACCGAAGATGTGCGCGAGCCTGGCGTCGCCCGCTCCAACCTGGGCATGTACCGCGTGCAGCTCTCCGGGGGCCGGTACGAGCGGAATCGACAGGTCGGCCTGCACTATCAGCTGCATCGCGGCATCGGTGTCCACCACACCGCGGCGCTGGAACGTGGCGAGCCCCTGCGCGTCAACATCTTCGTCGGCGGCACACCCGCGATGACGATGGCCGCGGTCATGCCGCTGCCCGAAGGAATGTCCGAACTGACGTTGGCCGGAGCGCTGGCCGGACAGCGCATTCCCATGGCGACGCAGCCCGGCGGGCTGCCGGTGTACGCGGAAGCGGACTTCTGCATCCAGGGCTGGATCGATCCAACGCAGCTGCTCCCCGAAGGTCCGTTCGGCGATCACCTGGGCTACTACAGCCTCGCACACGATTTCCCGTATCTGCACGTCCAGCGCGTGACCTGTCGCCGCGGCGCCATCTGGCCATTCACGGTCGTCGGGCGCCCGCCGCAGGAAGACACGGTCTTCGGTCAGCTGATCCACGAACTGACGGCGCCGGCGATCGCGACGGTCATTCCGGGCGTGCAGGCGGTGCATGCCGTCGACGCCGCGGGCGTCCATCCCCTGCTGCTGGCCGTGGGCAGCGAACGCTACGTGCCGTATGAAGCGCGGCGTCAGCCCCGCGAGCTGTTGACGCAGGCCCATGCGATCCTGGGCCAGGGGCAATTGTCGCTTTCAAAATATGTCTGGATTGCCGACCGGCACGATGATCCGCGGCTGGACGTGCACGATGTGGTCGGTTTCTTCCGCCACGTGTTGGCGCGCGTCGACTGGCGGCGCGACCTGCACTATCAGACCCGCACGACGATCGACACGCTCGACTACTCGGGCCAAGCCATCCATGAGGGCTCCAAGGTGGTGATCGCCGTCGCCGGCCCGCCGCTGCGCGAACTGCCGACGGAGCTGCCGGCGGGGCTGGTTGTGCCGCCCGGCTTCCGCCAGCCGCGGGTCTGTCTGCCGGGCGTGCTGGCCGTGGAGGGACCGGCGTACGCGGCGGAGGGATCGGCCGCGCTGCGCCGTTTCTGCCAGGGCCACGGCGGGGACGCCCCCATCAACCGTTTTCCCTGGATCGTGCTGGTCGACGACAGTGATTTCGTGGCTCAGCAGGTCGCCAACTTCTTGTGGGTCGTGTTCACACGCAGCGATCCGGCGGCGGATTCCGACGGCGTGGAGGCGTTCGTGGAGCACAAGCATTGGGGTTGCCGCGGCGCCTGGGTGATCGATGCGCGGATCAAGCCCAAACACGCGCCGCCATTGAGCGAGGACCCGGCCGTCACTCGGCGTATCGATGCGCTGGCGGCACGCGGCGGTCCGCTCGCGCCGTATCTCTGAACGACCGCGCGGCAGCCTGCCATCGTTCGCGGTCTGGCGGAAGGTGGCAGGATGGCAGGCGGTCATTTAGGATAAAGCCGTGCGCGGGCGCCGCTCGCTTTGCCCTCTCCGGACGTGCAGTGATACGTACATGCTGTTGGCGTGGTCGACGTACGACATCTTCCGGTCCCTGCCGGATGCGATGCAGATTTTCCTGGGCGTCTGGCTCTTCGCAGTCGGTGCGTGTGTCGGCAGTTTCGTGAACGTGGTGGCGTTGCGGCTGCCGGTCGGCGAGCAGATTGCCCGGAGCAGTTCGCGGTGCCCGGTGTGCCGGCATCTCATCCGCTGGTACGACAACATCCCGCTGCTGAGCTGGCTCAGGCTGCGTGGTCGGTGCCGCGATTGTGGAACGCGGATCCCGCTGCGGTATCCCGTCGTCGAGCTGCTGGCCGGGCTGCTGTTCCTGGCGTTGGCGCTGGGCGAAGGGCTCGTCGCCGGCCGCAATCTGCCGCTTGCCCCGGGCGGGCCGCGCTATGTGCTGTGGTCGCCGTGGCAGATCTGGACCCTCTACGCGTACCACAGCCTGTTGCTCACGACGCTCTTGACGGCGGCGCTGTTCCGGTTTGACGGACATGTGCCGCCCCCGACGGTGTTTGCTCCCGTGCTCACGCTGGGACTGCTCGGCGTCGCGGTGCTGGGGTGGCTGCATCCGGCCTCCGCCGTCTCCAGCGCGGCGGGCGATACGCGTGCGTTGGGGCAGGCCCTGCAGCGAATCGTGTGGGGACTGGGGATGGGTGTGGCCATGGGCGTCTGCAGCTGGCCGGCAACGGGTGGGCGATCGGACGGGTGCCGCGGCGCGCCTGCGGAAATCTGGGCGTGCATGGCATGCGGTGTGGGGCTGGGGTATCAGGCCGTCGTGGCGGTGGTGTTCCTGGCCGCCTGGAGTTACCTGGGGGCGGCGCTGCTGAGCACGCGCTGGCCTCGTCTGGCGGCGCTTCCCTGGAGCGGTCATTTGACCGGTGCCGGCCTGCTGTACATCATGCAGTGGCGGCGGTGGGTCGAGTGGCTGCCGGCGCTGGGTCCGGCGGGAGCACTCGGCGACTTCGTCCTGCCGGCGCTGATTGTGGCTGCGGCATCGCTCGCCGCCAAGGCTTGGATGCGCGCACTGCCGCGACCGGCGGCGACCAAAGGAGAGCACATGGACCTGATTGACCCGGAACAGCGACGGCAGGCAATCCTGCATTCTCCCAGTTACCTGCCGGTGGAATTCGACGCGCAGTTTCTGCAGCAGCCCGAGTTGCGGCCGGTGCGCGTGCAGCTGGAGTTGCTCAAGCCGGAACTCGCCCTTGCCCGGGAAGGCGTCGCCTCGACCGTCGTCGTGTTCGGTGGCACCCAGATTGTGCCGCAGGCGGCGGCACAGCAGGAACTCGAGCGGGCACGGACCGCCCTGGCCGACGCGCCGGGCGACGTGCGTCGCCAGCGGCACGTGCAACGGCTGGAGCGGATCGTGGCCAAAGCGCACTACTACGATGCCGCCCGCGAGTTTGCGCGGCTGGTCTCCCAGAACTGCCAGATCGATGGCCGCTGTGACTACGTGGTGATCACCGGGGGCGGTCCCGGGATTATGGAAGCGGCCAACCGGGGAGCGTTTGACGCCGGGGCCAAGTCCATCGGGCTCAACGTCACGTTGCCCGCCGAACAGGTGCCCAATCCGTATATCACGCCTGAACTCTGCTTTCAGTTCCACTACTTCGCGCTGCGCAAGATGCACTTCCTCCTGCGTGCCAAGGCGCTGGTCATCTTCCCCGGCGGGTTCGGCACGCTGGACGAACTGTTCGACGCGCTCACGCTGCGCCAGACCGAGCGCATGCAGGTGATCCCGATCATCCTCTTCGGCCGCGACTACTGGAATCGAGTGATTGACTTCCAGTTTCTGGCCGACGAGGGCGTGGTCGCGGATGAGCATCTCGACCTGATCTCCTTCGCCGAGACGCCGCAGGAAGCGTGGGACATCATCGCCCGCTTCCACCACCACGCGGACCGCTGACGTGCGCGAGCGGGCGCGCCGCGGCCAAACAGGTGGGGGCAGCCGGGACTGCCATGCCGGATGACGGCCGCCTACAATGCCGGCAACGTCGGCCGGCCCCGCTGGCCGCAAACTCGGCGGCAGTCGCGGGGGTGCGGCGCGGGTCGGGCCGTATCGGCCTTCACGACAGGGCGAGTTCCGGAGACCTTTTGATGCGCGTCGACATGCGGCAATGGCGGACAGGGACACGAGGCGGTCACGTGTGGCTCCTGCTGAGTCTGGCGGTTGTGGCCGCCGGGTGTGGCAAGTCCCCGCCGGGCGGCGACACCGCCGCGGCTCCCAAGTTCGAAGTGGCGGATGACGGCGAGGCGCCGGCAAAGCCGGCCGCGCCGGCCGAGCTCGCGCAACCGGCGGGCCGGATGCCGCCGTCCCCCGCCCCGCCGGCCGTGGCCAGCCAGGCCCCGCTGGCCGGCCGCCCGCAGCCCCCGTCGATTCCGGGAAACCAGCTCGATGCGGCGGCCGGGACGACGGCCGCGGAGTTGGTCGAGCAGATGAACCAGCTGGAGGAGCGGATCCTGAGCGTGCAGATGCAGATCCAGCGAGGCGAAGCCGACATGACCGCCATGCGGGCCGTGTTGGAGTCCGTGCTGGACGTGAGCAGCCGGATCCTGGCGAGCGACGCGGACCAGGAGGCACGCCAGCGGGCCGTGGAGGCGAAAAAGGGCGCGCTGATCGTGTTGCGACAGATCTCCCGCGACCGGCCGTGGAACGAGGAGATCGCGACCTTCGCCAACTCGCTGTTGACCGACGCGGACCCGGCGATCGCTGTGGAAGGCCGCGTGATCCTGCTGTGGCTGCTGGTCGGTGACGTGTCGGAAGGGAAGAGCCAGGACGTGGAGGGGCTCGTGGCGCAGGTGCGGGCACTGATGGCCAACGAAGCACGCGGTCCATCGGCGTTGGAGGTGGGCGGCCAAGCGGTCATCGCCCTGCGCAATGCCAACCGCGATGCGGAGGCCCGGACGGTGTTTGAGCTGGTCGCGCAGGCGTTTCAGGATCATCCCGATCCGCGTCTGGCGGGCGAGGCCGCCGACATGCGGCAGCACCTGCTGCTGTTCGACCTGGGGCTCGACAGCGCCTTCAGCGATGTTGTGGCGAACAAGGAGGGCGCCGCCGCCACGTTTGTGGACACCCTCACCAAGGCGCTGGCGGATCCGGGGCATGGCAGGGTCACGCTGGACAAGGTTTCCTATTGCGTGCTGGTTCTCGAGCAGAGCGGCAATTTCGTGTTGGCACGCCAAGTGTGCGACATGGTCAAGGCGGCCTATGAGGACCATGCGGTTGCCGATGTCCGCACGAGCGCTCTGCAGTGGGCCGACCTGACGCTCCGCCGGCTGAGTCTGCTCGACACGCCGCTCGCGCTGGCCGGCACGCGTCTGGACGGCACCCCCTTTGATGCGACCCCCTACCAGGGCAAGCTGGTCGTCGTGGCCTTCTGGGTCGCCTCGCCGTCCTGCCAGCAGGAACTGGTCGGTCTCAAGGCGCTGTATGAGCAGTACCGCGACCAGGGGCTGGAGGTGATCGGCGTCTATGTGCCGGCGCAGCTGGCCGGCCAGCCGGACGTCACCGCCGCGAACAGCTTCGTGAACCAGACCCAGCTTCCGTGGGCGAATCTCACGCTCGGCAAGGACGATTGGGAGCGGTTCGCCGTGGAGCTCGTACCCTACCTGCTGCTGGTCGACCGCCAGGGCACCATCCGGGAACTGGCCGTCCGCGTCAAATCGCTCAAAGACCGCCTGCCGGCGCTGCTGCAGTGACAAAGAAACCGGGCCGCGGCCAAAGGCCGCGGCCCGGTTCGTCAGAGCGACTTGGTCCTCAAGGTCGTATGCTGAACGACAGTCGGCGACTGTCGACTTCCGAAACACTTCGCCGCCTCAATTGGGGAGGCAGGAAGCCAAGAACAGGGATCGCGGGATCCGACGCGGAATCACGGTTCGGGTTGTTTCCTCGGGACGGGCTTGCCCGCCGACAGCGGGCAGGATCGTCATGTTAACAGGACCGTCTCGCCGGCGTCGGTCGTCGGCAGGGTGTCCACCGCCTGGAGCGGCGCTGTTAACACCTGCAGGAACCGTCCGCCGTTTTCGTACCACCCCCGTTTCGTGCATCGGCACCACCGCAGATCCAGCAGTAACGCCGGCCGGTCCCCGTCGGGACACTCCCACGACGCGACCACGCGTCGATACGGCAAGGGTGCCTGATAATAAAAGTCTAGCCCACGTTC
>JALOQX010000404.1 GCA_025459265.1 Pirellulaceae bacterium | reverse complement strand
CGCCGGCTGTTCCGCTGGGCGGCGGAACAGGTCCAGTCGGAGTTCCGCCCGGCGACCTGGGACGCGTTTTGGCGGACGTGTGTCGAGGGTCAGTCGGTGGAAGAGGTGGCGCGGCAACTGCAACTAACGGCGGGGGCCGTCTACGTGGCTCGCAGTCGCGTCATGGCGCGGTTGCGGGCTCGGGTAGAGGAAGTCCGCGACGCCTGATCTAACGCCGGCGCCGGGCAGGGGGACGATGGCGATGATTGCACCGCGATGTCCGCGTGATCCCGAACAACTATCTCGGCTGCTGCAGGGCCAGCTGGCGGAAACCGTGACGATCGACATCACGCAGCACCTGGAACAGTGCGCGGAGTGTCGCCGGCAGCTCGAACTGATTGCGGCGGACGGGACCTGGTGGCAGGACGCACGCAGTTTCTTGTCGGACGACGAGCTCACGCCGCTGGAGCCGGCACTGGGTCAGTCCAGCGACGCGGCGGGCGGCACGGGGGTGTCGTCGGCCGATCTGGTGGCGAGTTTCCTGGAGCCGAGCGAAGACAAAACGCTTATCGGCAGGCTCGACCAGTACGATGTGCTGGAAGTCATCGGCTGTGGCGGCATGGGCATCGTGCTTAAGGGACACGATCGTCAGCTCAATCGGCCCGTGGCCATCAAGGTGCTCGGGCCGCAATATGCGACGAATGCTGCCGCGCGGCGGCGGTTCGTCCGCGAGGCCCAGGCGGCCGCAGCGGTGGTGCATCCGCACGTCGTGGCCATTCACGGCGTCAACGCGAACTCACGGCTCCCCTATCTGGTGATGCCCTATGTGGCGGGGCCGTCGCTGCAGCAGCGGATCGATGAGTTGGGGCCGCTGGACTTGCGCGACGTGCTGCGGATCAGCTTCCAGGCGGCGCAGGGACTGGCCGCGGCACACGCACAAGGATTGGTGCACCGGGACATCAAGCCGGCCAATATTTTATTGGAAAACGGCGTGCAGCGCGTGCTGCTGACCGATTTCGGCCTGGCGCGCGCCATCGATGACATTTCGGTCACGCACAGCGGCACCATTGCGGGGACGCCCCAGTTCATGTCACCGGAACAGGCCCGAGGTGAACCGTTAGATCATCGCACCGACTTGTTCAGTCTGGGAAGCGTCATGTACACGATGTGCGCGGGCCGTCCGCCGTTCCGTGCCGAGTCGACGATGGGGGTGCTGCGGCGGATCTGCGAGGAAACGCCGCGCGATCTCTGGCTCGCGGGTATTGTCGGCAAACTGCTGGCCAAGCCTCGTGACGCGCGCTTCCAGTCGGCCGACGAACTGGCGCGCCTGCTGGAACGATGCCTGGCGCATCTGCAACATCCGACCGCGGTCCCGCTGCCGGAGGGCGTCGTCGCGCTGGTGTCGCAGCCACGCCGCTCACGTGCAAGGTGGCGACGTGGCTGGGCTGGTGGGTCGTCACACGGGACCGGACCGGAACCGGGGACAATGCGTCCGCGTCAGGAGCCGTCGACGTGGTGCCTACTTCCCCTGCGGCGGGCGCCACGAGTGCTTTGTCAACGCCAAACACGGGGGTTGCTGGGGACGAACGAAGTGAGCCCCCAGCTGCGAAAAGCTGGGGGCGAGCTGAAGCTCGTCCCCAGCCACCCACCCCTGACATTACGCCTGGACGAGGCACGAGCGGTGAGTCGACCGGCGGTCCTGATGCGGAGATTCTGCCGTGGCGCGACGGCATGGAAGTAGAACTGACCGACCTGGAGTCCGCGATGCGCGCGATGGAATCGGACCAGGGTTCGAAGTGGTGAACGGCCGACAGTCGCGAGGCGATGCGACCTCACGACACAACTTACTCACATCTTTTGCAGAAGGAAGTCCGGCCATGAGGCGATACTTTGTTGTGCTGCTCGTTGCGATTGCGCTGGTCAGTGCAGCCTGGATGATCCAGCAGCTTGGTGCGCAGGACGCCCCGCCTGCTGCTGCCCTTCCCGTGGCTCTGCCTCCCGCAGCGTCTACGGGGGGTGGGCCGACCATCGCGGTCCCACGCCCGGCGCCCCACGCCATGGTCCCTGTCCCGCCGCTTGGGCACGTGCCGGCTCCGGTCGATCCCAAGACCGCAGAATTGTGTGAACGCTACAATGCGCTCGAACAACAGGTCATGCAACTGGCGGCACAGTACCGCCAAGCTCCGCCGGACGGTGAGGAGCGGACGAAGCTGCATCAACAGATCACGGAGTTGACCGGCGAGCAGTTTCAGCTGCGGCACGAGTACCGCCAACTGGAGGTCGAGCGGCTGCAAAAGCGGCTCGCGGAGCTCGAATTCAAGCTGCAGCGGCGCCAGGAGCGGCGCGAGGACATCGTTAAGCAGCGGGTTGCGCAGCTGACGGATGGCGACGACGAGCTGCGTTGGGAACCGCTCGTGCCGGCTGGCTCACCGCTGGCAGGCAACGCTTGGTTTGAGCACGTGGTGCCTCACGGTCACGCAGGCCCGGCAGCGGTACAACAATTGTTCGGACACGCGGGGCAAGTTCTGCCCGTACCGGCAGCGCCGGCCCACCCGGTTCCACCGCCTCAGCCACCGACTCTTTCTGGGCTGCTAATTCCCAGGCCACCGGGCAGCACGCTACCTCCGCAAACGCAACCCGCGGCATCTGCACCTGTGGCGGCTGCTCCAAGCGCGCCCGCGGTGCCTGCCGCGCCGGCGGTGCCGGATGAACCCGGGCAGGCTGCCGCAGCGGCCGCGCCGTCCGTGGCGGAAGCCAAAGCCCGATGTGAAATCGCCCTGCGCGAGCTCGAACGCGCCAAGCAGTTGGTCGATCAAGGCTTGGCCCAGGCCATGGAACTCGAGCGGGCCGAGGATGCGGTGCGTTTGAGTCGGATCACGCTGCAGAATGCGCAGCGCGAGCACAAGCTCCGGATCAAGATGATGGAACTGGATGTCCGTCGGGTCGAGTCCGAGTTGGCGGGCCTGCAGGCGGAGCTAGCCGAAGCAGAGTCGCTCCGGGAAAAGAACGCGGACGAAGTCGCGGAGGCTCGCCTGCGCAAAGTCCAGGCGTCGGTCGCCCAGAAGCAATATGACGTGGAGCGCGCCCGCGCCATTCTGGAATCCGAGCAGCACCAGAACGAGCCGGAGGCGGAGGAAGGCGCCAACACGCGTGGTCGCTGATCCCCTCCCGCGTATCGCCGCCAACACGAGCCGGACCCTGCCGTGCCGCGGGGTCCGGCCGTCGCGCGCGCTGACACGCCTCCTCGTTGACCTGGGCCGTCGGCGGCGATATAGTCGCACTCGGTGCCCGTGCCTGTGCGCGGTGAGGCTCACCTCTGACCGACGTCTGTCAGGGAGTTTTGCGGAAGTTCCAGGAGCATTGTTACCATGGTCGTTGCTTGGCATCTGATCCTCGTGGCCGGTTTGCTCGCAGACGGGGTAAGCATGGAATTCGTCGCCAACGGCGCGACGGCGCGGCTGGGTGGCTATCGTCCGCTGCGAGCGGAAATGGACGGCACGGCGGAGGCCGTCAAAGTGGCTCCGGAAGGAGTCACGGCACCGAAGTATGGCACGCTCACAATCGGCGACAAAAGCTGGTTGTTCATCCTGGATGAGCCGGAGGGGCAGCCGAGTCGTCTGTTTGTGGATACCAACGCCGATGGGGACTTCAGCAACGATGCCGCCACCGTCTGGAATGCGGCGGCCCAGGGCAACCTGACGATGTATCGTGGTGAAGCCCAGGTCGACTTGGGTGACAACAAGGTTGGCACTCTGGGTGTGTATCGTTTTGACCCCAACGACCAGCGCCGCGCGCAGTTCAAGAATTCGCTGTTCTACTACACGGACTTCGGCTATGACGTGAAGATGGAGCTGGACGGAACGAGCGTTTCGACGTTCGTCGCGGGCCTGCCGACCCCCGACAGTGCGCTCTGGATCGACCGCGACGGCAACGGCCGCCGCAGCGCCAAGCGGGAAATGGTGGCCGTGGGCAAGCCCTTTAACTTCACCGGCACGACGTACGTCCTGAATCTCGCGGACAACCGCCTGACACTCGACACCGCCGCCGAACCACTGCCCATGACACCGCTGCCTCCTGACCTCAACCTCGGCAAGTCCGCGCTGGATTTCACCGCGACGGCGCTGGCCGGCCACTCGATCGAGTTCCCCAAGTCCTACGCGGGCCGTCTGGTGATGCTCGATTTCTGGGCCACATGGTGCGGACCGTGCATCGCCGAACTGCCGAACCTGAGGAAAGCCTACGAGGACTGGCACCATCTGGGGTTCGAGGTGCTGGGCATCAGTTTCGATGATACGGAGATGGCCGAAAAGCTCGCCACGTTCACGGCGCAAAACAACATGCCGTGGCCGCAGATTTACGAAGGGAAAGGCTGGAACACAACGCTGGGCGAGCTGTATGACGTGAGCGGCATCCCGTTTGTTCTGTTGGTGGATGGAGACAGCGGCGAGATTCTCGGCACATCGACAGAGCTGCGGGGCCCAGGGCTGAGCGATTTCATTGGCGCCGCGCTGCAGAAGAAGGTCGCGTCGACCGAGCACTTCTGGTATCGTCGCCAGCCGCCCGGCCCCTACGTCGACTCGCAACGTGACCACAAGGCGTTCGGCTTCACGGATGATGCCGTGCTGCTCTCGGAAGACAACGGCCGTACATGGCCGCACCGACTGGCTTTTCCGGACGCGCGAAACATCACGTTCAGTTGTATCCTCGGGAACGGCAACATCCTGTTTGCCACCGCGGCGCAGCTGTACCTCAGCACCGACAGTCTGCAGACGTGTCAGCCGATCACGGTCAAGGATGCCTCCGGCCAGGACTATCTGCCGCATACACCGAAGAATGCCGAGCAGCCGGGCTGGTACTTCCACCCGCTCTCCGGCGTGCACACGTGGGACGTCAACGGTCAGGAAGTGCTGGTCTGGGGGAACTACTGCAATGTGATGGGCGGTGCGTCACCGGTCAATATCTACTACTCGGCCGACGGCGGCCAGACAGTGAAGATCGCTTACGCGTTCGGCCAGAATCCGCATTTTCGCGATGACGGTTCGGCCGGTGGTGGCGCGACGGGCACGCTGCTGGGCGATTCCGGCAACCCCGTGATCTGCCGACACATCCACTGTGTGGCGTACAACCCCGCGGAGAACGCGTTCTATGCCTGTACGGGTGACGCCGATCAGCCGGAAGGACACGAGTGTCACTGGCTGCGCGGCACCTACGACGCCGCTCAGGACGCGTGGCAGTGGTCGGTGATCGTATCGGAGAGCCTGAACACGCGCTACAAGTGCGGTGGTCTGAATTTCGTGGACGGGATGGTCTACTGGATCAGCGACGCGAACGGTCCCGAGCCCCATGATCGGGGTGTGTTTCGCTGCCGGCCGGAGGACATCCCGCATCGCGACAAGCACGAGATGCTGTTCAACCCGCAATACGAGTGTGCGAACATGATCATTCAGGACGGCGTGATTCTGGCGGGGCATTACACTCCGGCATCGCCCTACACGCTGGGCATCATCTTCTCGCCCGACATGGGGAAGACTTGGACCCAGTACGACCTGAAAGACGTGGGATACTTCTCGCCGGTGAGGTTTCAGCGGAAGAACAGTGACGGTTGGTTCCGCGTCGATCTGCGCAAAGGGTGGATCGAGCGCGGCGACGTGCTCTTCATCCAGCCCAAGACGCCTCCGCCGGCCGAAGCTCCGGAACCCGCCGAGAGTCCTTGATTCGCACCGCGCGAGTCGGTGCGTCAGGACGCGCTTCCAGATGCTCCCGGGCTTGTCCGGGGCGGAAATGGGACTGTGGGATTCCGGGCATGCCAACTCCTGGGGTGGCCATCGTCGCCTTTCGCTCCGCGAAAGTAGCGCTACTTTCGCGGAGCGAAAGGCGACGT
>JALOQX010000403.1 GCA_025459265.1 Pirellulaceae bacterium | reverse complement strand
ATTCGCACATCGCACATCGCAGTCCTCGGACGGGAAGACTTGCTTGGTTCTCCTGTATTGTCCTCCGACGCCGCGGCTCGGCAGGAGCCTCGCCCTCCCGCGCGCCCCGCCCTCCCGCGCGCCTCGCCCTCCCGCGCGCCTCGCCCTCTGTTCTCTGTCCTCAGTTCGATGTTCAATGTTCAATGTTCGATGTTCAATGTTCAATGTTCCAGGAGCTGTCCATGGCCTCGAAACAACCTTCCGGTGTGGGTCCGCGAGACACGGGCTGCTGTGCGGACGACTGCGGCTGCGCGGTCGATCGGCGCACGTTCGTCACCTGGACCGCTGCCGGACTGGCGGCGCTGGGCCTGCGTGGCGTGCCGCGCGCGGTGGCGGGTCCGTTCCGCGCAGAGGACACGATCGACCACTTCATTCCGCTTGACAAGAAGCTCGATCCGCAATGGGTCCAGGAGCTGTTCAGTCGCGGTGACCGCACGTGGTACGCGGGCGACGACCTGAGGACGATCGGCATGCCGGTTGGGGGGATTGGTGCCGGGCAGCTTTACTTGACTGGTGATGGCCGCCTGGTTTACTGGGGCATCTTCAATCGTGGTCTTAATTCGGGTTACGGCGAAGTCAACTACAAGGTGGGGCGGCTGCCGACGGAGGCGGTGGAAGGTCCGCGAAGTTTCATACCGGTGCCGGATGTTGCGCAGGGGAGTGTGGTGCGGGTGACCACGAGCAGCGGGACGGAAGTCCGGGCGCTCGATGCCGGCGGATTTCCGGGCGTGCGCTTTTGCGGCGAGTATCCGGTGGCGGAAGTCGCGTACGCGCACGACGGATTCCCGCTGGCGATTACCTTGCAGGCCTTTTCGCCCTTCATCCCGTTGAATGCCGACGATTCCACGCTGCCGGTCACGCTGCTCCAGTACACGCTCCAGAACACGTCTCGCGAGGCGGTGCAGGCGACGCTGGCCAGTGTGCTGGAGAATCCGGTGCTGTATCACAGCCGCGACGCGTGCGAGACGACGCACGAGCGCTGGAACGAGGTCCGCCGCGGTGAAAGGCTGACGTCGGTGCTCCTGGGCGCTCGGGCCGTGTCGCGGCCGGCCGCGGAGGTGCGCGAACCGATCCTGTTCGCGGACTTCGAAGGGGGCAGCTACGGCCAGTGGACGGCGGCCGGCGAGGCCTTTGGTTCGGCGCCTGCCACGGGGACGTTGGCCGGGCAGAACCCGGTGAGTGGTTTCCGGGGCAAGGGGCTGGTCAACACGTATTTGGGGGGCGACGACCGGCTGCAGGGCACGCTCACGTCGCCGGAGTTTGCCATCGAGCGGCCGTACATCAGCTTTCTGGTCGGGGGAGGTGCGGACAACCGCACGGCCATCCAGCTGATCATCGACGGCTGCATTGTGCGTTCGGCCAGCGGCAAGCAGAGTGAGCAACTGGAAACGCACACGTGGAACGTGCGCGACCTGCTGGGCAAGCGGGCGCATCTGGAGATCGTGGACCAGGTGTCGGGCGGCTGGGGCCATATCAACGTGGATCACATCGAGTTCCGCGACACGCCGCTGACGCTGCCGATTGCCGACGCGCGCGAGCTGCCGGACTTCGGCACGCTGGCGCTCTCGCTGCTGGGCCAGGGCGACGACGTGATCAGCGCCTCGCTGCCGGAGTCCGCGGCGTTGACCGACGTATTTGCGGCCGAAGGGTTGGCACAGGATGAGCGCACCCAGAAGCCGCTGACGGAGCGGTTGCGCTGTGCCTTGGGCCGAACGGTGTCCTTGCCGCCGGACGGCGAGGCGACGATCACGTTCGCCCTCACGTGGCACATGCCCAACCTGCGGTTCCGCAATGAAGCCGGCCGTGAGATCGTCGGCAACCGGTACGCGGTCCGGTTCGGTGATGCGGCGGAGGTGGCCCGGTACGTGGCCGAGCACCACGCGCGGCTGGCGGCCGAAACGCGGTTGTGGCACGACACGTACTACGACTCGACATTGCCCTACTGGCTGCTCGATCGACTGCATTCGACCGTGAGCAACCTGGCGACAGAAACGTGTCAGTGGTGGAAGAACGGGCGGTTCTGGGCCTGGGAAGGTTGCGGCTGCTGCCACGGCACGTGCGGGCATGTATGGAACTATGAGCACGCGCTGGCGCGACTGTTTCCCCAGCTGGAGCGGTCCGTCCGCGAGATGCAGGACTTCGCACCCGGGATTGGGCTGGTGGCCGAGACGGGCGAGGTCCGCTTCCGCGGCGAAGAGTGGCCGTTGTGGGCCGGTGACGCGCAAGGCGGTTACGTGCTCAAGGCCTACCGCGAGCACCAGATGTCCGCAGACGGTGAGTTTCTGCAGCGCCACTGGCCGCACATCCGCCGGGCGACCGAGTTTCTGATCGCACAAGATGGAGACAGCGACGGACTGATCGAGGGGAAGCAGCATCAGACGTACGACCAGGACTACTACGGGGCCAACACGATGGTCGGCTCCCTGTACCTGGCCGCCCTGCGCGCCGCGGAAGAAATGGCCCGAGAAGTCGGGGACGAGGAGTTCGCCGACACGTGCCAGCGCATCTTCACTGTGGGAAGCGAGAATTCGGTCAAGCGACTCTTCAATGGTGAGTACTTCATCCAGGATGTCGATCTGGCGAAGCATCCGGAGTGGCAATATGCCGACGGGTGTCTGGCGGACCAGCTCTTCGGTCAGGGCTGGGCGCACCAGGTCGGGCTGGGCAATATCTACCCACCGGACACGGTGCGCAAGTCGCTCGAAGCGATCTGGAAGTACTGCTGGGCACCCGACGTGGCGTTGCAGAACGAAAAGCACCATCCGCAGCGCTGGTTCGCCTACCCGGGGGAAGCAGGGCTCTTCACCTGCACCTGGCCCAAGCGCAAGCACCTGGGGCCGCAATCGACGTGTTACCGCGATGAGATCTGGACGGGCATCGAGTACCAGGTCGCCAACCACATGGCCTACGAGGGGATGCTGACGGAGGCCCTGGCCATCTGCCGCGCGGTCCACGAGCGCTATCATCCTTCCAAACGCAATCCGTTTAACGAGATTGAATGCGGGGACCACTATGCGCGGGCGCTGGCGAGCTGGGGGGTGTTGCTGGGCCTGGCCGGTTTCTCCTACCACGGTCCCCGGCGGCATCTGGGGTTCGCGCCGCGGCTTGCCCCCGAGCAGTTCCGCGCTGTCTTCACGACGGCCGACGCGTGGGGTACCCTGGAACAACGCCGCGAAGCAGGGCGCCAGGTCGTCGCGATCGAAGTCCGCTGGGGAACGCTCCACCTGCGGAACCTGGCCCTCGAGGTGCCCGCCGCTGCGCAGGTCAGAGAGCTCACGGTGAGCGGTGCGCGCGTGCCTTACAACATGCAGCAGGAGGGGACCCGCGTCGAGGTCGCAATTCGCGATGAAGTGGCGGTGGCCGCGGGTGACTGCTTGCGTGTGGAACTGAACATATGATTTCACAGCCAACGGGAGGTGCTCTGATGCGTTACGCCATGGCTTGCTGGGCGTTGGGTTTACTTCTGTCAGGCGCTCCGGCGTCGGCACAGACCGTGAATTTCGCGTCACTGCTGGACGAGCTGATCGACCGCGACCAGCTGGCCCGGTTTCCTGCACCGGCCTACACATGCGCCCAGGCCAGCAGCTACGATCGCGGCTCGGTGGACCCGGACGGACCCGGCTGGTTCGCCAACATGGACCGCAGTTTCTTCGTCCGCGTGGAAGAACGCGACGGCCGCAAAGAATACGTGCTGATGGATCAGCAAGGACCCGGCGCGGTCGTCCGGTTCTGGGCCACCTGGCACGGGCCGGGGGGTGGACCGTTCTCCAACGGCACGTTGCGGTTCTATCTGGACGGCAATCCGCAGCCGGCAATTGAAGGACCGGCCGCCAGCGTCCTGGACGGCGGGGCGCTCTGCACGGGCCCGCTCTCCGAAGGTGTGTCACCACAAACGCCCTATGGGCAGCGCGGCCACAACCTGTACCTGCCGATTCCGTATGCCCGGCACTGCAAGATTACGTATGAGACAGACGTGCTGATGGATGAGGGCGCCCGCCAGGGCGAAGCCCTCTACTACCAGATCAACTACCGCACGTACGGAGCGGAAACAAAGGTCGAATCCTTCGCAGTTGAGCAGCTCAAGCAGCACGCCGACAAACTGGCGGCGGTCCAGGAACGCCTGGTGCGCTCGGGCGTCGACCCGCACGACACGTGGAGCAAGCTGAGCCTGACGGGATCGCTCGCGCCGGGCAAGGCGCGCGTGCTGGTGATCGACCGGCCGGGCGCAGTCCGCCGGCTGCAGGTGAAAGTCAGCGCCGCGAACCTGCCCCAGGCGCTGCGCTCGACGGTGCTGGCGATCGAGTTCGACAAGCAAGCAGCCGTCTGGTGCCCGCTCGAAGCGTTTTTCGGCTGCGGGTATCTGGCGCATCCGTATCGCAGCTGGTACACGGAGGTCACCTCGGACGGACTCATGCAGTCCTACTGGGTGATGCCGTTTGCCAGGCAGTGCCGGATTCATCTGATCAATCTGGC
>JALOQX010000402.1 GCA_025459265.1 Pirellulaceae bacterium | reverse complement strand
TCCACAGCAACAAGGTGGCTGCCACGCATCGTCGACCGTATTGCCAGATCATCGATCCCGTCCCTCCCCTGAGTGTCTATGATTCCCATGATTCCCCACCTGCCGCAGAACTTTCCCGCAGGGTCGGGGGGTTCTGCGGTGTGCAGGGTCCGAGCGACCCTCGTCGCGACTTGGCGCAGCGGAAACCGGACGTCATTATGCTCGAAGGGAGACGGTGACGCGCTGGGGGGGCGTCGGGGGGAACAGTGAAGTGGCTACACCAGGCGCAGACGCATTGCCTTGCATCGCCGAAGCATGGTCTGCGTACTCCGGCGATCGTGCGCGGTGGTGGCAGATTGCGGGCCACCACTGGCCCGAACTGGCGTTCGTCGCGGGTCTGAGTCTCTACCTCGGCCTGTGCGTCGACATGCGGCTCGTCTTCTGGAACCAGAACGACCTCTTTCTGTGGCATCCCGACTATTTCCGCGCGTTTTTCAGCACGCTGGGAGGACCGAGCGCTTGGTTGGGGAAGCTGGTGCTGCAGGCGGGTCAGGCGGGTTGGCCAGGTGCCGTGACGGTCGCGACGTTGGCGGGCACCGTGTTACTTGCGGCGCGGGTGATCTGGTCGCAGGTCACACCCGTTTCAGCGAGTCATCCCTGCTGGATGATGACCGCCGTGCTGCTCGGCGTCGTCCATAGCCAGTACGGGTACGGCTTGACCACGGCGGTCGAATTGACCTTGGTGCTGCTGGGGACCGCGATTTACGTGCGGGTCAGGTCGGGTGCCTCCCTGGTGCGCTGGAGCTGGTTCGCTTCCCTGACCCTTGTCTTGTTCTACCTTGCGGGCCGCGCCGGTTGGACGCTGGTTGCCTGTAGCGTCATTTACGAACTGTGCGTGGCCGGACGTCGCCGGCTGGCCTGCCTGCTGGTGGCCACGGCGGCCGCCGCAGTCGTCGCCGCTCGGGTGCTGGTGTCCTATCTGCCACCGTCCGAGTCACACCTCCCCGTGCTGGGATCTTCCTTTCTGATTCCACGCGTGTCGGACGCCTGGTTACGTGCCGGCCTGCTAGTCTACTTTCCGCTGTGCCTGCTGGTGTTGCTTGTGGTGCGTCGGCCAATCGCGTGTCGCCTGCGGCGGCCGCGGCTCGTGTGCGGGGTGGTCGTCGCGCTGGCCGGCCTGCTGATTCTACGGTTCTCCACTGCCGCGGAAACAAGGCAATTGCTCGCCATCGATCTGGCTGCGCACAACGCCCAGTGGAAAACTGTGCTGTACGAAGCGGGCAAGTCGGTGCGTCCCGCCGCATACGCCGATTTTGTTAACCAGGACGTCAATTTGGCCCTCTATCATCTGGGTCGGCTCCCCGACGACATGTTCACTTTCCCGCAGGTGCGGTTGTTCTGCGAGCACGGGTTTGGTGGCCGCGGGCGGATCTTCTCGCGCAAGGCGTTTGACCTGCTGTTGGAGTTGGGACGTGTCAGCGAGGCGGAGGTCATCGCGCACAACGACTTCGAGGGACATCCATCGGCGCTGTTCCTGATGCGGATCGCGCGCACCAAGATGATCAAAGGCCAGAGCGAGGCGGCGCGGCTGTATCTGAACGTCCTGCGCGACGACCTGACTTACGGCGGTTGGGCCGCCGAATGCCTGGAGCACCTCGAACAGCAAGCCACGTGGTGTGAACCCGCGGTGGAGCAGGTCAAGTCCCGCATGTTGACCGACGACGATGCGCACCGAACCCAGGTCCGCCTGCCGGACGGCTCCTGGTCGGTCTCGGCCGCGCAGACCCTCTTGAGTCTGCTCGAGTGCAACCCGAAAAACCGCATGGCATTTGAATACCTGATGGCGCTGTATCTGCTGCAACGAGATCACGCCGCAGTCGTCCGCGAGCTGCCGCGTCTGCGCGCGTTCGGCTACCCGCGGACGCCGAGACTCTATGAAGAAGCAGCGCTCCTGCATGTCGGCAATCAGCGCGAGCGGCCACCGATGACGGCGGCCGGGGCGGTGGTCAACGGATGCCTGATCCGACGGGATACCATGGCCCGCTTTCTGCATCTGGTGGACATCGACCAGACCTATCGCGGCTTCGCCAACCCCGCCGCTCAAAGTGCCATTCTGAATGAACTTGGCGGTACGTACTTTGCCTACGTCTTCTGCGGGAGCGATCCTGACCATGATTAGGCGTCACCTGTCCCCACTGATCGGTGTTGCCGTTCTGGCCGCCGCCGGCGCCGCGTCCTGGCTGCTGCGTGCGGATCAAGGTATCCCCGAATCCTTCATTCCGGTACCACGTCCCCCGCACATTACGCCGGACTATGCCGGCGTTGTGCTTCCACCGAACATCGCGCCAGTGAATTTTTCGATTCTGGAGCCCGGCATAGCGTATCGTGTGCGGCTGCACGCCGACCAGGGCCGTCCCGTGGACATCGCGTCCACCACCCCCGCCATCACGGTTCCGCCGCATGCGTGGCGTGATCTGTTGCAGCGGAATCGGGGCGGTCGCCTGGTGGTCGACGTGTACGTCGAGCAGCCGGCGGGGCAGTGGTGTCGCTTCGGTGCAATCGAGAACAATGTGGCGCGCGAGGCAATTGACAGCCACCTGGTCTACCGGCTGCTGGGTGCGATTTACGTGAACTTGGTATCTACCAGCGCTCGCTGGAGACGTACGATGAGCAACCGATCTTGTGCAACACATCCTTCCAAGGGGGATGCGTAAACTGCCACGCCTTCACCGGCGGTCAGCCGCACAACTTCTCGCTGCAGGTGCGTCCCCCGAGCAGCAAGCCGTTTGCCGGCGGCATGATTTCCGTCCGGGGCGGTCAGGCGACGCGCATCGCGGGGGCACGCCACGACCCGCCGGCGCTGCCGACGTACACCGCCTGGCATCCCCGCGCCCCAGTTGCCGTCGTATCCCTGACACGTTCGGAACAGTTCATGCACGGTGCCGGCCAGGAAGTCCGCGAAGTCTACGATCGGTACTCCGATCTCGCCTTGGTCAATGCAGAGACCGGCCAGATGTCGGTGCCGCCGATGATTGCCGATCCCGGTCGCATCGAGACGTTTCCCACCTGGTCCGCCGACGGGACCCACCTCTATTTCTGCAGCGCACCGTCACGTGCGTTCGATCCGGACGTGCCGGCGTTTGTCGGTAGCGAAACGGTGCGGTACGACCTCGTGCGGGTCCCGTACGATATCACGACCGGCAACTGCGGCGCGGTGGAGCCGGTGCTGACGGCCGAGCAGACTGGGCGCAGCATCAGCGAACCGAGAGTTTCGCCCGACGGCCAATTCCTGCTGTGTTGCATGACGAACCACGGGGCATTTCCCGTGCTCCAAGCCGACTGCGATCTGTATCTCCTGGATCTACGGCCGGGCCGCGCCTTCGCATTCCGGCCGCTCGACGGAGCCAACAGCTCCCAGTCCGACTCCTGGCACAGCTGGTGCAGCAACTCCCGCTGGATCGTGTTCAGCAGCAAACGAGACAACGGGCTCCTGGCCCGACCGTATTTCTGCTACATCGACGAGGAGGGGCGGAACTACAAACCGTTTGTCCTTCCGCAGCGGAATCCGTCCTTCTACGAGCGGTTCCTCAAAACGTACAACGTGCCGGAGTTGACGCAGGGAGCTGTGCGCGTGCCACGGCGAGCATTGGTCGACGCAATCGTGGCCGCGCCGCACGCGGCGGCCACGCAGCGGCATCAGGAGGCCTCGGCACCCAACTGACCGCCGACCTTCAGCGGACGGTGTTGATCTCCATCACCCCCTCCGGCTCGTAGACGCAGTCCGGCTCGGACGCGAGCGGGTCGCCAAAGACCGCATAGGCCCGTGCGCGGCTGCCGCCACACGTGTGGCGGTATTCGCAGATCCCGCACTTGCCGTGAAACCGGTCGGGATCGCGCAGGGCCCGAAACGTATCCTGGTGCTGATACGTCTCGACGACCGAGACCTCGGGGAACCGGCCGCACAGCAGCGGCATGAACCCCGAAGGATAAATCTCTCCCCGGTGGCTGACAAACATGATTCCCTTGCCGTCTCCCACCCCCAGCGGCGCCCGGTGTCCGCGATGTCGGCCGTCGTCAGACCCGCCGCGCGGCCCGGCGAGCGGGTCGCCCCCATGCTGCATCACATACCGCCGGTAATGCGGAGCCTCCGTAGTCTTGACGCTGTACGGCTGCGTCTGGGCGTGGTGCCACAACCGAGCGAAGACAGCTTCCATTTCCTCAGCCGAAACGCGCTGTTCCTCGACGCCGCGCCCCACGGGAATCAGGAAGAAGGTGGCCCACATGGCGATGCCTTGATCGGCCAGCAGCGCGGCCATGGCATCGACCTGTTGGAAGTTGCGCCGCGTGATCGTGGTGTTGACCTGCACGGCCAAGCCCAGCTCACGGGCGTGGTGCAGCATGAGCAGCGTACGCTCAAAACTCCCTTCCCAGCCCCGGAACGCATCGTGCGTGCGGGCATCGACACCGTCGAGACTGATCCCCAGCCGTCGAATACCGGCCTCCCGCGCCCTCTGAAAGGCCTCACGCGTGGCCAGGGGCGTCGCCGACGGTGTGAGGGCCAGCTGCAGGCCCTGGCCAGTCGCGTAGCGGATCAGGTCGTAGAGGTCAGCCCGCTTGAGCGGATCTCCGCCGGTCAGCACCATCACGGGCGGGCGTGGGAAAGTGGCCACCTGGTCGATCAAGGCACACGCCTGCGCATGATCGAGTTCCTGCGGGTCCGGGTCCGCCTGAGCCGACGCGCGGCAGTGCTTGCAGATCAGATCGCACGCCTGGGTCACTTCGTAGTAGAACATCAGCGGACTGTGGGCGAAGTCGTCCGGCGTGTATTGCATCCGTCCTCGTTCCTCGTGCATGGCAGCTGTCTCCGCTGATCGCCATCCCTCGTGCCGCTACTTGTCACACGCGTGGGCGCACTGCTGACGCAGGTAGTCCAGTACGCGTTGCGCAGTCTGCTCGCCGCTGTGGACGCAAAACGGAATCCCCACGCCGTGGTACGCGTTGCCGGTCAGAAACAACCCGCCGACGGCCGCGGCCCGCGCCTGGACCGCCGCAACGCGCTGGCGGTGCCCCACATAGTACTGCGGCATCGACGCGGGCATGCGGGCCAACCGATGCAGCAGCGGTGGTCCGTCGATTCCCAGCAGTTCCTGCAATTCCCGTGCGGCGAGTTCGACCAGTTGCTGGTCGGAGAGTCCCAGCAGCTCTTCCTGCAACGCGCCGCCGATGAACACGCGGATGAGCGTGTGGCCTTCCGGTGCACGTCCCGGATACTTCACACTGGCGAAACTCCCGGAGATCACTCGCCGCCGTTCAATCGCGGGCACGACAAAGCCGAATCCGTCCAGCGGATGCCGCACCTGCGCCCGCCGATAGGCGAGCGTCACGATGCAGCAGCCGGAATGATGGACGGCAGAGAGCGGTTCCGCCAGTTGGTCGTCCAGTGGGCGGAGCAGGCGTGCCGCCTCACCGGCGGGCGTGGCTACCACCACCGCGTCATAGGTCTCCGCCGGCTCCCCGTGTTCCGCGAGCTGGACAATCCAGCCGCCGTCAGCGGCCTGCGCCAGATGCGCGACCCGGGCTCCGAGTCGCACCGTCCCGGCGGGCAGTCGCCGTGCCAGCGCCTGCACGAGACTAGCGATGCCGTCGCGCGGGGCGACAAACATGCTGTACCGCCCTCCGCTGGAATGACGCTCGGCGCGCGACGACGCGGTGGCCTGCCGCATGATAGCGCGAATCAGGCTGCCGTGGTTCTTCTCCATGTCCCGGAAGCGCGGCATCGTCGCCTGCAGGCTCAGTCGCCGCGGGTCCCCGGTGTAAATGCCTCCGATCAGCGGCTGCACCAGCCGGTCATAGGTTTCCTGACCAAATCGGCGAATGACGAACTCGGCCAGGCTTTCATCCGCATCGTCGGGCCGCGCCCGCACGAAGAACTCCAGGGCCATCCGGAGCTTGCCCCAGGGGCTAAGGATCGGGGTGGCCACAACCGGCCAGACGCGGCTGGGGGCCATGACGATGAACCCCTGCGGGATCCGCCGCAACTTCCCGTTACGCACAACGAACGCACCGCGATGCTGCTGGTCCGTCTCCAACAGCTGGTCGCCCAGCCCGATGCGCCGGCAGAGGTCCACGCCCCAGGGCACGTTGGTGATGAAGTTGTCGGCGCCCCACTCGAAGAGATACCCGTCTTCCCGGTGCGTATCGAGCACGCCCCCCAGACGATCGGCACGCTCCAGGAGCGTGACGGACAGCCCCGGATCCAGCTCCGTCAGACGATGGGCCGTCGCGAGGCCGGAAATGCCCCCGCCTATGACCGCCACCCGCCTCACCGGACCCTCATTACCCCGCATACACGAATTCCCCGGTGCCGTGTGCTCCCCGCCGACCGCGCCCGCCCACTCCGTCCGAATCCGTCGTCGCGCACACGGCCCTGGCTCGGGATCGGCAGCCCCGGCCTCCTCAAAAGTCTACCGATGACGACGCGGGCGGCTAGTCCACGATCCGGTCCACAACGGCTCGGCATCCTGAGGAAAGCTCCAGCAACAGACGCTATCAGCTGAGCCGCGTTGACCGTCCGCAATGTCGCCTATCCTGTTCATCCGGTCTTCCAGGAGCTGTGGTCACGTCGTGACCCGGCTGCTGTGAGACAGGATCAACAGGATAAACAGGATTTGATCTGGAACCAGGATACGTCAACCGATGCACGTTGACCGGCGTGGTGAGCGAGGCGAGGGCCGCTCAGTGTTGACTCGTCGCCAGTTCCAGCCACGTGTGGTAGGCGCGGTCAATGTCGGCCGCGTCGACTGTCCCGTCCCAGACCGCCACGCCGTACTTGGCCTGCAGCGGCTGCTGACGCGACACGGTCAGTTTCTCGGCATCCAAGTTCAACGTGGCACTCAGGTAGGCGAAGGGCGCATCCATCGTGAACCACGTGGCGGGATGCCGCGGGTTGCCGGGCGCGTCGAACATGGCCACCGTGATCGGTCACGGCGACACTCGGTGCATCTCCGGCGAACAGGAGTGCTGCGCCCGTATCCATCGACTCGACAAATCGCATGCCGAGTCCGAAGTAGTGACGACCCCAGAGTTCAATCTTCGGCTTTGCCTCGGTGGGTGTCAGCGAAAACGCCCAGGTCAGCAGCGACGCCGAGGGCACGACGTTGCAGTCTGCCGTAATCGTGCGCGACTCGGTGGCTAAGACCTGCCCTGCCGGGCTTACCCAGTGGATCGGCTGCCGGATAACGAGCTCGCTGCGTCCGTTTGCGGTGCGTGCGGCAACCTGGACGGCTTCCGCCGCCAGTTGCCGGCCGTACTGGTCCGCGGGTTCTTCCGACCAGAAATCACAGCCGTCGATCCCGATGGCGTACATCAGGGCGCGATGATGTACATGGTCGTGCGGTGAGTCACGGAGCACTTGCGTGCCCTGCGGCGTATACCAGCGCGCAATATACAGCTTCATCGGGTTGGGCTGCGACCGGTATTCCAACAGCGGCTGGCCGTTGTACTCCACGCTGGTAACACCGTCGCGGTCGACGGCGGTGATTCGCGCGTCCTGCGGTGCAGCCAGAGCACTCGTCACACAGCTGACCGCAAGCGTCGCAACCTGGATGACACATGGACCGATGCTGTAACGACAAGATCGGTGCATCTGAGGAGTCTCCTTGGGGCCGGTTCGGTGGAGGGTGGCGCGAATCGTGGCTCAACGCGACTGGGCGTCGCCCAGCCGTCGGGCGTGGCCCGCATTATACCGACATCCACATGCAAGGTGGCCCGACGTGAACAAGAAATTGAAGCGGGCCGGCGGCAAGTTCCACTTGCCAGCCAGCCCGGCGCTCTGATTCACTCTCGCTCACCGCGCGGCACGCGGTTCCATTTCAGGACTTCTTGGCCAGTTCGGCCTCGATCAACGTGATCACTTCCGCGTCATCCGGCTTGGTACGGGGGGCGAACCGAGCCACGACTTCGCCATGGCGTCCGACGAGGAACTTCTCGAAGTTCCAGCTGATCTTGCCGGAGCCGGTGGGTTTCGTGTCGAGGGCCGTAAGGTATTTGTACAGCGGGCAAGCGTCTTCGCCGTTGACATTGATCTTGCCGAACATGTCGAAGGAGACGCCGTAATTGCTCTGGCAGAATTCCCGGATTTCGTCCGGCGTGCCCGGCTCTTGTGCCCCGAACTGATTGCAGGGGAAGCCCAGCACGGCGAGGCCCTGGTCCGCGTATTTTTCGTGCAGGGCCTGCAGCTCCTTGTACTGCGGCGTGAGACCGCACTTGCTGGCAACGTTTACCACCAGCACGACCTTGCCGGCATACTTGTTCAGATCGACCTCCTTGCCATCGAGAGACTGCATCTTGAATTGAAGCGCCGGCCCGCCCTTGTCTCCCTCGTCAGCGGTCGCGGCCGAGCACAAGAAAACCGTCGCAAGTGTCGCGAGCGAAAGAACTTTCAGCATTGACCTGATCTCCTATCACCACCTTGAAATCGAAAACGCTAGAGGTTTGTAGGCAAATTGACCGTTTTGTGAAGGGCGGACGCAGCCAGAATTACGAGTGGGGCGTCCCAAGAGCGAGGGTGCGACTTGCCATGATCGTCCCTTCCTGGCGTCTGCCTTCGCGGCCTCGCCCTTCCGCGGCTCGGCGGGAGCCTCGCCCTCCCGGCAGGAGCCTCGCCCTCCCGCGGCTCGGCGGGAGCCTCGCCCTCCCGGCAGGAGCCTCG
>JALOQX010000401.1 GCA_025459265.1 Pirellulaceae bacterium | reverse complement strand
GTCAAGGACATCGGCGACGATCCGACAACGAAGACAGCGGCATCCTGAAACGTGCAATCGCCGTTACCACGGAGGATATTGACGCTGCCGGACGCGAAGTCCGCCACGGCCAAATCACAGTGGCCGTCCATGTCAAAATCTTTCGCTGCCACAGATGTCGGAGCCGCACCAGCGCTCGAGTGAATTGCGGATTGGAACGTCCCGTCTCCATTGCCACGGAGGATGCTCACATCGTGTGAACCGTAATTCGCAGACGCTAAGTCGCTTATCCCGTCCCCATTGAAATCCGCAGCAACGACGGAGTACGGGCCGGTGCCCACGCCCCAATCCGTGACATCTTGAAACGTCCCGTCGCCGTTCCCAATTAGAATGCTCAGGGTATTTGAAGTGTTGTTTGCGACCGCTAGATCAGCCTTTCCATCTGCATTGACGTCGGCACTTATGACGCAGTACGGATAGAGTCCGACGTTCAGATAGCCTCCGAACTGGAACGTCCCGTCCCCCTGGCCGCGAAGGACGGTTACGTTGTGCGAGCCTGTGTTGGCGACGACCAAATCGCTGTTGCCGTCCGCGTCAAAATCGCTGACAGCCACGGATTTTGGTATGGAGCCTACGTTGAACGTCTGCGCCGCGTAGAAGTCAACGCTGAGCAACCGGCGGTCTTCGAGCGACTCGAGCAATAACCGGCGGACGCGGGAACGGTTCCGCAACGCGTCGGTGCGGCGCCGATTGCGACGCGCGGACAATCTGCTGGAGCGGGCTCGATCTGAAGTCGATAACAGCGACATGGTTTCACCTCGTGGTGCGTGGTGGAACGGGTTCCAGGTTGGGATCCGCGGACGCAATACAAACGGCCATCGCCCCGCAGGCGCGCACTGCGAGCCGCGCGGGGGAGGTCTGGCCTGGTGAGGACTGTCCCTTGGCGCCGTGGGCCTCGCCGGGCGGTTGAATTGGGAACGGTTAACTGGCTCGACTAGGTGTGGATGATCGGTCGATGACGCCGCAGAGCGGCTGTACGATCGCTATCTCAAAGCCCCTGTTTCTCACGGTTCATGAGCCAAACCTGACTCGATTCCCTACTGTTCAATGCGACTTCCAGCGAAAAAACCGATCCCGAAGTTGGAAAAAAAATCCGGCATGGGCGCTCTCATGCGACTCAGTCCCCATCTGCGCTGCGCGACGCCCCATGTCCGCCGTCACGGCGTCGCTCGATCCCGAGTGCATCGTCAAGGCTGGTAATTCGGTATTGGGTGGTCGGGTGGCTGGGGTCGAGCGTTAGCTCGCCCCAGCTTTTCGCCGCTGGGGGCTCACTTCGTTCGTCCCCAGCCACCCAGCGCGAGCTGACGCTCGACCCCAGCGGCCCAGCTCGCACATCAAGCCTTGACAAAGCACCAGCCCCCCGCGCCGCTCGTGGCCCCGGGCGCACGCCGACGCCGTGGGACCGGACACGCCTTCTGTACCACCAGACGCTCAGCACGTTGGACGTGAGACAAACAATTTTTCCCGCGGTCGTGTCCTGTCAGCCGAAATCGCCGCATTCGTCTGGCTCGAAAAGAGTTACACGCCCTTGCGGCGCGCCGATTCCTGGTCTCAGGGTTGTTCGGACGGCGCTTGGTTCGGCAGCGCCACTTCAAGACGATGCGGCCGAAAATCGTAACCCGACGCGTCAGCGAGGGAGAATCAGGCAAGTCTCTCCCTCGCTTAGGCTTCGGGTTACGCGTGGGAGGACGAACTGACACTGTCCCATTAGGCGTTGAGCGCGAGCTGCCTGTTGTGCCGCGCGCGGGGCCAGGGGTAGAATCAGGGCCGGGCAGACGATGACTCCCCAATGGCCTACGAGTGGGTGCGTCGCGATGCGCTGCGGGAACGATTCGCCTGGCCCGACGGGGAGGATCTGGCCCCCCAGCCAGCGTCTGGACGAGTTGGTGCAGGAAGCGCGCGGCGGCTCCCGCGAGGCGCTGGAACAACTGGTGCAGACTTGTCGCAGGTATCTGCTGCTGATTGCCCGTCAGGAACTGCCGACGGACGTGCAAGCAAAGCTGTCGGCGTCGGATGCCGTCCAGGAAACGCTGGTCAAAGCCGTCCAGGGCTTCGGCGGGTTCGCCGGACACTCCCATCGCGAATGGCTGGGCTGGGTCCGTACCATCTTGCTCCGCAATCTGGCCGACGGGCAGCGGCGTTATTTCCAGGCCTCGCAGCGCGACGTCCGCCGGGAAATCTCGCTCGACGATTCGCAGCTGATGCCGGCCGGTGCGGGCCTGCCGGCCCAAGACCCGTCCCCGAGCGCCGACGCCATGTCGCGCGAGGCCCGCGATCGCATCGACCAGGCCATTGCCACCCTGCCCGAGCGTTCGCGTACGGTGGTCCTGCTCCATCATCGTGACGCGCTGCCGTTCGAGGAGATCGCCGAGGCGCTGGGCACCACCGTGCACGCGACCCGCAAGATGTGGTGTCGCGCGATTCAGCAGCTGGCCCACCATCTGGACGCCGACGATGAGCCGCAACGAAGATGAGCCTTCCGGTGTGTTGGAGGAGTTGCTGCTGGCCTACGACCGGGCGCTGGCCGACGGATCAGCGGCGCAGCCGGCTGAGCTCGGATCGCCTGCCGGTGACGAGGCAGCGCTGCGTGAACGGCGGCGGCATGAACGCTGTCTCCAGCAGTTGGAGATGCTCTGGCCGCGCCGCCTTCCGCGCGGGGCCAGTCGGCAGTGGCATGCGGCGGCGGTGGCATTGGCCGACCAGCTGCGGCACATGCCCCCGGAAGAACTCCCGCTGTTGCGATCGCTCACGACGCCGGCGCTGCTGGAACAGGCACTGGTCGAGAGCGACCTGGTCTCGCTGAATGAGCTCGAGCAGGTTCGGCAGGACCTGGGGTCAGCTGCGCGAGACGGCACCGTCGAGGAATTGACCTGCGTGCTGTTCCAGCGCGGCATCCTCACGCTGCCGCAGTTTCTGATCCTCGTGCGCGGCGAACTCCGGAAGCTCCGCATCGCGGATTACGTGATCCTGGAGGAGATCGGTCGCGGCGGCATGGGGGCCGTGTATCGCGCGTGGGACCCGACCAGGAATCTGCAGGTGGCGCTCAAGACACTGCCCAAAGCCAATGCCACGACCATTCATCGATTCAAGCAGGAGTTCCGCCGGCTGGTGGATCTGCTGCACCCGAACCTGGTCGTGCTGGATGAGTTGCACTGCGTCGACGGCCAGTGGTTCTTCACCATGGAACTGATCACGGGCCGGCACCTGACCGACTATGTGCGCGGCACGCCCAGTGCAGCCGACGGGACCCGTTCCTGGCCACCTGAGCCTGCGTCCGCAGATGATCTCGCACGCATTGCCCGCTCAGCACTGCCGATCAATTCGAGCGACTTCGCCACACACTGCGGCAATTGGCCGAGGGACTGCACTATCTCCACGGTGCTGGCAAGTTGCACCGAGACATCAAGCCTTCCAACGTGCTGGTGACTGATGAGGGACGTGTCGTGCTGGTGGATTTCGGGCTTTCGAGCGATCTGCCGGTTCCTGGCGCACAGGCCGCGGTCGAACGGGCGGTGGTAGGCACGGCGGCGTACATGTCCCCGGAGCAGAGCGCGGGAGTGACGCTCGACGAAGCCAGTGACTGGTATAGTGTCGGCGTCATGCTCTACGAGATTCTCGCTGGGCGGCGGCCGTTCGAGGGCACGGCACAACAGCTGCAGGAGCAGAAGCAGCGAGGACCTGCGCCTTTGCTCGAAGTAACCGTTCCCGACGCACATCGGGACCTGCTGGAACTGTGCGGGGAACTGCTGCGTCCGCAGCCCGATGCTCGCCCGCGCGGGACGGACATCGTGCGGCGTCTCGCATGTGCCGGCGCGGGACAGATCGCTGAACCACAGCCGGCGGATCCGGTGTTTGTGGGCCGCCATGCCGAACTCGAACAACTGGATGCCATGTTCCACGCCTTGGCCGACAGAGGCGTGTCGTGTGCGCTGGTGCACGGTCCGCCGGGGATCGGCAAGACAGCGCTGGTCGATTTCTTCTTGCGCCGGTTCGACGGCCGCCCCGAGGTCGTGGTGCTCCGCGGCCGCTGTCATGAACGCGAGTCGCTTCCGTATCGCGCCGTCGACAACATCATTGACGAGTTAACCGAGCGGTTGCTGACGGATCCCACCGCGAGCCCAGGGGCGTGCGCCGCCGGCGATTGGGGGCCGCTGGTCCAGATGTTTCCGACGCTGGGACGCGTGCCGTGGCTGTCGCGTCCGGCCGTGCCGCGGGCGACCGCGAGCCAATCCCAGGAGATGCGGCAGTCTGCGGTCGAGTCGCTGCGCGCGCTGCTGCGCCACCTGGCGGACGGGCAGCGCGTGGTGATCGTCGTGGATGATCTGCAATGGCTGGATACCGACGGCGCGGCGCTGTTGGGCGACCTGATCGCGCCGCCAGATCCGCCATGTCTGCTGCTCGTCGCGTGCTATCGTGACACCACCCCGTTCAGTGGTCCGTTGCGCGGTCTGTTGACACGTGTGTCGCAGCTCATGACGTCGGCCGATTGTCGAGAAATCGCCGTCGGAGCTCTGAAGCCGCACGAAACGCAGGAACTGGCCCAGCGACTCCTGAGCAGGACCACCTCGGGTTGCCTGATGGTGAGCGACGTTGTTCGCGAATCGCGCGGCGATCCATTCCTCCTGGGGGAGTTAGTGCGACATGTCGAGCATTCGCAGGGTTGGATGCGGAGTCACGTGGATCTCGAGGCCATGATCGCAGAACGTGTGGAGCGACTATCAGGACCTGCCCAGCAACTGCTCACGCTGCTGGCCGTGGCGGGACATCCGCTGGAAGTCGCCGACGCGTGTCGCGCCAGCGGCGTGCGTCCCGAACCACGTATCCTCGGCTCACTCTCGGCCGAGCATCTCGTGCGCAGCAGTGGCGAGGGCGTCGCGAGGACGCTGGAGCCCTATCACGATCGCTTGCGCGAGGTGCTCGTCGCCAGGCTCTCGACCGTTGAACACACGGCCTGCCATCGCCAGATTGCCGAGACGCTGGCGGACGCGCCGGATCCTGACCCTCAGACGCTGTTCATGCATTTCGACGCGGCCGGGGATGCGGCAGCCGCCTGTGCGCACGTGCTGCACGCCGCGGAGCGAGCTGTGAGCAATCTGGCGTTTGATACCGCCGCCCGGCTTTACCGTCGCGCATTTGAACTGAACGCTGTCATGCCCGACCAGCAGCCGGCCACACACAGGCGCCTGGCCGAGGCGCTCGCCAATGCGGGACGCAGCGTGGAAGCCGCGGCGGAGTTCCAGGTCGCGGCTGGGGAGTCGGCCGGACTGGTGGCCTTGGACCTGCGACGCCACGCGGCGGAATTGCTGCTGCGCGCCGGGCGCTTGGAGGAAGGCTGCCGCGTGTTGACGGACGTCCTGGCGGCCGTGGGCCTGCGGATGCCACGCACGGCGGGTGATGCCAAACGCATGGTGCTCAGAAACCTGCTCTGGCTGCGGCTGCACGGTACCCGGTATCGGGAACGGCAGGAATGCGACATCGCTCCAGAGGAATTGGCCCGGTTAGACGTCTGCTGGTCCGCCACGATTCTTGTGACTTCCGACACCGTGCGCGGGACTCCCTTCATCATGCAGTTTCCGCGGTTGGCCTTGCAGACTGGTGAACCCTGCCGGGTCAGCCTGGCCCTGGCCCAGCTGGCCATGCTCAAGAGTTTTGCTGGTAACTGGGCGGGTGCTCTGGAGAGTTTTGGCCGCGCCGAAGCACTCGCCCTGCGCGCCGGGTCGCCCCAGGCACGTGGTTACGTACGCATGTGTGTGGGATTCGCGCATGCGATGCGCGGCGCCTGGCGAGCATCGCTCCGCTACTCGGACGAGGCCGACGCCATGCTGCGCGAACAGACGGATGCCGTGCGGCTGGAACGCTCCGCGGGCCAGCCGGCGATTCTGGCCGCCTTGTTCTTCCTGGGCGAACTGGACGAATTGGCCCGACGTGTGCCGCAGATGATCGAAGACGCGCGACGGAGTGAAGATGCCATCTCCGCGGCCGCGCCCTACACCTATTTCGGCAATGTCGTGTGGCTGGCAGCCGATGACGTCGAGCCGGCGCGGCGCTACGCCGCGGAAGTCCTCGCCCGGTTTCCCACCACGCCGTACCTCCAGCAGCACCTGTTCGAGCTGATCGGTTCGGCCCACATCGACCTGTATGAAGGAGACGGACGCGGGGCGGCCCGACGTCTGAACGACGCATGGCCCGGCTATCGCCGCAGCCTGCATTCTCGCACGCCCTTTTATCGAGCCTACATGCACCACCTCCGGGCCCGCGCGGCGCTGGCCGCAATCCAGACCGGCGCAGACCCCGCGGGACTAACCCGGCTGGCCTCGCAGGAGGCGCGGACACTCGAGCGGGAACGCATGCCGTGGTGCGACGCGCTGGCCAGCTTCCTCCGCGCCGGCCTGGCCGCCGCCACCGGCCAATCTCACGAGGCGTGTGCATGCCTGCAGAGTGCGATTACGCAGGCTGAGTCGGCGGACATGCCTTTATTTGCGACCGCCGGTCGGCGCTGCCTGGGGCAGTTGCTCGGGGCAGCTGCGGGCCGTGTGCTGATCCGTGAAGCCGATGCGTGGATGACGAATCGCGGCATTCGCGTACCCCAACGCTTCGCCGCCATGCTGGTCCCCGGCTTCTGCCGCCGCGAACCTGTTTAGCCGCCGGCCCACCGGGCCGCGACGAAGCCGTCACCTGGGAGGTCGACGGACAAACCACCGGCATCAACGTCGACTGTGTGCACGGCATTGGTCGACGAGTGCAGCGAATGAACGCGTTGGGGATCAACGCTCCCCCTCACGGTAACTTCTTGATCTTGATGTTGCGGAAGCGGACGGAACTGCCCGGGTCGTGCTGTTGCAGGGCAATGTAGCCTTTGTTGAGCCGCCGTGGGCCTGGGACTCCTTCCGGCTCGGTATAGTCCACCACGATCTTGCCATTGACTTTCACCACGATATTCTGGTCTTTGACCATGACGTGTACCGTGAACCACTCGTTGTCCTTCACGGGTGTGTCGTAGAGTTTGACCACACCCCAGAGACTTCCCGTCCTGACCGGGTCAGCATGGGAGTTGTTGATTTGGACTTCGTGGCCGTCGAAGAACCATCCTTCCGGATGATGGTCGATATGCAGATAGATCCCTGAGTTGCCACCCTCGTTGATCATCACCTCGGCCTGGAACTCGAAGTTCTTGAACTGTTCACGCTGATAGTACAGATGACTCCGTTCACCGCGGCCAACAATCGCTCCATCTTCGATCGTCCAGTTCTCCGGGCGTTCGTTGGGCTGCCAGCCGTCAAACGTCTTGTGGTCGAACAGGCTTTGCCACTGGCCGTCATCGGTGTCCGCAACGGCCTCGCACGGGAGGACAATCATCAGGACCAGAACAGAAACCAGGTATGTTCTTGACATGGTCGGTGCTCCTTCAAACGCCGCCATTGTACCGGGCACTTTCGACGCTTTCAACACTCGGCTCGATGCCGAGATCCGTGAACTGGACGTCGCCGGCAGCAATGCTGACGCCGTGCGCATCGAGCTGTTTCACACCTGCGGACAGGCTCGGAACGGGGAGCCGCTCGCCCGACAGGGCTCGTGACCGATGCGGTCCACGAAAACATCCCAGCGACTCACACGGGGGCGCCAATCTGGTATAAACAGACGTCGCCTTTCGCTCCGCGAAAGTAGCGCTACTTTCGCGGAGCGAAAGGCGACGATCTGCCATCGATTAACGGGAAACTGCAAGCGGCCCGTGAACGTTGACGTAAAGCAGGAAGGGACTCACGATATGCGTTTGGACACCATCGACTGGGTGCTGGTCGTCGGCTACTTCGTGGTGTCGCTGGGCATCGGCGTGGCGGTGTCCCGGCGTGCCGGGTCCAGCGTGTCGGAGTTTTTCCTGTCCGGCCGGCGCATGCCGTGGTGGCTGCTCGGCGTGTCACTGGTGGCCACGACCTTCTCGACGGACACGCCGAACTGCATCACCGACATGCTGCGGACCAACGGCATCGCCGGCAACTGGATCTGGTGGGCTTTCGTCCTCACCGGGATGTCGACCGTGTTCATCTATGCGAAGCTGTGGAGAAGATCGGGCGTGCTCACCGATCTCGAGTTTTACGAGCTCCGATACAGCGGCGCCCTGGCGGGTTTTTTGCGCGGGTTCCGCGCCATCTATCTGGGCGTGCTGTTTAACATCTTGATCATGGCTTCGGTATCGTTGGCGGCGATCAAGATCGGCGGCGTCATGTTCGGGTTCACACCCGTCGTGACTCTCCTGATCTCCATGGCGATTACCGTGATTTACAGCATGCTGGGCGGGTTTACGGGCGTACTGGTCACGGATTTCTTCCAGTTCGGGATCGCCATGACCGGGGCCGTCTACGCGGCGTGCTACGTGGTGCAACTACCCGAAGTTGGCGGGCTGCAGAACCTGCTGGCGCACCCCAACGTGCGCGAGCGGCTCTCGATGTGGCCGGACTTCTCGAATACCGAGCTTGCCCTGTCGGTGTTCATCGTACCGCTGGCCGTCCAATGGTGGGCGGCCTGGTACCCGGGAAGCGAGCCGGGCGGAGGCGGCTATGTGGCGCAGCGCATGCTGGCTGCACGCACCGAACGGGATTCGATCTACGCGGTGCTGTCGTTCAACATCATGCACTACGCGCTGCGCCCCTGGCCCTGGCTGCTGGTCGCACTCGCCTCCCTGATCGTTTACCCCGACATTGACTCGCTGGTCGCAGCCTTCCCCCACATCGATCCTCGGATCGTCAAGAACGATCTGGCCTACCCCGCCATGCTCACGAGCCTGCCCGCCGGCTGGCTGGGACTCGTCGTCGCCTCGCTCATCGCCGCCTACATGTCCACGATCGCGACGCATCTGAATTGGGGATCGTCGTACATTGTGAACGATTTCTACAGGCGATTCGTCAATCCCGACGCGTCCCAGAAGGAACTGGTCCGTGTCGCGCGAATATCGATTGTCGTGCTGATGGCCGGCTCCTGCCTGCTGGCTTTGGGACTGCGGAACGCCTTCCAGAACTTTCAGTACATGATCCTGTTCGGCGCGGGTACCGGGCTGCTGTACATCCTGCGTTGGTTTTGGTGGAGAATCAATGCAGCGGGTGAAATCACCGCCATGGTGGTGTCACTTCTGGTGACGCTGTTTTTTGCGATCATCTATCCCCGCGTGAGCTCCGTGCCGCTGTCTGACTGGAAAGTGCTCTGCATCAACGTCGCGATTACCACCGTTTCCTGGCTCACCATCACGTTTCTCACCAGGCCCACAGACTCGCAGAAGTTGATCCAGTTCTACCGACTGGTACGGCCCGGCGGCCCGGGCTGGAAGACGGTGGTATGCGCCGCGGCCGAGCGCGGCGAGCCGGTCGAGGCAAGCGATGCCGCGTGGGAAGTGCCGACCGGCATCCTCTGCACGCTGTTGGGATCGGTGCTCGTGTGGAGCGCCGTGCTGGGAGTCGGCTACTGGATCTACGGGGAGGTCGCGCTCGCGCTCGCGATGACGGCGGTGGTCGTCGTCTGTGCCATCGTCCTCCTGCGACTGTGGCGCGGGCTCGGGATCGCGGAGGAAACGAAGACATGACAGGGCGTGAAAGGCTGCTGGCTGCGCTCAATCGATCCTGCCCCGACCGCGTGCCGGTTTCCACGTATGAACTTGTCGGGTTCAACAGCAGGTCCTTCGAGAATCAGGATCCATCGTACGCACGATTGATGCAGGCGATCCGCGA
>JALOQX010000126.1 GCA_025459265.1 Pirellulaceae bacterium | reverse complement strand
TAGTCGTAGATGTTGTACCGGACAAACGCGTTGATGCGAGGCCGAATCAGGTAGTCCACGCCGGCCGTGATGCGGTAGATATCATTCACGACTGCGCTGTAGCCCGGCAGATCCGTGTAGGGCGGATTGGCCGTGGGCGGAGACGGTGGCACCAGGAAAAAGTTCTCGGCGCGGACGTATTCCGCCTGCGTCATCAGACTCAGTCGCTCCGTTGCCGCAAAGCTGGCCGCCAGGTTGATGACGTCCGACCGGCCCGTGAAGTTCCAGGGCGCAGTAAACGCAATCAGTTCGCCGGGCGTCGCCCCGACCCCGTCCTCACGTCCGAGCGTTATGTCCTGCGTGATCCAGTTCGTCAGATTGGCGTAGCCCGCGACGAACGACCACTGCTGATGCGGCGTGTACCAGGCGCTCAACACGTAGGGATAGGCGGTCTCGGAGAAATTGACATATTCCGAGTGGTTGTAGCTGTTCTCGATCCAGAACGTGCCGGTGAGCATGAAATCGTCGGCCACGTTCCAGGTCCCGCCCAGCTCCACCTGACCGACATACTCCGGCTGGTTGGAGTTGATCGCCGCATCCAGGCTCAGCTGGTGCCGCTCGGTCACGCCGACGATGGGCCACGAATTGGCCGTGAACCGGTAGCGCAGGAACGAGCTGAGGGCGGACGACCAGTCCTCCTGTACGCCCACAAACACCATGTTGCTGACCGTCGTCGGTTGCGTGAAGGGCACCAGGTTGTCGAGATTGTACGTCACGTTCTTACGTTCAATCTGTGCCCACTCGTACCCGCCGACGACAGCGAAGCCCTTGGCAACGCCATAGCTGTCGTAGAACGGCCGCCAGCGGTTCTTAATGCCCACGGCCGTCCAGTGCCGGTCGGCCAACCCCAGGTAGTTGTCGGCGGGAGTATACATCTGCTGGGGCGGACGTGGCTCGAGCCAATTCGGGTCGCCAGGATAGCGCGAGTTGAGCGACTGCGTATCGGCCGAGTTGTTTTGGACGTGGGTCTTGCCGTACACGGTCGCTGACAAACCGTCGATACTCTGGTTCGTGACGCGGGCGTCCACGCCGTAGAACTTGCGGTCCGATTCGCGGAAGCGGTTGTGCGTGTTGCCCACCCAGCCGAGCACATACAGGTCGGTGTTCTGGGCCAACTGGCTCCACATCTTGACACGATCGATCTCGGTGTAATTCTCCGACACCCAGTTATTTGCGCCGATCGCGCCGAGACCGTACGCCGCGACGGCGGCACGGTAGTCGCCGAGCACCAGTTGGTCATCCTGCTGGAACGACCGCATGGTGCGGGAGTACTCGATCGAGAACGCCTCGGACTGCCACGCAATGGCCGGCTCGACCTGGGCCGTGACCCAGTCGATGTTCTGGCCCTGCGTCATGACGTGGCAGGACCGGCCGCCGGGCGCCGGCGTGCCGAAACAGTGTTGCTGGGTGTTGGCCTGCCGCGTGCCTTCCTTCTTCAGGCCCCAGAAATTGATGCGCCAGCTGAGGTTGTCTGTGATGCGGCCCTTCACGTCGGCTTCAAACTGTTGCACGCGAATCGCATAATCATCGCCTGCGTTAATCAGATCGGCGCCCACGACACCTGTGTTGCCCGGTGGATAGTTCGAACCGTACATGACGAATCCGGGCGTGTTGTTGGGCAGGGGCGGATTGTAGAAGCCGCCTTCGGGCGCGAATCCGTTGGGCAGGGCCGGGCCGCCGATGGGCGTGACGCCCAGCCGGTGCAGGAAACGGCGATAGTCGACGTCGAAGGCCAGTCCGGGACCGTTGTAGAACTGCAGTCCGGCCATCGTCGCTTCACTCTCCGGGCCGGTGACCCAGAAGTTTGCCGAGCGGGTGCCGTCGGAGGTCAGGCCGTCGACGTCGAAGAACGCTGACGACTCCTGAAGCCCCTGCCATTCACCGACCAGGGCCTTCGAGCCGTTGGTGCCGACCGCCCACCAGCCAAAACGTGTGGCCAGCCAGTTGTGGGCGGGAAGCGGTTCCCAGTTCAACGAAGGGTTGTTCTGCCAGAGCGGGGTGGTGGATTCGGCACGCGTGTCGGCCGCAGCGTCGGTGGCGGCCTCGGCCGCGGCGTCAGCCGGAGCGGTGCTCTCCTGGTCGGCTGCTGCCGCGTCGTCATCCGACAGCGAAATGAACGCGATGTCGGACGGGGACGCGGACGGCGCAGCGTTGCCGGCCGTATCGCCGGCCACCAGTGCACGGTTGCTCGCCAACAGCAGGACCACGAGGGCCGCCAGACAGCTATTGGATTTCATTCCTGATTCCCCCCTGAACTATTGGTGCGGACTGCACGATCCTCCACTCCCTTGCCTGCCGACTAACGGAACATGCCTGGGAAGTGCGGGGACGGCAGGTCACTGCCGTGGATTTGGGAGTGACATGAGGTGCAGTCCGAGTAAAAGCCGCGCCGAAGTTGCGGAATGGTATCGATATTGATGCGTGGACCAGCCGCCCCGCCGTGGTTGCCGTCGCGATGGCCGACGTGACAACGCAGGCAGAGGAACGCGGTCGGCTGATGCAGCAGGTTGTTCTGCACCGTACCGTGCGGAGCATGGCAGTATCCGCAGTTCTCAGTCACCGGCGGGTGCTCGTACGCGTACGGTCCTTCCTTGTCCGCGTGGCACTTCCAGCAGAGCAGGTTCAACGTCTCCGCCCGCAGATTGCCTTCCCGCTGGCCGTGCCCGTCGTGGCAGTCTCCGCACAACATCTTGCCTTCCTTCACCGGGTGGTGCGAAGGCATGGAGAACTTGGCGAACACGTCGGCGTGGCAGCGATAGCACACCACGGGGTCGTTGACCGCCATCGACAGACGCTGCGGTCGGGCGACATCGAAATGACTGATGCCCACGATCTGGGGTACGTTGGCCGAGGGATGCGGCGAGTGGCAGTCCGTGCACGCCACACCCATGATCGCGTGTGTGGATGTGTGCCAGGCCATCGTCGGCGCGTTGGGCTGGTGGCAGTTCAGGCAGAGTTGCTGCCGCGAACTCTCCAGAATCTTCCCGTGAGCGTCGTGACAGGTCGAGCAGTTGAAGCCGTTCGGACCGCAGATCTGGTGCGGGCCCGCAATGTGTTGCATGTCCTGCTTCTCGCCGTGACAGCGATAACAGACGTTGGGTGCCGCAGCGCCCATGTTGTTGGATTGGGCCTTGAGCGTGGCGAGGCTCACTTCCGGCGACTGATAGCTGACCGGCGTAATGAACCGCCCGTCGTTCGAAAGGGTCACAGCGTCCGGCTCGGTGGTGGCGGGCGTGCCCGGCGGCACGTTGTAATGGCCGGTGTGGCAGCTCGTGCAGGACAGGTTGTTGTGCGCGTGTACGGAGGTGCGCCACTGCGAACCCGGCGAACACGCGTTCTGTTCATGGCACTTCAAACAGACTTCCGCCGCCTGCGCGGGGCGCATGGTGCGGAAGTTCCACAGTAGTCCGGGTTCCTTACCCCGTGTGCGAATGTGACTGCTGGCCGGCCCGTGACAGGCCTCGCAGGCTTGACCGTCCGTGCCGATCCCCCGGTGCACGTTGTGCTGCATGGACTCCGTGTAGACCTTGTGGCAGGTCAAGCAGAGTTCGTCGTCGTTGACATATTCCGCGCCCGCGATCTCCGGGATGGTATCCCGCAGGACGCCATACGAGGCCTCGCGGAAAATGGCCGGCTGTTGCGGCGATTGGGGCCACTCGCGCCCGAGATCGGCGTCCGCACGATCCGGGTTGCGCGGCCGGAGCCCGCACGCCGGCAGGGTCAGGCATGCGAGGGCCAGGACGATGCAGACAACGCGTGACGGCAGAAAAGTGCGCTGGCAGCGATAGTTGTTGTGCACTACGTCGCCTCCTTGCAGCGATGGTTGGCCACCCTTCCGTAGCCGTCAGGAGCACACCCGGATGTCCGGCGAGTGCACGTTCGGGCCGCTGGTGGGGCTCCCGCCAGAACAACCGACCGTGGCATGGTTCTGGTGGTTGTCTATTGCATCGCCAAATTGCCCAGTCCAGCTTGCTTCGATTTGTAAAAACGCGCCCGTTTTGTAAATCTTGCAACCCGAAGCAGGCCAAAACGCTGTTTACGGCATCCGGCGAAATGCAGTACTATCCGCACGCTCCTCCGGCTCGCGATTCTGCGCCGGGACGCGGCCAAGGGGCCGCCTGCACGTGTACTTTCGGAGATCGCCCGCATCGTCGACCCAAAGGTGGACCGCATCATGGTGGATTCGCATTACCGTGATCTGAAACCGACTATCCGGCAGCTGCAGCAGGTGTATCGGCAGCCGAAGGAACAGGAACTGGCTCGGCTGCTCAAGCGCGTGTCCCACCTTGACGCGGGCGCCCAAGATGAGATCCGGCGCGCATTCGACCGTCTGACGAACAAGCTCATGCATCGTCCGTTGGCGTCCCTGCTCAGCGAGTCCGAGCACGGTGTGCCGGAGGGTCTGGTTCAGGCGGTGACTCAGTTGTTTCACTTGCACTCGTCCCCGTGAAGGGCCAGCTATTTCCGGCGGCATGCGGCAAGACACGCACATGCGAGCTTCAACTGGTGCGACACGAGCGGGAGCTACGCTCCGGTGGCTGGGAACCGGTTGGTGTGCCTGTGCGTCGATCCGGATGACCGTCGTGCTGACGGTCGTGCTCGTGTGCGTTCTGAGTGCGGCGACGCTCCTGGAAGCGTGGCGTGGTCGAGAGGTCGCGTCGTGGGTGGTCTATCGCAGCCCCTGGTTCGCGACGCTGCTGGTCCTGATCGGTGTCAATCGACTGTCCGCCCTGTGGGTGGCTGTGCCGTGGCGCCGCCGCGATTGGGGATGGGTCCTGACGAACGCCGGCGTCGTGATCCTGCTGCTGGGTGCCGCCCGTTCGTATAGCGGAAGCCTGAGCGGGGAAGTCTGCCTGCGGGCCAACGACCGCACGGACCACGTGACGCTGCGCCGATGCGGAGAAATCACCGTCGTGCAGTCGGTGGCCGGTCAGCCGGTGACGCGCCGTTTCGAGTTCGAGCCCGGACCCATGGATTGGCGCGTCGGACAGACGCTCGAGCTGGGCGCGTTGTCCGGTCTGTCGCTGAAGGTACTGCGATACTACCGGCACGCGACGCCCCAGGTGGATTGGGTGCCCGACGGAACCGACAACCAGGGCGCTGCGCTGCGGCTCGCCTTGTCGGATCGCAACGGTCAGATTCTGGACACGCAGTGGCTCGCGGCCTCGGCGTATGGCGGTGAAACGCTGATGGGCCCGGCACAGTATTCGTTCCTTCCGCTTCCCTGCGCGACGATGCTCGAGGACGTGCTCGATCCTCCGGCTGTGCAGCCCGGGACGGCGGGTGTGCTGTCGATTCACTACGCCGGCGAAATGTGCCGTGTCCCCGTCGCCGGCCAGACAGGCAGGACGATTCTGCTGCCCAGCTCTGGTGTCGCCGTGGACATCGTCAGCTACTACCCCGACGCGATGCCGGCCCCCGACGGCAGAAGCTTCACGGCGCGGAGCGATCGGCCGCGCAATCCGGTCGTGGAGCTGCGCGTGCACGTGCCGGGCGACGCGTCTCCCATGCGGCAAGTCGCCTTTGGCAAGGCCCCGCTCTTGAACCTGGACGGCGTGTACGGTCGCGTCTGCCCGGTGCGGTTCTGGTACCACCATCCCGGACTGCCGCGAACTCCCGGGATGGAATTTGTCCAGACCCCGGAGGGAAAGCTGTACTGCCGGCAGGTGACCGCCGACGGCGTGGGTGCGGCGTGCGAAGTTGTGCTCCACCGCAAGATGCCGGTGGGTGGGCAACTTTTTCTCGAGGTCACCCAACACATCCCGTGTGCCCGCCAGGAAGTGACATTCCACCCCGTCGACAGCTCGGCATGTCGTACCGCAGGCCGGGACGCGGCTGTGCTCGTGGAGCTAGGCGTCGGTGCGACGCGGCGTCAGGTGTGGCTGAGCGGGGGTGAGGATGAGTTCAGCGTGCGAGAAATCGTGGCCCCGGAAGGCGTGTACGTCGTCCGCTTCGCGAGGGCTCGGCGACCACTGGGCTTCACGATGGTCTGGCCCCGTGATCCGCACGGCGCGCCGGCAGGCGATGCGGGCGGCACGCCGGCCGCCCCCACGGTGCACCTGCACGACCCGCAGCAGGGGCTCGAGACGACTCACGACTTCTCCGTCGGGGCGGCCTGCTCATTCGGCGACTTCTCGTTCCGGTCGGCCGGTGTCAGGAAGCTGCCGGACGGCGGCGAGGCGATCGTGCTGCAGGCCACAGCGGACCCGGGGCGGTGGCTCACGATGCTCGGGATGGGCGTGATCTGTTTGGGAGCCATCGACATGTTTCGACAGCGTGCTCACCTTTTTCGGCACCTGCCCGAAACGGTGCAGCGACCGACCGACAGCGACGTCCCGGTTGACGGCCGACTGGCCGCGTAGCCCCGTCACGAGCTAACCCGTTGCCCCTACCATCACCAGGATGTCCGGATCGACAATCATGCCAGATCACCATGACGTCCAGCCGACGGTGCCGGCGTGGATGATCTTTGTTCTTCTCGTGATCGCCCTGTCCTGGAGCTGGATCGGCGCCGTCCGGAGTGTCCGGTCACGACCTGCTGGCTGGCAGGCGTGGAGCACCGTGGCGGCATATGATGAGGGACGAGTGAAACCTCTGGACACCGTCGCGCGGGAGATGCTGTGCGCGCTGACGCATCGTGAGAGCTGGTCGGATCCCGCGACGGGCGCGGCCATCGAGGCGGTACCGCTGTGCCTGTCCATGGTGCTTGACTGGCGGGGATGGGACCCCCGCGCGCCAGCGACTGGTCCCGCTCGCCGCCGCCCCGCGGGCACCTACTTCGGTGCGCATCAACCCGACAAATGGGACCACGCGCCGCTGCTGCGAGTCGAGTGCCCTGAACTGCGTTGCGCCTTGGCGCTGAGCGACGATCGAGCCGCCATCTCGGTCTACGACCTCGTGCGCACGACTGTGACGGATCCGCGGACACATGAGCGGCGACCGTTCCTGACCTGGGCCGACGAGTTGGGTCGCCAGGATCAGGAGCACCGCAGCGAGTTGGAACGGCAGGCAATGACGCTCGCTGCGCGGTGCCGCACTTACCAGGCCCATCGCATGGGTGAGTCCTTGCGTGTCATCCCCTGCCGGCGCGGCGCAGCGCGGCCCTGGATGTCGATCGCGCAACTCGCACAAACGGCTTTTGATGATCGAACCGATCCGTCGGGCAGCCTGCGGCAAGCTCAGATTCGGTGGCGCAGCCTCCAGTCGTCGCACGCGCAGGGATCGCCGCAGGACTTCCAAACCGCGTCCGCGGCGTGGCTGGATTGCCTGAACCTGCTGGCAAGTGAGAGTGAGGTGCCCGGCGCGGCGGCGAGCGCGTACGCGGAAGTCCTGTACAACCGCGCCGCCCCACTGCGCGGGGCGTTGGTGAGCTTCAGTCTGGCGGGCTTCAGCCTGTTGTTGCACCTGGTTTCTGGAAGGCCAACGTTCCTCGCCGGTGGGCGAGCTGGGATTGCCCTCGGTCTCGTGATCCTGCTCGGAGTCTTCGCGTGGCGGACCGTGATATCAGGACACGTGCCCGTGGCGAGCACCTACGAGTGTGTTCTGTTCGTTGCGCTGTGTGTCATGCTGCTGGGTATCAAATTCGAGGCGGTCCGCCGCGACGCGCACGTGCTGACCATCGCCACAGGCGTTACCGTCGCCACACTGTTGTTGGCGGTCATGTGCACACCACCTCTTGACGCGGGTGTGCGACCTCTGTCGCCCGAGCTGCGGAGTCAAGGATGGCTGGCCGTGCATGTGATGACGATCGCCGCGAGCGGTGCTGCGTTCCTGCTTGCCCTGGGCATCGCCAATGTCCTGCTGGGCTACCATCTGGCCGGAGCGAAGGATCATCCAACGCTCGGCAACCTGGCGTCGTGCTCGCAGCGTGCGGTGCAACTCGGTGTTCTGCTCATGGTGATGGGGACCACGTCCGGCAGCGTGTGGGCGGACCACGTGTGGGGACGCGGCTGGGGGTGGGATCCGAAAGAGGTCTGGACCCTCGTTGCGCTGTTGGGATACGTCGGGTTGCTCTCCGCGCGCCAATCCGCATGGATCGGTCAGTTCGGCTGGGCCTTCCTGTCCGCGGCCTGCTTCACGCTCTTGGGCATGGCGTGGTACGGCGTCAACTGCGTGCTGCGCACCGGGCTGCACCATTATGGATTTGGCGACGGCGGCGGGTATCTTGTGGTCGGCGGCCTGATCCTGCAGATTGGATGGATGGGCGCGGCGAGCCTCCGACATCTGGTCGAATGCCACGATCAACGCGAGTGTGCGCGCCTGGGCACGGCGCCGCCCGACGGGTCATCGACCCGGAACCTTACCGCCGTCTGTCAGTAGCACGCCTGCGGTCGGGCAGACGCTGCTTGTTCAGTCTGCAATTGCGACAGTGCCATTTGCGTTAATTCGTCTTGGGCGAGATGGATGTGCACACGGTGATGGCGAAGATCCACAAGGCCTCCTCAAAAAGCGCGCGACCGCGCAATCCCACGGGCTCTCCTTGACAGACTGGCGCATTACACGCTACGGTTGGGAAAGAGCAAGCAGGAAGCCAAGCGATCGTCGGCGGGCCAGAGGTGCGTGTCGCGTCGCCGGCGAAACCCAGCCGTGGGTGGCGGAGTTGCTCGGGTCCGACCGAGGCCGTGTTGCCCGGGGGCACCGAGGCACGTTCTTCTTCTTGAATCTGCCGCCAGGGATGTGTGCGTGGATTGAAACAACGAGTGGACGACGAGGCGGATGCGGCAGACGTTCCGTGTATTTTTTCACAATGTGAGAGGCGCGTATGACGGTCGAGAGTGCGCCGTGTGCTGGTTGTCATGAAGTCACGGACGCTGAGCGGTTCGCGCAGCTGGACGACGTGCTGCAGCAGTACCGGGACGTGCCGGGCGCTTTGATTCCGGTGCTGCAGATCGCGCAGGCGATTTTCGGTTACCTGCCTGACGCGGCGCTGCGGCGGATCAGCACGGCGTTGGGCAAGTCGTTCAGCGAAGTGGCGGGCGTGGTCGGGTTCTATTCCTTCTTCACGACGGTGCCGCGTGGCCGTCATCTCATTCGTGTCTGCCTGGGCACCGCGTGTTACGTGCGGGGGGGCAAGGACGTGTTGGCGGCCTTGCGCAGCGCGTTGCGCGTGGAGGTGGGCGAGACGACGGCGGATCAGACGTTTTCGCTCGACGTAGGACGATGTTTTGGTGCGTGCGGGCTGGCTCCGGTGATCATGATCGATGACGACGTGCACGAGCGGGTACGTCCGGGGCAGTTGATGGGGATCTTGGAGAAGTACCGCGTGCCGGGGGCGCGCGACGCGGTCCGACGTGAAGCGAGGCAGGAGACGGTATGAGCGACATTCTCGCCAATGAACAGCAGCTGCTCGACGTGTGTGACGCGGTCCGCCAGGCGCGGGCGCAGCGGGAGGCCCAGGGGATCGTGTCGATCCGGCTGTGTCTGGGGGCGAGCTGCATTGCTTCGGGCGCGCGGCGCGTCCAGGAAGCGCTGGTAGAACAATTGGATGCCCAGGGTCTACGGGGCAAGACCGAGATCTGCGAAGTCGGCTGTCTGGGACCTTGTTCCGGCGGTCCGGTCGTGCTGCTGGGGGACGTGTTCTACGAGCACGTGCGTCCGCAGGATTGTGCGGACATCGTGCGGAGTCACATCGGTCGAGGCGAGGTGGTGGATCGACTGACCCATCGCCGGCCGGACGGGCGGCACGTGTCGCGGATCCAGGAAATCGATTTCTTTCGGCGGCAGACGAAGGTCGTATTGGGCAATTGCGGCCGGATCGATCCGCAGCGGATCGACGACTACCTTGGCCAGCAGGGATACCAGGCGCTGGCGAAGGTTCTGCGGGAGCGCCGCGGCGAGACCGTGCTGGAGGAGCTGCGTGTCTCGGGGCTGCGCGGACGCGGGGGAGCGGGGTTCCCGACGTGGCGGAAGTGGGACTTCACGCGCAAGGCGGACGGCGACGTGAAGTACGTGGTCTGCAACGCGGACGAGGGAGATCCGGGCGCGTTTATGGATCGCAGTCTGCTGGAAGGCGATCCGCACGCCGTGCTGGAGGGGATGGCCATTGCCGCGTGCACGATCGGGGCGCAGCGGGGGTTCATCTACGTGCGGGCGGAGTATCCGCTGGCGGTCGAGCGGCTCCAGGTGGCGCTGGGGCAAGCGCGCGGGCGCGGGCTGCTGGGGACGAACATACTCGGGAGCGGTGTCGATTTTGACGTGGAACTGCGGATGGGTTCCGGCGCGTTCGTGTGTGGCGAGGAAACGGCGCTGCTGACGTCGATCGAGGGGAACCGCGGCGAGCCGCGGCCACGGCCGCCGTTCCCCGCGCAGCGCGGTCTGTGGGGGCGGCCCACGCTCTTGAACAATGTGGAGACGTATGCCAACGTTCCGGCCATCGTGTTGGGGGGTGGCGCTGCTTACGCGCGGCACGGCACGCAGCGCAGCCGCGGCACGAAAGTGTTTGCGCTGGCCGGGGCCATCAAGAACTCCGGACTGGTGGAAGTCCCCATCGGCATGCCGCTGGGCGACTTGATTTACGACATCGGCGGCGGAATTCTGTCCGGCAAGGAGTTCAAGGCGGCGCAGATGGGCGGCCCGTCGGGCGGCTGCATTCCCAAACAGCATCTGGACGTGCCGCTGGATTACGAGTCCCTCTCGGAACTCGGCGCCATCATGGGTTCGGGCGGCCTGATCGTCATGGACGAGGACAGTTGCATGGTGGATGTGGCCCGGTTCTTTCTCGAGTTCGTGCAGGAGGAGTCCTGCGGCAAGTGCGTGCCCTGTCGGGTGGGCACGAAACGGATGCTGGAGATCCTGGAACGGATCTGCGCCGGCAAGGGCGAGGAAGCCGACGTGGAACGATTGATTGATCTGGGCGAATCGATCCAGGAATCCTCGCTGTGCGGACTCGGCCAGACGGCCCCCAACCCGGTGCTGTCCACGATCCGCCACTTCGGCCACGAGTACGTCGAGCACATTCGGGACCGGCACTGCCGCGCCGGCGTGTGTCCCGATCTGGTGTACGCTCCCTGTTCCAGCGCGTGTCCGGCCAACGTGGACATCCCCGGCTACGTTTCGCTCGTGGCGGAAGATCGCTGTGCGGAGGCGCTGCGGTTGCACCGCGAGCGGAATCCGTTCCCGGCCATCTGCTCGCGTGTCTGCTTCCACACCTGCGAAGACAAGTGCCGTCGCGCAATACTCGACGAACCCGTGTCGATTCGTGGCGTCAAGCGGTTCATGGTGGACCAGGAGGTGACGATCCAGCTCCCCGAGGTCCGGGAGAATCCGGACAACGCGCGCCGCAAGATCGCGATCGTGGGGGCGGGGCCGGCCGGACTGTCGTGTGCCTACTTCCTGGCCCGGCTGGGCTACCAGCCGAAAGTCTACGAGGCGGAGCCGCGACCGGGGGGCATGCTGGTGCAGGCCATTCCCGCCTATCGGCTCCCCCGCGAGATCGTGGCGCGGGAAGTGCGCATGATCGAGAACATGGGTGTCGACATCCTGACCGACATGCAACTCGGCCGGGATTTCTCGCTCAAGTCACTGCGGGCGGAAGGCTGTGAAGCGGTGTTCCTCGGCGTGGGAGCGCCGCTGGGCCTGGGTCTGGGCATTCCGGGTGATCACGTCGAAGGCATCACCGACGCCTTGAACTTCCTCCGCCTCTACAACCTGCGCGGGTCGGTCCGCGTGGGGCAGAAGGTTGTGGTGGTGGGGGGAGGCAATTCGGCGATCGACGCGGCGCGCACCGCCGTGCGGCTCGGCGCCCGCGATGTCACGGTGGTGTACCGGCGCAGTCGCGAGGTGATGCCGGCCTACAAGGAGGAGATTGAAGAGGCGTTGCATGAAGGGGTCAAGCTGCAGTGTCTGACGGCCCCCGAGGCCATCATGTCCGAGGCAGGGGTGGTGACGGGCGTGCGCTGCAAGCCGATGCGGCTCGGCCAGTTCGATCGCTCCGGCCGCCGCCGCCCGGAAGAGGGCGGGGAACCGTTTGTGATTCCCGCCGACCAGGTGCTGGTGGCGATCGGTCAGCAGCTCGAGTCGCAGCGGTTCTGTGACGACGTCTCGCTCCAGGTCCGCGCCGGCGGCTTCCTCGTGGCGGATGCCGTGACGGGCCAGACCTCGGCCAAGTGGGTCTTCGCCGGGGGCGACGCCGTCAGCGGTCCGTCGTCGGTCGTCGAAGCCGTGGCGGCTGGCGAGCGCGCGGCCGTGGGCATCGACAAATACCTGACCGGCCACGAGCATGCCTTCTGGCGCGACCTGCAGGAAGTCGACACGTTCTTCGATCCCAATGTCGGCCCGTCGAGCGAACCGCGCGAGCAACTGCCGCTGATTCCGGTCGAACGGCGCTGCAACAACTTTGATGAGGTCGAGCAGCCGTGGCGCGAGTCGGTCGCGGTGCGTCAGGCCCAGCGCTGTCTGCGCTGCGACTACGGCCGGCGGGTAAACGGCAACAGCGAACTGGTCTCCAGCGGCACGCGCTGAGGGACCTCTGACGAGCAGCGAAAGGGTGAGTTGCGATGGTGCGGTTGACGATCAATGACACGCCGGTGGAAGTGGCGGAGGGCACCACGGTGCTGCACGCGGCACGGCAGGCCGGGGTCCGCATTCCGACGTTGTGCTACGTCGAGCGGCTTCAGGCGATCGGTGCCTGCCGGGTGTGCGTCGTGGAGATCGAGGGCATGCTGAACCTGGCCGCCTCCTGCTCGCTCCCCGTCCGGGAGGGCATGCGCGTGCGGACCAATACGCGGCGCGTGCGCGAGTCACGCCGGCTGGTCGTCGAGCTGCTGTTGTCCGAGCACGACGGGGATTGCCAGACCTGCGACCGGCGCGAGGACTGTGAGCTGCAGGCGTTGTCGGCCGAACTGGGCATCCGCTCGATCACCTATACCGGCCAGAAGACCCGCAAGCGGATCGATCTCTCCACACCCGGACTGATCCGGGATCATGGCAAGTGCATCAAGTGCCGACGTTGTGTCAGCGTGTGTGCGGAGACCCAGCACGTCGGCGCGCTGTGGGCCCAGGGGCGCGGTTTTGACACCGCCATCGGGCCGGCGTTCAATCGCGAGTTGAGCACCGTGGCCTGCGTCCAGTGCGGTCAGTGCGCCGCCGTCTGCCCAGTGGGCGCGATCACTGAGCAGTCGCACATCGAACGCGTGTGGGATGCGATCGACGATCCCCACAAGCACGTCGTCGTGCAGACGGCTCCGGCGATTCGCGCCGCGCTGGGCGAGTGCTTCGGCTGCCCGCCGGGCACGCTGGTGACGGGCAAGATGACGACCGCACTCCACAAGCTCGGCTTCGATGCCGTCTTCGACACGAATTTTGCGGCGGACCTGACCATCATGGAAGAAGGGTCGGAACTGCTGGCTCGTCTGCGACGCACCTTGGTGGACGGCCAGCCCGCTGCGTTGCCCATGTTCACCAGCTGTTCGCCAGGCTGGATCCTGTTTGCCGAGTATTTTCATCCGCAGATTCTGCCGCACCTGTCAACCTGCAAGTCGCCCCAGCAGATGTTCGGGGCGCTGGCCAAGACGTACTACGCCGAGAAACTGGGCCTCAAACCCGAGCAGATCTTCGTCGCGTCGGTCATGCCCTGCACCGCCAAGAAGTTCGAGTGTCAGCGGCCGGAGATGAACGCCAGCGGCGGGCCGGACGTGGACGCCGTGCTGACCACCCGCGAGCTGGGCAAGATGATCCGCGCCGCGGGGATCGATTTCCTGTCCTTGCCCGAGAGCGAGATGGACGCGCCGCTCGGACTCTCGTCCGGGGCCGCCGACATCTTCGCGACCACCGGCGGCGTCATGGAAGCGGCGCTGCGCACGGCCTACGAAGTCGTCACCGGCCGCCCGCTCCCGTTGGACAACCTGCACGTCGCCCCCGTGATGGGGCTGACGGGGGTGAAGGAGGCGTCGCTGGTGATCGAAGACACACGCCCCGACTGGTCGTTCCTCGAGGGAGTGGAACTGCGCGTGGCGGTGGCCCACGGGCTGGCCAACGCCCAGCGGCTGGTGGACGCTGTTCTGGCCGGTGAGCGGCAGTACCACTTCATCGAGGTGATGACGTGTCCGGGCGGGTGCATCGGCGGCGGTGGCCAGCCGCGGTTCACCAACGATACGGTGCGGCTCGCGCGCATCCAGGCAATCTATCAGGAAGATGAAAGCAAGACACTCCGCAAGTCGCACGACAATCCGGCCATTGCCGAGCTGTACGCGACGTTTCTCGGCCAGCCGCTGGGCGAGCGTTCGCACCACCTGCTGCATACCAAGTACCACGCACGCAGCGCCGTGTAAGCCTGGGGGAAGTTTCCGTTTGTCGCTCGAGTTGTCGCTCGACTCTCCGAGTCGAGCAGGGCGTCCACACGTTCGTGGGCAGATGACGCGACACGACTCGGAGAGTCGTGCGACGTCGGCCGACTCTCCGAGTCGGCGAAGAAAGAGCTACGGCTTCGCTTCGACCACCTCGCGGAAAAACCCCGGGCCGCGAATCCACAACAAATACTCACCTGGCCGGAGCCTCGCCTTCCGCGGATTGTCGACAATGTACTGGCACAGATACTGGAACTGATCTGCGTTGCGTACGACGTGGTCAAAGGGCTCAGCCCAACACGGCCCCGACGTCTTCGCCGCGGCGTGAATCTGCCTTCCCGAGTACCGCATCCACGATTCACATTGTTTGCGCAGTTCCCACCCCGGACGCATTTGAACCAGCACGTGCACATGGTTTGGCATGATGACGAAGCGATCCACGTCGTAGCGGACGCCGTCAAAGTGCAGCAACGCATCAGCGACGATGCGGGCATACTCGGTATTCCTCAGCAGACACGAGCCGTGGCAGCTGTCGAGATGCTCGTTCCATCGCTGATTCCTGAACTTCGTGAAGGCCCGCTGCAAGTCACGCGGAAGGTCGGTGCGCGCGAGCATCGAATCCACCTCCAGGTCCTTCAAGCCGCGACGCGACAACCAGGCCTGTTGTTCCGCAAGCCACCGCTGGATGACAGCCTTGGGTACGGAATCCGCCAGCCGAATCGTGACGAACGTGACGGCTCCAGTTTGATCCCAATGCGGCCGAGTCCGCGTGCCGATCAACACCTCCACATCCGGGTCAAAGGTGTGCCAAATAATCGTCGCTCGACTCTCCGAGTCGAGCCGTAGTTCCGCCGAGCTGCGATGTGAAGTCGGCACGTCAAGGTTGGCGTTCCGGGAATCACGACTCGGAGCGTCGTGCGACTGGGAATCACGACTCGGAGCGTCGTGCGACTGGGAATCACGACTCGGAGCGTCGTGCGACTGGGAATCAC